>CACWIG010000016.1 GCA_902760955.1 uncultured Ruminococcus sp. | reverse complement strand
TCCATAGAAGTTGCATATGAAAGTCTTACATAGCCTTTAACACCAAATCCTTCACTGGGCACCAAGGCAACAAGAGCACGATCTAAAATATCGTTACAGAGCTCCTGAGCTGTATTTATCATTTTGCCGTAATGCTCCTTTTTAAGCTGTTCCTTTACATTTACAAAGATATAGAAGGCACCGTTAGGATTAGAACAGCTCATACCTTCCATTTTGTTAATTCTGTCAACCATATAATCTCTGCGTTCGATATAGGTTTTCTTCATATCATCAATAAAACTCTGGTCGCCGTTCAACGCCTCAACAGCGGCTGCCTGTGCGATTGAGTTGGGGTTTGAAGTAGCGTGGCTCTGGATATTTGCCATAGCTTTTGCAATCTTTTCGTTTGCTACTGCATATCCTATTCTCCATCCCGTCATAGCATATGTCTTTGCCATACCATTTACTATTATGGTAAGGTCACGTATTTCATCGCCGAGCGTTGCAATATTAATATGCTCGCCCTCGTATACTAACTTCTCATATATCTCGTCAAATACAACATATATTTCGTTTTCAACCGCAATCTTTGCAATCTGCTCAAGCTCCTCTTTAGTGTATATCATACCTGTCGGGTTGCTTGGTGTATTAAGCACGATTGCACGCGTTCTCGGTGTGATAGCGTCTGTCAACTGTTCCATAGTGAACTTAAAGTTTGTTTCCTCTGTTGTCTTTATATAAACAGGTACAGCATCAGCCAACTTAACCATCTCAGGATAGCTAACCCAATACGGAGCGGGAATAATAACCTCGTCACCAGGGTTGCAAATCGAAAGAAACGTATTGGTAAGCGAATGTTTACCGCCGTTGCTTACAACGACGTTAGCAGGTTTATATTCAAGTCCTGTATCTCTCTTTACCTTGTCGCATATAGCCTGCTTAAGCTCAGGAGTACCTGAAGCAGGTGTGTATTTGGTAATATTATTTTCAATGGCATTGATACCTGCCATCTTGATATTGTCGGGTGTATTAAAATCAGGTTCTCCTGCACCAAAACCCACAACAGGTATGCCTTGCTTTTTCATAGCCTTAAACTTAGAATCAATTGCCAGGGTTGGTGACGGACTAACCGCTCTTGCTTTGTCTGAAAGTCGTAATTCCATCTTTAGTAACCTCCGAGTTTTAAATTTAAAATAGTCATACATTTCAAGAATGCATAGATACGTCATTATATCTATTTTAATATAAATATCCCTAAAATGCAATATATGTATCAAAATTTCTTGAAAAATTAATCATTTTTTTCGATTTAAAGTCTGATAAAAGACTCTGTATAGGTTATCAAATGCAATTTTTTGGATTACATCATCATTTATACCCCTTGTGTTCAATCGTTTGCATATGTCCTTCATACTCTCTGCACCGCAAATCCCCGACGGCAAACAGTCAACTCCGTCAAAGTCAGAACCTAAAGCGGCTGTATCCTCTCCGTTCATAGATAGTATATACTCAATATGTTCACACAGCTTATCTACGCCGCATTCACCATTGTTATCCAAAAACTGCGGATAGAAGTTTACACCTATAACGCCATTTCGTCTTGTTATTTCTGAGATTTGTGCATCTGTCAGATTGCGTATGTGTCCGCAAATATTTTTCACACAGGAATGTGACGCAACAAATGGATATTTTGCACATTGAGCCACATCCCAAAAACCCTTTTCGGACAGATGAGAAACATCAATCAATATGCCAAGTTCCTCCATTAATGCAACCGCCTGCCTGCCGAACTCAGTAAGTCCTCCGCCTCGGCTCTCGGTAATTCCGTCAGCCAACTCGTTGGCATAGTTCCAGGTCAGAGTAATCAGCCTTACACCCATTCTGTAATACATCCTCAGTGCCGCAAGACTCCCCTCCAGCACCTCGGCACCCTCAATGGAAAGTATTGCGTGTACACCGCCCTCTTTTGCCTTTTGCAAATCAGTTGCCGTCTTAATAACAGAAATTTTATCTTTGTTTTTCTCTATTTCCGTATAATACTTATCCATCAAAGTCAAGCAATGGTTCATAGGCGAAATCTTAATATCTTTTTTGTCTACAAATGCGGCAAACACCTGAATATAAGTATTATACTCCAACATTCTCTCTATATCCAAATGCAATTTGTTTTTATCAAGGGGCAAGCCTCTTTCCGACAATTCGTAAATCGTATCACAATGTGCATCAAAAATTTTGTACATAATCTACCTCTCCTTAATCCATAATTACTCCCTCAATGTGATTTAGTCTATGCAAAACCACTTCACCATCACTCAATTGTTTTGCAATTATCTCAATCACATCAAATCTGATTTCGCTATATGGCATAGCCTCAGAATAGTATTCCTCAGAGGCAGACAGCATATGCTTTCGCTTTTTATAATCCACCGCCTCTGACGGCTGTCCGTATTTTTCGGAGCTTCTTGTCTTAACCTCCACAAATACCAATGTATTTTCAATGCTCGCAATTATATCTATTTCACCTGATTTGGTCTTGTAATTTCTCTCCAGAATTTCATAACCGTTTTCAAGCAAAAAATCTACCGCAAAGTTCTCTCCGAAATCTCCCAGATTTTTATTGTATCTGCCCATCTGCTACACCTTTCCCAAAACCTTGTCGGTTATAAATGTTTTTCTGTGTATATCGGTTATTCCGTATTCCCTTATACCAAGCATATGCTCTTTTGTTCCGTAACCTTTATTTTTGGCAAATCCATAGTGGGGATATACGCTGTCCATTTCTACCATATATCTATCCCTTGTCACCTTTGCAACAATAGATGCCGCCGCTATACATTCAAACCTGGCATCGCCTTTCACTATGTACTCTGACTCAATTCCGTCAAAGGCAATTCTGTCATTTCCGTCCACAAGCAAAAAATCAGCCTTTATTTTCAGGTCACTTACCGCCTTTTGCATTGCCTTGTGAGTTGCCATACGGATATTGATTTCATCAATAACTGATGGTTCAACAAAGGCAACGCTGTATGCAACCGCATTCTTTATTATGTCCTCGTACAGCTTTTCTCTTTTCTTCTCGCTCAGCTTTTTTGAGTCGTTTACTCCGTCGATTATCATTCCCTTGGGCAAAATTACTGCGGCAGCACAGACAGGTCCCGCAAGGGGTCCTCTGCCTACCTCGTCAACACCTGCTATATACTCATATCCTTTTTCATAATATATATCTGCTGTATCCAACATATTACAACACCTCCGTATTAATTTTTATATCAAAACAGCGAGAGTTAACTCTCGCTGAAACAAATATTCTATGGTAGTTCAAGTGTGATTTTACCTAATTTAGCAGAACGGAAATCGTCGAGTATCAGCATAGATGTACGGTGCATATCGATTTCACCGCCTGATATAACAGCACCGCGTTTTCTGCCAATAACCTCAACAATATCCCAGCTTTCAAGTTCAATATCAGCATCAGACAGCTTGTATCTGTCTATGAGATTTTGAGGATAATTCTCACGCAAAAAGCCCACAAGATAAAATGCCAATTCCTCAACATCCATAATCTCGTCCTTGATACCGCCCGTAAATGCAATCCTTCTTGCACACTCAGGACTTTCAAATTTAGGCCATAATATTCCGGGTGTATCCAAAAGCTCATACTTGCCTGCAATTCTTATCCATTGTTTAGCAGTTGTAACACCTGGTCTATCCCCTGTTTTCGCCGCACTGCGTGCCGACAATCTGTTGATAAATGACGATTTTCCCACATTAGGAATACCTACAATCATCATCTTTACACTATGTCTTTTAATGCCTTTTGCTCTGTCACGTTCAAACTTTTCTTCAAGCACCTTATCGATTGCAGGCGACAGGGCAGAAAAGCCGTAACCTGAACGGCTGTCCGCCAAAAACGCAGTAATATTCTTCTTTTCAAACCAATCAAGCCACAACTTGTTTGCAGTATCATCAGCTATATCACATTTGTTAAGCACGGCAATTCTCGGCTTAGAGCCGACAATATTATCAATCTCAGGATTGCGGGAGGACAAGGGCAGTCTGGCATCAAGAAGTTCTATAACCACATCCACAAGTTTCAGATTTTCTGATATCATTCTTCTTGTCTTTGCCATATGACCTGGAAACCATTGAAGTTCCATAGCTTAACACATCCTTCCGTAAAAAATCTCAACCGAGAGAGGCGAAGTCGTCACCGTCAATCATAAAAGATACTTCCTCAGCATCCTGACTAACACCGCCAATACTGTTAAGCGGCCAGAAACGGAAAACAGCACCGCCTATAATCTCGTCCAAAGGAATAGGACCTAACTGTCTGCTGTCAAGGCTGTTGTTTCTGTTGTCACCCATACACCAAACATATCCTGGCTGAATAACAATAGGATTATCCTTGCTGTAATCTCCGCTCTTTATAAGGCTGTTGATATACGCCTCAGATGTGTGAGTTTTCTCTTTAATATACGGTTCATCAATAACCTCGTCATTTACATACACATTACCCGTAATAAAGTCTATGTAAATCGTGTCACCCTCTGTTGCTATAACACGCTTAACATATGGACGTTTAGGGTCTGTTGCAGGTCTGAATATAACAACATCGCCCTTTTCAGGCTTGTAAAACAATCTGTTTACATACAATCTGTCATTTTCGTGGAGGCTTGGCTCCATAGATGCGCCCTTTACATTAACAAGAGTAAATACAAACTCTCTGATTACAAACGCAATGATAACAGCCGCCGCAATAGCAATAACCCATTCACGCAATTCCTTCACCCAATTCGTCTTGTTTTCAGGTTCTTCATCAGTATTTTCTTCGACTTCAACGGGCTTATTCTCAACTTCTTCGTTAGCTCCGTTGTTATCATTTACTTCATTAAAGTCCATAAAATCATATCCTTCCGAAATAGTACATTCGTTATAAATAAAGCGGTGATTATCAAATAACCACCGCCCCGTCTTAGCTATTAAAGCTTTTCTTTAACCTTAGCTGCCTTACCAACTCTATCACGCAGATAGTAAAGTCTTGCACGACGTACACGGCCGTGTCTTACGAGTTCAATCTTTTCGATTTTAGGAGAATTTACAGGGAATGTTCTCTCAACGCCAACGCCGTAAGATACACGTCTTACTGTGAAGGTTTCAGCGATACCACCGTTGTTCTTCTTAATAACGGTTCCCTCAAACATCTGAACTCTCTCTCTGTTTCCTTCCTTAACCTTAACATATACACGAATTGTGTCACCTATGTTAAACTTAGGCAAATCTGTTCTGATTTGTTCTTGTGTAATTTGCTGTAAAATATCCATTTTTACATTTTCCTTTCTTCTCTAAGTATTCGTGCCACACAAAAGGCAGAGGACTACCCATATTCAACCTGTGTATTATATCACACAACTTCTTATATTGCAAGTATTTTTTTAAACTTTTTTTAAAATTTTACATTTTTTATATCTTATTCTTCGTCAGTGTCAATTATTCCGCTTACAAATTCGTGAGAGTCAAAGAACTCAATATCATCAATTCCTTCGCCGACACCCACAAGCTTAACGGGGATATCATATTCATTTTTGATTGCAAATGTAATACCGCCTTTTGCAGTACCGTCAAGTTTGGTGAGGATTATACCTGTAATATCCGCCGCCTCTTTAAACTCCTTTGCCTGAGCTACTGCATTCTGACCTGTGGTGGCATCAAGGACAAGCAAAACCTCTTTAGCGCTGTCGGGAAGCTCTCTGTCCAAAATCTTGTAAATCTTCTTCAATTCCTCCATAAGATTTTTCTTGTTGTGAAGTCTGCCTGCCGTATCGCACAACAGCACATCAACATATTTACCCTTACAGGAATTTATAGCGTCATAGATAACAGCCGCAGGGTCTGAGCCCTCCTGCTGTTTAACAATTCTTACATCTGCGCGGTCAGCCCAAACCTCAAGCTGCTCAATTGCGGCGGCACGGAATGTGTCAGCAGCGGCGATTACAACATTCTTACCCTGCTTTTTATACATATTTGCAAGTTTACCGATAGATGTGGTCTTTCCCACTCCGTTTACGCCGATTACCATAATAACCGCAGGCAATCCGTACACTTGCATTTTAGAGCTTTTGCCCTCATTTAAAATTTCTTCAAGGATGTTGGCAAGTTCACCTTTTAGTTTGTTTGCATCTACAATATGCTTTTCATCAGCCACATCTCTCAGGCGGTCTATGATTTCAACCGAGGTATTAACACCCAAATCCGCCGTTATTAAAACTTCTTCAAGTTCTTCAAACAACTCCTCGTCAACACTTTTAAAGGTGTTGATTACGGTTTCAAGTTTTTCGTTTATAGAATTTTTTGTCTTGCTTAAACTTTCCTTTATTTTGCTGAAAAATGCCATTTTTATCTCCTTTCCGCCGCTGATTATCGGCAATTATTTTTATTTGGCGTCCTTAGGGTGAAAGTACAAATCCGAACCTGCCAAAAACAATAAATTTACCTTTCAAAATCACGGTTCGGTTTTATACTTTCTCCCTAACCTCATCAATATTGAGGGTTAACAGCTTAGACACACCTCTCTCTTGCATTGTAACACCGTAGAGTATGTTTGCCGCCTCCATTGTACCCCTTCTGTGAGTAACAACAATAAACTGTGTCTTTTGGCTGTACTTTTTAAGATAGTCGGCATATCTGTATACATTTACATCATCAAGTGCCGCCTCAATCTCGTCTAAAATACAAAATGGTGTAGGTCTTACATCGAGTATTGCAAACAGCAACGCAATAGCAGTAAAGGCTCTCTCTCCGCCCGACAACAGCAACAGGCTTTGTAGCTTCTTGCCAGGTGGCTGCGCCTCTATCTCTATACCGCTTTCTAAAACATTGTCAGGCTCTGTCAACGAAAGATTGGCTCTGCCGCCACCAAACAGCTCTGAAAAAACTCGGTTAAAATTTGTGTTTATTATTTTAAACTGCTCTGCAAATCTGCTTTGCATAATCTGCATCATTTCATTTACTACATCATCAAGCTCAGCCTTTGCCTTTTCCAAGTCCTCTGTCTGAACTGTAAGAAAATCAAATCTTTCCTTAACGCTTTTATATTCTTCAATTGAGTCTAAATTGATGTTTCCTAAGGATTTAATCTGAGCCTTCAACTCACGTATTCTCTCTGATGCAACCTTATAATCAAAATCTTCATCAGACTTCATCTCTGCCGCATCGCTGTATGTCAACTCATAATCTTCCCAAATTCTGTTAATGATATTCTCGCGGTCTGCCGTCAGCTTTTCTATTCTCGTCTCGGTCTTTGAAGCCTGCTGTGACAGGCTGAACTTTTGTTCCTGAGCGCCTTTTATATCATTTTGAAGTTTTCTGATTAACTGCTCGGTCTCACGGCGTTTGTCATTGAGTTCATCTGTTGACTTACGGCAATTTTCTGCCTCAGTTGCCAAATTCTCGCCGTCAGATTTAATTTTTGCAATATCTTCTTCTATAGCCTTGTTTCTCTCTTTAAGGGTATCAATGCCGCCCCGTTTGATATTGACAGATTCCAACTGTTCAGCTTTGCTGTCATTTATAGCGCTTATTCTCTCGTTTTCAAGCTCTATATCCTTTAAGATAGCTGTTCGTCTGATATTGAGTTCAGTAAGTCTGCCCGACAAACGCTCATTCTCACTTGACAGTTCACTATATTCTGTCTGCGTCTTAGCGGCATCGGTTTCAATTCTAACTCTCTCCTTTTGTCTTTCTTCAATACGAGCGCTCTTTTCACTGCTCTCCTTTTCAATTTCAGCCAAACGCCTGGTTATTTCATCAACCTCTGTTCTGAGCTGTCCTCTGGATTGCTTTGCGTTTTCCATCAGAACTGCATAATGTTCTCTGTCCGCTTTAAGCCTTATGCAATCCGCCCTTAATGAGCTTAGCTTTTCCGACTTATCCGCCATTGCCGTCTCAAATAAGGCAAGTTTATCACGTGAGGCAGTAAGTCTGTTTTCGCAGTCCTCGGATAACGCTTTGAGTTTTTCAATCTCTTTTCCGAGAGAGTCTATCTCACCCGTTCTGGACAGAGAACCTGTTGACTTAACCGCACTTCCGCCTGTCATTGCACCGCCAGGCTGTATAACATCACCGCCGAGAGTGACAATGCGGAACTTGTGTCCCGAAATCTTAGCCATAGAAACAGCATTATCTATGTCATCACAGATAACCGTCGTTCCAAGCAAATTGCTCACTATGTCATTATACTTCTTGTCACATTCAATCAAGTCCGCCGCAACCGCAACATAGCCCTTACTGCTCTTTGCGGATTGCATCTCAAACCTCTTAGGCTTGATTGCAGAAACAGGCAAAAACGTCGCCCTGCCCAAGTGCTTTTCTTTAAGGTAGGCAATTGCCTCCTTTGCCTCTCTCTCACTTTCGGTTACTATATTCTGTCCTGCCGCACCTAAAGCTGTTTCTATTGCCAATATGTACTTTTTATCCGTCTTTATAAGCTGTGCAAGGGGTCCGTAAATATTCTTGCTTTTCAGTTCGCCCTTGTTGAATGCAGTCATAACACTTTTTACGCCCTTGGCATATCCCTCAAACTCACGTTCCATATCCATAAGCATAGTACGCCTTGAACGCTTTTGCGATAATTCAAGCAGACTCTTGTTCCGCTCCCCATTCATTTTTTCGATATTTTCTTTTTCTGCTTTCAGCTCATTTTCTGTTTTGCGATATTCGATTTCTGCCTTTGAAAGCTCGTCCTTACACTTGCGCTCCTCTTCCTCAGCCTGTTTCAGACTTTGACCTATTCTGTCGCCCTCGGCATCTCTGCTTGCAAGCTCCTCTTCAATATCTCTCTTTCGCTTGCCGAAACTATCACTTAATATCTTTAAGTTATCTATTGCACCTCTTAGGGAGTTAAGCTCTGATGTAATATCTATGATTTGAGCCTTAAGTCCCTCTAAAGCTATGTTTTTCTCGCCTACACTCTCACCTGCACGTTCAAGCAATGCAGTGACCTCATCACTTTCCATCTTGTTGGCATCGGCTTCTCTGTTAAGCTCTGCAAGTCTGTCTTTGTGACCCTCAAGTTCTTTTTCGCTCAGCTTTATATTTTCTAAAACTGCATCTATCTCTATTTTTAATCTTTCGATATTTCCGTTGTTGTGCTCAGCATCATTTTGCAGAATACCTATGTTCTTTTCGCCCTCATTTATCCTTGTGATGATGTTGCGTTCCTTTTCGGAATACTTTAAAACTTCCTCGTCCGTGTCACGCATTTGGTCATACATAGCCGAAATCTTTTCATCAGTTTCGGAAAGTTCACCGCTTATATCTGTAATCTGAGAATTAAGCACATCAAGGTCAGCGTTGAGTTTTTCAAGCTCCGCCTTTATTCTGCCAATATCAACAATCGAAACATTGATGTCAAGACCGCGCATCTCATCACGCAATACAAGATACTTTCTCGCCTTTTCACTCTGTCTTTCAAGAGGACCTATCTGTCCTTCAAGCTCACTCAAAATATCCTTTACACGAGTGAGGTTTTCAACTGTCTGAGTCAGCTTCCTTTCAGCCTCAGCCTTGCGATACTTATATTTTGAAATACCTGCCGCCTCTTCAAACACCTGACGTCTGTCCTCTGATTTGGTACTGAGGATAGAGTCTATCTTACCTTGTCCTATAATAGAATATCCGTCACGGCCAAGACCCGTATCCATAAACAGCTCGTGAACATCTTTAAGACGGCACAATGTCTTGTTGATATAATATTCACCCTCACCGCTTCGGTAAACACGCCTTGTAACCGAAACCTCAGGGAATTCCAAGTCAAAATATCCGTCAGTATTATCAAGAGTCAGGGTAACCTCAGCAAAGCCCAAAGGCTTTCTTGCCTCTGTGCCTGAAAATATAACATCCTCCATCTTACTGCCACGGAGTGATTTGATGCTTTGTTCACCCATAACCCAACGTATTGCATCGGATATATTACTTTTACCCGAGCCGTTAGGTCCTACGATAGCGGTTATTCCTGAATTAAAGTCAAGGTATATCTTGTCCGCAAAGGACTTAAAACCCTGCATTTCTATACTTTTAAGACGCATTTTTTCTCCCTTTTCTGTCGAGTATTTAAACGACATTAACATACAGTTTGTATTATAACAAAAAGATTTCTGTTTGTCACGCATTTTTTATAAATCTGTACCGCAATTTTGCAAATATATTTCAAAAAGCTGTATATTTATTGAAGAATAAGCCAAAAAAAGCATATAAACCCCTTTACAAATGACATATTTTATTGTAAAATAGATAGGTATGTAAAATTTATTATCGGAGGTATCTTCTATGTATCGTAAAGTATCAGCCGTCCTCTCATTTGTAGACAGAGAAAAGGCAATCGTTGATTTTTGGAAAGATAACGATATATTTAAGAAAAGTATAGAAAATCGTGATGGCAATGAACTTTTCACGTTTTATGACGGTCCGCCGACCGCTAACGGCAAACCGCATATAGGTCACGTTTTGACCCGTGCGATTAAGGACTTAATTCCCCGTTACCGCACAATGAAGGGTTATCAGGTTTTGCGTAAAGCAGGCTGGGACACTCACGGTCTGCCTGTTGAACTTGAAGTTGAAAAGGCTTTGGGTATCAGCGGTAAGCCACAAATCGAAAAATATGGTATTGAGGACTTTATCAAAAAGTGTAAGGACAGCGTATTCACCTACCAGAGTGAGTGGGAGGAAATGAGTGACCGTGTCGGCTTTTGGGCTGATATGGATAACCCTTATGTGACCTATCACAATGACTATATCGAGTCTGTTTGGTGGGCACTCCGTCAGATATGGGATAAAGGTCTTTTATACAAGGGCCATAAAATTATGCCTTACTGTCCGCGTTGCGGAACCTCTCTTTCGAGCCACGAGGTTGCACAGGGATATAAGGACGTAAAAGAGAACTCTGTTATTGCAAAGTTCCAGGTTGAAGGCAAGGAGAATGAATATATCCTCGCTTGGACAACAACACCTTGGACACTTCCTTCAAATGTTGCACTTTGTGTAAACCCGTATGAAACATATGCTAAGTTCACCGTTTCAGACGGAACAACATATATTATGGCTAAGGCTTTAATTGAGTCTGTTTTTGACAAAGAAGAAACAATCAATATTATTGAGGAATTTGTCGGCACTGACCTCTGCGGAACAAAATATGTTCCCCTCTACACATTCATAAAGCCTGAGGGCAAGGCGTATGAAGTAATTGCAGACACATACGTTACTATGGACGATGGTACAGGTATCGTTCATATCGCTCCTGCATTCGGTGAGGACGACTCACGTGTATCTAAGGATAATGACCTGGCATTTATCAACCACGTCAACACACAGGGTAAGTTTATCGAATGTACGGGCGAGTGGAGCGGTCTTTTTGTCAAAGATACAGACAAGCTTGTTATCCGCGACTTAAAGGACAGGGGCTTATGCTTTGCCGTAATTCCCTTTGAACACAGCTATCCGTTCTGTTGGAGATGCGATACACCGCTTTTGTATTACGCTTGTGATACCTGGTTTATCAAAATGACAGCCGTCAAGGATAAGCTGCTCAAAAATAACGAAAAGGTTAATTGGATGCCTGACAACATAAAGCACGGCAGATTTGGTAACTTCCTTGAAAACATAATCGATTGGGGACTTTCACGTACACGTTATTGGGGCACACCGCTCCCGATTTGGGAATGTTCCTGCGGACACAAGCACGTTATCGGCTCTATTGCAGAGCTTAAAGAAATGGGTATCAACTGCCCCGACGATATAGAACTTCATAAACCTTATGTTGACAATGTTAAACTGCGTTGTCCTGAGTGCGGCGGCGAAATGACACGTGTTCCTGAAGTTATCGACTGTTGGTTCGACTCAGGTTCTATGCCTTTTGCACAGCTTCACTATCCATTTGAGAACAAAGAACAGTTTGAGCAGAACTTCCCTGCTGACTTTATTTCAGAGGCTATTGACCAGACTCGTGGTTGGTTCTATACACTTATGGCAATATCCACACTCCTGTTTGACGATGCACCTTATAAAAATGTTGTCGTTCTGGGTCACGTTCAGGACGACAAGGGCATCAAGATGAGTAAGCACAAGGGAAATGTAATTCTGCCTATGGATATTCTCAACGACCAGGGCAGTGATGCGGTTCGTTGGTACTTCTACTCTAACTCTGCACCTTGGCTGCCTAACAGATTTTCGGCTAAAAACGTATCAGAGTCACAGCGTAAGTTCTTAGGTACTCTTTGGAACACATATGCGTTCTATGTTCTCTATGCTGACATTGATAATTTCAATCCAACAGAATACAGGCTTGAAGATGCTAAACTTACAGTTTTGGATAAATGGATATTGTCAAAGCTCAACACTCTTATAAAAGTTGTTGACAGCGACCTTGAAAATTATAAGATTACCGAGGCAACACGTGCAATGACAGACTTCGTTGATGAACTCAGTAATTGGTATGTAAGACGCAGTCGTACACGTTTCTGGGCAAGCGAAATTACAGATGACAAGATTGCCGCTTATATGACATTGTATACAGTTTTGGTTGACTTCTCCAAGCTGTGTGCTCCCTTCATACCATTTATGACAGAGGAAATCTATCAGAACATTGTTGTATCTATTGACAAAAATGCTCCTGAGAGCATCCACCTCTGCGACTTCCCTAAGTATAACGAGGCATTGAGCTTCCCTGAAATCGAGGCAGATATGGATGCAATCCGCAAAATCGTTATTCTCGGCAGAGCCGCAAGAAACGAAGCAAATATTAAAAACAGACAGCCATTGTCCAAGATTTACGTTCAGTCAAGTGAGGATATCAACACAGACTACAACGATATCATTCTTGAAGAATTAAACGTAAAAGAGGTTGAATACACCAATGATGCATCTAAGTTCATCAGCTATAACTTCAAACCGCAGATGCGTACAATGGGTCCCAAGTACGGCAAGCTGATGCGTCCTATCTTTGACGAGATTGCAAAACTTGACTCTGCTGAGGTTATGGCAGTACTAAACAGTGGTGAGGCATTAAAGCTGACGGTTCTCGATACCGATGTTGAAATCTATAAAGAAGACGTACTTATCGACACAAAACAAAAGGACGGTTTTGTTGCGGCAAGTGAGGCAAACTTCACTGTTGTTCTGGATACAAACTTAAATGACGCACTTATCGAAGAAGGCTTTGTCCGTGAACTTGTAAGCAAAATCCAGACAATGCGTAAGGATAGCGGCTTTGAGGTTATGGACAAAATTTCCGTTACATTCAGCGGCAGTGATAAGATTGCTGAAATCTTTGAGAAGAACGCTGCGGAAATTAAGTCACAAACACTTGCAGATGCGATTACATCAGGCTCAGCCGACAACGGCAAGGATTGGAACATCAACGGAGAGAAAGTCGTTATCGCAGTTGAAAAGATTTAGTTTTTTAATTACATCACACAATATCTAAAGGGGCTGTTGAAAAAGTGATTTTCGGGACGTCGGGGACGCCGTCCCCTACAATATATTCTGCATAATTTCTGTGCATAATACAAAATGTAGGGTTTGGCAGTTTTCGACAAACCGTTATGTTCAACTTTTTTAACAGTCTCTTTTCTGTGAGAAAAAGAGGTATACCAATGAAAGTCAAATCAGAAAAATACCTATCTTTAATATTGTTAATTTTAGCTGTCGCTCCCCTTGTCATCATAAGCAAATGTACCACTCTGTATGGTGACGACTTTATATATGCAACATATTTTTTAGGCGGTTTTAAAAACTTTTTAAGTATGACATATCAGCACTATGTAAATATGAACGGCAGAGCAATCGTCCATTTTCTGCTTGAGGTTATTCTCATATTTAAGGATGGGTTATTCTTCATTGTTATACCTCTTCTTCTCATTTCGGTTTTTGTATTATACCGCAAAGCATCTGCAGAAAGTAATTCAAGTCTGTTGGGATTTATAACAGTATGTGTTTTATGCACCCTTTGTCTGTCCCCTGAAATCCTCAGAGAAAGTCTGTTGTGGCTGGCAGGAGCAATGAATTATATCTACCCCACCACACTCGCATTCACCGCTCTTTTTGTGCAAAAGAAAGCAGTAAGTACAAACAAGATTAAACCCACATATGCACTGATTATGTTTTTGTGCGGTGCTACAACAGAGCAGGGCGGTGCAATGGCGGCGGCTGTTGCAATATTATATATTTTGTCAGCATTTTTAAATGGCGAAAAACCATCAAAATCTGTCTTAACTCTTCCTCTGTTTATAATTATAGGTTATCTCACAGTAATTTTATCACCTGCAACCTCTGCAAGAACTGTTCAGGAGGCTTCCGAGGAAACTGTTTCTTTCATAAAAAGAATGGACAATCTGTATTTTATCGCACTTGGCAAGAATGGTGCCCTGTGGGTTTTTGAAATCACTCTTGCAATGTTCGCTCTGCGATTCAGAAACGAAATTAAAAGTATTGCTTTGATTTCCGTTATCACCATAATATCAACGCTCATTCTTTCAATGTACCATTTGACTCTTGTTGCGGGCTTTATATTTACAATCGCATATTTATATATTTGCTTTACACTTTTCTTTAATAAAATACACACCGAAAAAGCAATAATAACATTATCGGCACTTATGTCCGTAGGAATGTTACTATTTTCAACAACCTTTGGTTACAGAAATATTTTCCCTTGCTTGCTTTCGCTGATATGTGTTTCGGCTGATATTTTTCTGGAATGTCTCCCTGAACACCCGCTTACAAAATACACTTCGATTATCTTGGTCTTTGCTATTACAGCAATCTCCGCTTATCCTATGGTTGACGGCTATATGGACAACCGAAAGATAATTAACGAAAATTTAGCAAACGCTAAAGCAAGCACAGACGGCTTTTACTATAATACAGATATAAATTCAAAATATGGATACAATCAATTTATATCCGATAACTATTATCGTGACTCCTTCCGAAAAATTTATAACATTGACGATAACACCAAAATTTATATCAAGGGCAAAGACTTTACTGATTTACGGCTTAACAATGTTCATCTTGAATATCCAATGTATACCGAAAACAATACAGAGTATTTTCCTTTGCGAAATGTTATCGAGGCTTACGGAGGCAATATAGAATTTGACGAGAGTACAAATCAGACAAGAATTGACATAAACAACAAAAAAGTGTATTATGATAATATTGAAAAATGCTTTTATATTGACGGCAGACAGATAGATGCAACAGCATCTATCGCCTACAACAAGAAATACGGCAGATTTTTTGAATTTAATCAATACTTCACCCGTGATATTTTTGAAAACGTATTTTCCATTATTCTGTAACAAATGATAAGGAGTAATCTTAATGATTTCACTGATTATACCGTTTTACAACTGTGAGAATTTAGTTGCAAATACAGTAAATAAAGTCAAAGAATATATAGAAGGTAATCCTGATATGGAATTTATTGCGGTAAATGACGGCAGTACAGACTCCACTCTCCGCAACTTAGAGGACAACAAGTTTACAAAAATGAAGATTGTCAGCTATTCCGATAACAGAGGCAAGGGCAACGCCGTCAGAGAAGGTGTTATCTCCGCAACAGGAGATAAGGTTATCTTTACTGATGCTGATTTAGCTTACGGCTTAACACCTGTTTCTGAATTTGCAAATGCACTCAATAGTTATGACATAGCAATAGGCACACGCAGAAACGATACGGACATATCTGAAAGATACGGCTTTATCCGCTCTGCTTCGAGCCATATTTTTTCATTAATCACTCATTGCATATTAAAGTTAGATATCAATGATACTCAATGCGGTTTTAAAGGATATCGCTCAGACTCTGCAAAAAAGTTATTTGCAGACTTATCGGTTATGGGGTTTGGCTTTGATATTGAGGTTTTGGCAAAAGCCAAAAAGGCAGATATGACTCTTACGCAAATTCCCGTCAAGCTACTTGCAAACGAAAAGCAATCTACTGTAAGTTTAATACGTGACGGATTAAAAATGATAGGCGATATGCTGACCATACGCAAGAATTTGAAATAAGGACACATCACATATGAAAAAGATATTTAATACTGACAATTTAATAATGTTTATTAAATTCTCCTGCGTCGGCGTTCTTAATACATTGATTGACTACGGTGTATTTTTTGTGATGTGTGACATCTTTGGCATAAACATATATATATCAAATGTCTGCGGATATGTTCTGTCAGCAACCAACAGTTACTTTATGAATTCTATGTTTGTCTATAAAGATAAAAAATTCGGTTTTAAGAAATATGTAGCATTCCTCGCAGGCAATGTGTCTGTTCTGCTGCTTTCAACGGCATTTATTGCCGTTCTTTCTAAGAACATTGAGGTCAAAACAATTGCAAAACTGATATCGGCACCCTTTACTATACTATTGAACTTTTGCTTTCAGCGATTTATTCTTTTCAAAAAATCAGCAGACAAAATCACATATAAAAAATAACACCAATTCTTTATTTTTACTTAAAATAGGTTGACAAAAACGCCTGTCAGGCGTATAATAAATATAGAAAAAGGCAAGACCTCAAACGGTTATGCCACGAAATGATTATTTAGAAAAATAACGCATTCACTTGGCGGTGGGCGTTATTTTTTTATGGAAATTACTAAAAGTAACAGAATAATCATAAATGAAATTATGTATCCATTATCCATAGCAACCACCTCCTTTCCCGACTATAAGTTCAGGAATAAGGTGGCATAGGGTGAAAGTACAAATCCGAACCTGCCAAAAACAATTAATTTAGGCATCTTTCGGCTTGTCGTCTTTGATAGGCGCCAGCCTATCTGCATCCTCCGCACCAAAATCTGCTCAAAATTACTATGTTTTTGGATCGGAGAATTTTGAAAGAGAAAATTTTTGGTTTATCAAGGCAAAAGCGGAGGTAATCCTGACGGATTGCCGAGTATTTTAACGCAGATAAAACGTAAATTTCCTCTTTCAAAATCACGGTTCGGTTTTATACTTTCACCCTAACCGCCCAGCTTTTACACTGTTTTCAGTCTTACCTTTATTTTATTATAATACATTTCACATCGTTTTTCAACATATTTATAATAAACATAACAAAAACGGACTGCTAAAAAGTATTTTCGGGACGTCGAGGACGCCATCCCCTACAATTTGTTTTGTATAATGTTAAAACTCTCACAAAAATTAGGGTTTGGCGGTTCTCGACAAACCGCTGTGCCATACTTTTATACAGCCCTTTTTAATTACTTTTTGCCCTTTTGGGCTTTTATAACCTTCAATCTTGAAAATTCTTCTCTTTCCTTTTCGTCAAGAGCATTTTGAATATTCTTGGTTTCTTCTTCATATCTCGGAATCATTATATTTTTAAGTGCATTGGCTCTCTTTTGTGTCTTCTTTATGCTGTCCGCCAATCTGAATACTGATGTTTCAATTTGTGCAAGCTGTTTTGTCATATATTTAACCTTAACAAAAGAGCTTACTGCCTCGTCAAGTGATGATGCCGTATTCTTCATTCCGTACTCAGGCTTCATCTTTTCGTCAGGCAATATGACAATAGGTATCTCAACACCCATAACACTTCTGAATTTTATATCCAATCTGTCGTCTACATCTATGGCATAACCAATCTTTTCGACAGTTTCAATTCCGACGTCTATGTTTGCCTGCTCTAAAGCCGAATAAGCATTTGTAAAAGTGCTTTCTATCTTACTTTGCAAAGATTTTGCTTCATCAATCAAATTCATCATTTCTCTGATTAATATATTTCGTTTTTTATCAAGCAGGGCATAGCCAACTTTTGAAAGAGCCAATGTGTTTTTTGCAATAATAAGATTTCCCTTGGTAGGAACCATTGCCATAGGTTTTCACTCCCTTTGCACTGTAATTAATACTTCTTTTCAAGCATCTCAGGTGATATTCTGTCAAGCTCTGACTTAGGAAGAATTCTAAGCAAGTCCCAAGCGATATCCATTGTCTGAGCAATACTTCTGTTCTCTGCTCTGCCCTGACCTACAAACTTGTTTTCAAATTCCTGTCCGAACTTCATATACAGCTTATCTGTTTCCGAAAGCTCATCTTCGCCGATAACTGATGCCAACGCCCTTGTTTCCTGCACCTTTGCATACGCAGAAAACAACTGATTGCTGACTTCGGGATGATCCTCGGTGGTGTACTTTTCACCAATACCATCCTTCATCAATCTTGAAAGTGACGGCAATACCGACACAGGCGGATAAACATTCTTTTGCGATAATGCGCGGTCAAGAACAATCTGTCCCTCTGTTATATATCCCGTAAGGTCAGGGATAGGGTGTGTTATATCATCATTGGGCATAGTCAAAATCGGTATCTGTGTTACAGAGCCGCTACTGTTTTCAATCATACCTGCTCTCTCGTACAATGACGCAAGGTCGCTGTACAGATAACCAGGATATCCCTTTCTTGATGGAATTTCCTGCTTTGATGAGGAAATCTCTCTCAACGCCTCACAGTATGAGGTAATATCGGTCAATATAACAAGAACGTGCATATTATGCTCAAACGCCAGATACTCTGCCGCTGTCAAGGCACATCTCGGTGTCAAAGTCCTTTCAACAACAGGGTCCGAAGATGTGTTGATAAACATAACACTTCTGTTTAACGCACCTGTCTGTTCAAACATAGAAGTAAAGTAGTTTGCAACATCATGAGATACACCCATTGCACCAAATACGATAGCAAAGTTCTGTCCCTCTTCGTCTGCAATTTTTGCCTGAGTTGCTATCTGAACTGCAAGGTTATCGTGTGGCATACCATTTCCCGAGAATATAGGAAGTTTCTGTCCCTTAATCAATGTAGCCAATCCGTCTATCGCCGAAATACCCGTTTGGATAAAGGAACGGGGATATTCACGTGCTACAGGATTCATAGGCTTGCCGTTTATATCCATCATTTTGTCATAGTAGACAGGTCCAAGACCATCCATAGGTCTGCCTATACCATCAAATGTCCTGCCCAGAATTTCTTTCGACAGTGGCATCATCAGAGGTTTGCCCGTAAGCTTTGTTACTGTATTTTCAAGAGATATTCCTTGGGTTCCCTCAAACACCTGAACAACTGCAAATTCTTCATTCAGTTCTATAATACGGCCTGTACGTTTCTCACCCGAATCAAGAGTAATTTCCGCAATTTCGTCAAAGGAAGCACCTTTGATACCCTCAAGCACAACGAGCGAACCGCTCAAATCCTGAAGTCCCATATATTGTATACTCATTGTATTCACAACCTTTCTGCCGTAATCTTAAAATTCAAGCTCATCAATTTTCTCAAAAATATCATCAAACTTTTCAAGTTTGTCATTCTCTATATCATATTTAATCTTGATAACAGTTTCAAATATTCCGCTCTCACGTATAAGCGACACGGGAATTGACTCTTCTGCCACAAGTTTGCGGCACTTTTCGTAAAGATATAAAACAACCTTTATCATCATAAACTGCTTTGAAAGCGGCACATAAGTATCATTCATATGATATGCGTTCTGCTGAAGTATTCCTATACGTATAACACGTGCAATTTCCAATACAAGCTTTTGATCCTCAGGCAATACGTCCGCACCGATAAGCTTTACTATATCCATAAGAGAGCTTTCTTCTCTCAATATACGCACGATTTCGTTTCTTGCAGGGAGGAACCCTTCGCTTACGTTTTCATTGTACCACGGTGCCAAATCATCAGTGTATTCGCTGTAACTTGTCAACCAATTAATTGCGGGATAGTGTCTTGCATATGCAAGGCTCTTATCAAGTCCCCAGAAACATCTTGTAAATCTTTTTGTATTCTGTGTTACAGGCTCAGAAAAGTCACCGCCCTGAGGCGATACCGCTCCGATAAGGGTTACACTCCCCTCGTTTCCGTTAAGAGTCTTTACATATCCTGCCCTCTCATAGAACTCTGAAAGTCTTGACGGCAAATATGCAGGGAAGCCTTCCTCTGCAGGCATTTCTTCCAGACGGCCTGAAATCTCACGCAATGCCTCTGCCCATCTTGACGTTGAGTCCGCCATAATAGCAACGTGATAACCCATATCGCGATAGTATTCCGCAAGGGTTATGCCTGTGTAAATAGACGCCTCACGTGCCGCAACAGGCATATTTGATGTGTTGGCAATAAGCAGAGTTCTGTTCATAAGTGGCTGTCCTGACTTAGGGTCAGTAAGTCCCGAAAAGTCCTCTAAGACCTGCGTCATTTCGTTTCCGCGTTCGCCGCAGCCGATATATATTATTATGTCAGCATCTGACCACTTTGCAAGCTGATGCTGTGTCATAGTCTTACCTGTACCAAAACCGCCCGGAATAGCCGCTGTACCACCCTTTGCCAACGGAAAGAGTATGTCAATTACTCTCTGACCTGTTACAAGGGGAACCGATATAGGCTCACGCTTAAGGTTTGGACGCGGAGTTCTGATTGGCCACTCTTGAACAAGTTTTACATCCTTTATTTCACCATCAGCAGTTTTTACCTTACAGATAGTATCTCTGCAAGTGTAGCTTCCGCTTGAAACAATCTCTTCAATGGTTCCCGACACATCAGGAGGCAGCATAACCTTGTTGACGATTATAGATGTTTCCTGTATCTCGCCTATAACAGCACAAGCTGTAACCTCTTCTCCCTGTTTAGCTGTTATTTTTACCTCCCACGTTTTATCCATATCAACAGCATCAGGTCTTAAACCTCTTGATATGAACGCACCTGACATATCCTTTATGGTACGGAGAGGACGCTCTATACCATCGAATATATTACCTATAAGTCCTGGTCCCAATGTAACCGACATAGGTGCACCCGTTGTTTCAACAGGCTCACCGATTTTAACACCTGATGTTTCCTCGTACACCTGTATTATAGTTGAGTCACCGTGTATTGCAATAACCTCGCCGATAAGTCTTTCCTCACCGACAAAAACCATTTCCTTCATCATAAGCCACGGAGCGTTTTTCACGGTTACGACAGGTCCGTTTATTCCATAAATAAAAGCTTTTCTATCAGTCACCTTAAATCCCTCCGTCCTTATTCAATAACAAGCCCGCTGATATTATAGAACAGGCCTTCCTGCTCTGCGAGTTTGCTTTTTAAAGTGCAATCAGCACATATTCCAAGCTCCGAATTTTTAAGTGTAAATCCACCGATTACAGAACTGTCGGCAGATACATACTTCATATTTTTTATCGGAGAAATCTCTTTGATTATATCAAAGTCGCTATCCTTTGCCGTACATACAGTTTCACCGCTTGAAAACTCATCTGCAATTGCGACAAACTCTTTTTTGAGATATTCTTTGTAAGCATCGGTCTTGGTAAAATCCTTTAATTTTTCCGTAGCTTTTTCAAATACCTCGCAAGCCGCCTTCTGCCTATTCTGCCTTAATATCTTAGATAACTCATTTTCTCTTTTGGACAGAGCGATTTTAACCTCATAATCAAGTTGAGAACGGCACTTTTTAAGCTCTCGTTCAAACTTTTCCTTAAGCTCTATATCCTTCTTTTTTATAACTTCATTCTTCTCTTCCTCAAGCTTGTGGGCAACCTTTTCTTTTTCCTGCAAAGCTTCAGTATAAAGAACATTTGCAAATTTACTGAGAGAATCGTTTGCCATTAATCTCACGCCTTTCTGCCATTATTATGTTAAAGTTTTACGCCCACAGCATCCTTTACATATTCCAAAATATAATCATCAGGACGCTGCGAACCGTGTCTGTCAGGCAACTCAACAATCAAAGGAATACGATTGTTGACCTTTTTCTCGGCAACATATTCGGGACACAAATTGACAAGTTTCTCGGTCACAAGCAACAGAGCAATATCTTTATCTGTAAGAGCCCTCTCCATTGCCTCACAAAATTCTTCTTTTTCGTGAACGACCTCACCCTCAATTCCTGCCAGACGCATTCCCGTCTGAGTATCAATATTATCGCTTAATAAGTAAAACTTCATAGTAATTTCACCTGCGTTCCCTAATTATTGGAACAAAATCAAAAGCGAAATAATAAGCCCGTAAAGAGCAATACCTTCAGCAAGAGCAACGAAGATAAGTGACTTACCCATTATCTGAGGGTCCTCAGAAATTGCACCGAGAGCGGCTGATGCAGATGAAGAAACGGCGATACCCGCACCTACACAGGCAAGACCTGTAGAAAGAGCCGCACCTAAAAACTTCATACCCTCAGCAGATGCCGCGGCAGCACCCTCTGTTGCCGCAAATGCATTGTAGGAACCTGTAACCAAGCAAGCTGCGAATACAAGCATCAAAGTGAAAAACGAAAAAACATTTACAACCATAGCGGTTTTCATACTCTTGCCGCTGAGCTTTAATCCGTATTTTGCAATAAACGGAACTGCGATTGCCAATGTAACCAAAATGAACATAACTATTGCTTTAATCATAACATACTCCAATCTGCCGCCCTGCTCCGACAATAATTTTTCATAGATTTCTCTTATCCGCAGGAAATATAGGTAAGAGTTAATTTTTATACTAAATTATTTACTGTTAAAGGGTTTGAACTCACGTCCGTCACCTGAATAAAATCTGCTGAACATCTCATAAAATCCAAGTCTTAACACCTGAATACCTACGATAAGACCTTCAAGTCCGATAACCAACAGATTACCGAAAATAGTAATCGCTATTGAACCGCCTGTACCCAGCTTAAACATAAACATTACTACAACCGACATCATACCTGCGTGGTTTAATGCAAAGGCACCGACACGAAGGAACGAAACTGTGTTTGTAACAAAGCTGAGCAGTATCTCAAAAGTTTCAAAAAAGGCTTCCATAAAAAATCCGCCCTTTTCTTTCGGCATCCAATCCTTTTTCTTTGCGACTTATTTTCCGAGAGGTTCCTGCAAGAATATCATAATCAGCGATATCGCAATGAATATTCCTGCTATCCACAACGGATGTTTAGCTCCGCTTACCATACTGAGTGCACAGAAAATCACAAGAACATAAAAAATCATTCCTGCAATACCATTTTGCGAAAAGATAACCTTTTGATAATTCTTCTGTCTTGCACCATTGATAATGTTAAACACCATACACAAAAGAATTAATACAACACCGATTGCAACTGCATATATAAGGGTGTTCATCATCGTTGAACTGTTTTCAAAAGGTGTAAACCACAAGGGTTTTATCAATGCGTGCTCGCCTTCAAGTCCGAAGAACGACCCATATACAAAGCCAAATATGGCAGACGAAATGCCAATCGGTACAAGGAGCTTTGCAAGAAAACCGCCTTTTTTCATCAGCATCATCAAGGTGCCTATTGCCACCAGACATAAGCCGTGTCCCACGTCACCAAACATTATTCCAAACAACAATGTGTATACAATTCCCAAAAACAGTGTGGGGTCAAGCTCATTATAATTCGGCACACCGTACATTCTGACAAATTCTTCAAAGGGCTTAAATATCTTTGGATTTTTAAGTTTCGTCGGCGGTGTGATATGACTTACGGCACTTGGATTATCAACGATAATCATACACTCGTTGTCCTTTTCTGCCTTTTTAATCAATTTATCCGCCTCATCAGCCGCAATCCAACCTGTTATACAGAAGGAATTTCTACTGTTTGTAGTGTATTTTCTTACACTGTATAACTCATAATCATATTTAATATCTGCAAAAGCCTTTATCAAGTCCTGTTTTTGAACTTTTATCGTAGCATCAATCTGCTCTTTAAGGCTTTTGATAAGCTGAGTTTTTTCATCGTTTTCCTTTGTGAGTTTCTCAACGATTTCCGCAGGAGTTCCCTCCTCCTCGTCAAGCCAGAAACGCTCAAAGTATAAAGTAGCAAACACTCGGTCAACTCTCTCGTGGTTTTCGGGGTCTACAAAATATACTCCCCATACAAAGTCCTTATCGGCTGTCATAACAACAAAATAAGCAGGTAGGTCTTTTAAATACGTATCAAGCTTTTCGTAACTTGATACAGGCATCTTACCAAAGCGATACCTTAAATATTTCAGCTGATTTAAGGAGTCCATATGAATTTCTGAATTTACAACAAAAGAAAGAGTTTCTATCATTTTTTGGGAGTGTTCTATCTCTTCCTTCAGGGTTTCTATCTTACCCTTCAATGAATGAATTTTCGTATCGAACTTATCGACTATGTCCATAAGCTCTTCCTTGGTAAAGTTACCATTATATCTCTCTATATTGCTGTAATCTATATTGGCATAGTCAAACACTTCCATAAATCTTCTCATTATGTCTTCGGCAGGGTTACCCTCTGTATTCAGGGCAAAGCCTTTAGTGTATTTCAATGCCGCCATAGGATTTTCAAACTCAATTGAGCTGTCCATTATATATTCCGACACAATACGCTCAAACGCAGTATCAGGTCCTATAACATTTATAAATTTCATTTTAGAAATCATTTACAGCCTTCCTCCTTTCCCATAGCCTATGAGATATCCTGAGATTTTATCAGGCTCCAATCCGTACCTGATACCCTCAATTATAGATACAATATTGTCTATCTCTATTCTTCTGAGATGCACATAACATATAGGCGATTGTATCGTATATCCTGCAGAATTAAACATATGCTTATTCATTTTTGCCAAATATTCAATCTGACGTCTTTCGATAAATCTGTCCTCTTCCGAAAAGGCATTTCCGTACGGAGTTTGCTCTTTTATAATATGAATTGCCTCCGTATAGGCAGCCGCCTTAACTATCTGTGATATGACGTCCTCTTTAAGTCTGTAATACTTGGGTATTATGCTGGCATATATTTCGTCATCTGTCATATCAAAGTTCTTTTTACACCTAAGCAAAAATGATAAGTTCTCCAAATCAAATTCCGTTCCGAAAATCTTGTTGACCATCTTTACTTCGTCGGAACTTAAGTATTTCTTTGCATACTTATACACAAGCCTTGCCCAATAATTATCAAGGGCCATTTCCATATAAAACGGAGTTTGTCTCTCAGGCTTTCCCAAAAAGAATTTAAGGGGTTCATAATACGGTGTAGTACTCAACGCCGATATTAAATCATCCACACTTTTTATCTCCGAAATTCCCCTTGTGTCCACCTGTGGAATTTTGCTCAAATACTCAGACAAATTCTCATTATGTCCTATATGAATTAATCTGAGAGATACCTTTAGTTTGGAAATGCCGTCTTCAATGGCAATAATCCCCATAAATTTTCTTGCGTTATCGCTGATATATGGTCTTAGCCTTTCAGCATCTGCTTTAAGGTCGTCTCTGAGTATCTGCTCCAGCTGTGTTCTGTGTATATTTGACACAGATGCTCTGTCTATAATTCTTTTATAAGAAGTATTCTCAGCCAAATACTCTGCGACAGAAGGGACAGAAGTCATATTCATCATCATATTATAATCATTATCACTCAGCATTTTGCCGTACATAGAATGAACCTTGGCATATAGTGCAGAGTTCTTCATTACCTGCCCAATCATAATATAAACCTCCCGCTCTGCAAATATTAAGCGTTAATAACAGCATCAACTATTTGTTCAACCCACTTATCCATATTGTCAGAGCATCTTTTTTCAAGGAATTCCAACTTCTCTGCATAGACCTTTTCAAGAGCCTCCATCTTTTCATTTCTCAAAGCAAAACTCTCTCTTGCAAGTCCGTTGCGCCTATCTTCAAATTTCTTTTTGAATTCGCTTTCTTTTGCCGCTATCTCAGCCTTCAGCGCATCATTCTGTTGCTTTTTTAACTCATCAGCAGACTCTTTTATGCCGTGGGCTTTCTGTTCAATCTCAAGTATTGCTTTCATTATATCCATAACAAATCTCCATTCTGCCCCTCTGCATAGCATATTTTGCAATTTCTCTTATCCGCAGAGCAAGTTTGATAAGAGTAGCCTTTTTACTAATTTCTTAAGCTGTGAATAGGTGCTGGAATTCTTCCGCCTCTGCTTATAAATTCCTCACTTGAATATTTGTGAACAGGCATAATCGGAGCAGAACCTAAAAGTCCTCCAAACTCAACGCTGTCGCCAACATCCTTGCCTACCGCAGGAATAACTCTGACCGCAGTAGTCTTTTGATTAATCATACCTATTGCCATTTCGTCAGCTATAATTCCCGAAATGGTAGAAGCAGGCGTGTCACCCGGAACAGCAATCATATCAAGTCCCACAGAGCATACACAGGTCATTGCCTCAAGCTTATCAAGGCATAAAGCACCGCACTCAGCCGCCGCAATCATACCTGCATCCTCGCTGACAGGGATAAACGCACCTGATAAACCGCCCACATATCCCGACGCCATAACTCCGCCCTTCTTTACCGCATCATTTAAAAGAGCAAGCGCCGCTGTTGTTCCGTGTGTTCCGCACTTTTCAAGACCCATTTCCTCTAAAATATACGCAACGCTGTCACCAACCTCAGGCGTTGGTGCAAGGGATAAGTCAACTATACCAAACGGAACATTCAACATTTTTGAAGCCTCTTGCGCAACAAGCTGTCCCATACGGGTAATCTTGAAGGCTGTCTTTTTGATAACTTCGGCTACAACACCAAAATCGCAACCCTTGACCTGTTCAAGAGCACTCTTAACAACACCAGGTCCGCTGATACCAACATTGATAACGCAATCCCCTTCGCCCACGCCGTGAAAGGCACCTGCCATAAAGGGATTATCTTCAACGGGGTTGGCAAACACAACGAGCTTTGCACAACCAAGTGAGCCTTGATTTGCCGATAACTCAGCCGTATCGCAAATCACTTCGCCCATACGCTTTACGGCATCCATATTTATGCCTGCTTTAGTCGTAGCAACACCGACTGATGAACATACCATATTGGTGGAACATAACGCCTCAGGAATAGAATTTATCAAATATTCATCGCTCTTTGACATACCCTTATATACAAGAGCCGAATATCCGCCGATAAAATTTACACCTGTCTCAGCCGCCGCTCTGTCAAGAGTTTTGGCAAACTGAACATAGTTATCCGTTTTGCTTGCCGCCGCAACAAGTGCAATAGGCGTAACGGATATACGCTTGTTGATAATCGGTATGCCGTATCTGTTGCTTATTATTTCGCCTGTCTTAACCAAGTCCTTTGCGTATCTTGTAATCTTATCATATATCTTTTGGCACGCACGGTTTGCGTCCTCGTCTGCACAATCTAAAAGAGAAATTCCCATTGTAATGGTTCTGATATCGAGGTGTTCATCACGTATCATTTTTATTGTTTCTACAATCTCGTTTGTAGATATGTTTATCATACTTTACGTCCTCCTCTTATATTCTGTGCATTGATTTAAAAATATCCTCGTGCTGAACACGAATTTCTACACCGAGTTCTACGCCGAGTTCTTCCAACTTCTTTGAAAGCTCTCCAAAACCAATCTTGCTTTTGTCAATATCCACCAACATAACCATAGTGAATAAATCCTGTAAAATTGTCTGTGTGATATCTAAAATATTGATATCGTTGTTTGCAAGCAATCCGCTTGTCTTTGCGATTATACCTGTTTTATCGACTCCGATAACAGTAACAACAGCACGCATAAAAAATCCCTCCTGCGTTTCTTTTATAAAAATTTTATTTTATCATATATATTATTAAAACGACGTTCACCCATTACGGCTTCCCGTCGTTTTGCATCCTTGCATTCTTCCAAATGCAA
This sequence comes from uncultured Ruminococcus sp., assembly GCA_902760955.1. Classification (GTDB taxonomy): domain Bacteria; phylum Bacillota; class Clostridia; order Monoglobales; family Monoglobaceae; genus UMGS1820. The sequence goes on along the minus strand of CACWIG010000016.1, from coordinate 5,281 downwards.
TTATACTGCTCTTAACGATTTTTTGTCAAGTACATTTTATATAAAAAGTACCATTTAATACCTGAAAAAATCTATATAATTATATAAAATATTCAAAAAAGACTGAATTTTCGCCTTTACTAAGAGATAAGGCAATATGATTTCAAGTTATTCAAACAATTATTTATGATATTTTCCGCCCTCAGCAATGTTAAAAGCTCTGTAAATCTGCTCCAGCAAAATAACACGCATAAGCTGATGGGGAAAGGTCATTTCCGAAAAGCTGAGTTTAAAGTCGGCACGGTTTTTTATTTCGTCACATATCCCCATAGAACCGCCGATTACAAACACTATCTCGCCTTTTCCCTCTGTGGCGTTATTTTGAATAAACTCCGCAAACCTCTCGGACGGCATATTCTTCCCCTCTATACAGAGTGCAACAACATAGGCGGATTTGGGTATTTTATCCAACAACCTTTTGCCCTCACTGTTTAATACTATCTCCCGTTCTCTGTCGCTGGGGTTGTCAGGTGTAGGCTCATCCTTTACCTCGACTATATTTAACTTACAGTACCTTTTTAATCTTTTTGAATATTCTTCAATAGCTTCCGTATAAAACTTTTCTTTTATCCGTCCGACTGCGGCAACAGTAATATTTATCATATGTACCTCCGATTTCAAAATTAAAAAGCTGTTGTATTGAGCGTAAGCTATATACAACAGCAGTATTTATCTTATAACCTAAAGAGCAAAATAGTATCCTACACCGCGTTTGGTCATAATATGTTTTGGCTGTGACGGGTCATCTTCAATCTTCTCTCTGACACGTCTTACAGTAACATCAACCGTACGCACATCACCATAATACTCATAATCCCAAACATATTCAAGCAAATTTTTTCTTGAAAAAATCTTGTTGGGCTGTGCCGATAAGAACTTAATAAGTTCAAACTCTCTCACAGTCAAGTCAATCAGCTTATCATCTTTATAAAGCTCATACCTGTTACAGTCGAGTCTGAAGCATCCAACCTTAATTATGTCGTCATTGTTGACTTTCTCAGGAACGCTCTCAACACGGCGCATATTGGCTTTAACACGTGCCAAAAGTTCCCTCATACTAAAGGGCTTTGTAACATAATCATCAGCACCAAGTTCAAGACCTAAGACCTTGTCAAGCTCGTCCCCCTTAGCTGTAATCATAAGTATCGGTACAGACGAAACCTCTCTGACTTTTTTGCAAACGTCAAAGCCGTTCACCTCAGGGAGCATAACGTCAAGCAATATCAAATCAGGATTGTCCTCAGGATTTGAAGGCAGAGCCTTTTCAAGTGCCTCATTTCCGTCATATGCTTCGATAACGGTATATCCCTCTTTCTGTAAATTTAACTTTAGAATATCAACAATACTTTTTTCATCATCTACAACAAGTATTCTCTTTCCCATATTATCCCCTCAATTTCTGCATTTATCTTCAGTTAGTACACAACGTAATCAACAGGGTTTAAAAATTCACCGTCTTTTTTAACCTCAAAATGAAGGTGAGGTCCCGTGCTGTTGCCCGTACTTCCCACATAGCCAATGATTTGTCCTTTTTTTACATAATCACCGACAATAACAGCAATACGACTGCAATGAGCATATGATGTTTCAAACCCTTTCTGATGCTCAATCACAATATAATTTCCATATCCGTTCATCTCGCCTGCAAAGGTAATCTCACCATCAGCAGCGGCAATTATATGGTGTCCAAAGTCAGCACCGATATCCACGCCTGTATGCTTTCTGCCCCATCTTTCACCGAATGCCGAAGTAAGCACGCCCTCAACAGGATTTAGAAAAGATATCTCTTCTTCGTTGTTCTCCGCAGGAATTTCGATTGCACAAGCCTCTATTTCGGAAATATTGGAAACAGTATCATTTTCAACAGCCTCCGAAACAGCACTCTGATACGTCATACTGCTGCACAGAAAAACTGTTCCTATAACAACAACAGCGACCTTTGCAATGGTTTGCGCAATGCCTGTCCCTAAACTAAAGACTTTTTTCTGACTGTGCTTCATTTAAGAAACCTCCATAAATCTAATAATGTATATTAAATTTATATTACAGTCAAACTAATTTTAAACTAACTTTTATAAAAAATCAAGGGTTTTATGAAAATTTATTATTTTTTGCTATATATTTTTTGTTTTTTTATGCAAAAAAAGCAAAAGACTGCAGTTAGAATTCCGCAGTCTATCACTATTCTCCGTTTAAAACATTACGCCTCCTTTTTTTTTTTTTTTTTTTCCTTAAAAAAGAAACTGATTGCCCACAGACCTCCAAGCCCTACAATCGTAAAAATAATTCTGCTGAATACAGAGAGCTGACCGCCGAATAAGGCACCCACTATATCAAAGCCGAATATGCCGATACTCCCCCAATTTAATGCCCCGATTATAATCAATATTAAAGAAAGTGTATCCATTCTTTTTGCTCCTTTCCGTACAGCATATACGCCATACAAATTATATTTTGTTTTATTATTGCTTATAGTTTTACCATCACACACCTTTTTATACATCTATATTTTCTTTTAATAAAATAAGTACTATCTGCCATTTTTTTCTTGACATAGAAATCTAATCATTTTATAATAGTAATAGTAAGATTTGTTTTATAAAAACTATTTTGGGTATAAGCCCTCTATGTAGTAAAGGAGGGTGGCACGCGAGGCGTGACGGGAGGATTGGCGGCATACCAAAGATTGCTCATTAAATTCAAAATAATTTTTTCTTCGCAATCGGGCTTGGCGATTGTATGGGCTTTGGGCATTTATTCATTAAAATTATTTTGAATTTAGATATTGTGTACCATAGTAACCGACACTTAAGTCAGCTATCGCTGACAAACATGACATCGGGGACGCCGTCCCCTACAAGAAACAATCAATAATTTACGTAATTTTATAAAAAATTATAATACTAAATTTATAGGAGGATTTATTATGGAAAAACTCATTTCAATTGCTCCGATTGTTGTTTTAATCGCTGCACTGCTCGGACTCGGTTTTGCAATCTATAAGTTCTTTTGGGTAAAAGGCTTATCAGAAGGTACGGCTGAGATGGCAAACATTGCCGCAAAGATACGCAAGGGTGCTATGGCATACTTAAAACGCCAATATAAGACCGTTGCTGTGTTCTTTGCCGTTATGCTTGTCATTCTTATTATAATGGCTGCCACAGGCAACCTCACTTGGTTTGTTCCTTTTGCATTTCTGTCAGGTGGATTTTTCTCAGGGCTTTCAGGCTTTGTGGGAATGAAAATTGCAACATATGCTAACTCAAGAACTGCAAATGGTGCAAAAGACAGCCTTAACAAAGGTTTGAAAATTGCATTTTCAAGCGGAACTGTTATGGGTTTGACTGTAGTTGGTCTTGGTTTGCTTGATATCAGCGTATGGTTCTTAATACTCAGGGCATTTTACGGAAACGACCCAAGTGCCATTACAGGTGCAATGCTCACATTTGGTATGGGTGCAAGCTCTATGGCGCTTTTTGCAAGAGTTGGCGGCGGTATCTTCACAAAGGCCGCTGACGTAGGTGCTGACCTGGTTGGTAAGGTAGAAGCAGGCATCCCTGAGGACGACCCGAGAAACCCTGCCGTTATTGCTGATAACGTAGGCGACAACGTAGGTGACGTTGCAGGTATGGGTGCTGACCTTTACGAATCATATGTCGGCTCTATCATCTCAGCAGGAGCTCTTGCAGCTGCCGCAAAGCTGGGTATGATTGGTGTTATCATTCCGATGATGGTTGCCGCTCTCGGCATTGTTTCCTCTATTATCGGTACTTTCTTTGTCAGCACAAAGGAAGGTGCAACACAAAAGAATTTGCTGGCATCTTTGCGTAAGGGCACATACATCAGTTCTGTTTTGTCCGCAATCGCCTCTGCATTTCTTATCTTCAAATTCTTACCAGAAAACACAGGCGTTTTCTGGGCAGTTATATCAGGTCTGCTCTCAGGTGTTTTAATCGGTTTCTTTACCGAATACTATACATCAGACTCATACAAACCTACGAGAAAGCTCTCTGCTTCATCAGAAACAGGCAGTGCAACAATTATTATTGATGGTCTTGCCCTTGGTATGAACTCAACGGCAATCCCCGTTATAATAATCTCTGTATCAATTCTCGTCAGCTACTTTGTATCAGGCGGTGCCTCAAGCTTTGCTTTAGGTCTTTACGGTATCGGTATTTCTGCTGTTGGTATGCTCTCGACTTTAGGTATTACCCTGGCAACAGACGCATATGGTCCTGTTGCCGATAACGCAGGCGGTATCGCAGAGATGGCAGGTCTTGACCCTGAAGTACGCGAAAGAACAGATGCTCTCGACTCTCTCGGTAACACTACTGCCGCAACAGGCAAGGGCTTCGCTATCGGAAGTGCCGCTCTTACAGCACTTGCCCTTATCGTTTCTTATACCGATAAGGTAACAGCAATGGGAGGCGAGCTTGACCTTCAGCTTACAAGTCCTGCTGTATTGATTGGTTTGTTTATCGGTGCTATGCTGCCCTTCCTCTTCAGTGCATTTACAATGCAGGCGGTTGGACGTGCCGCACAGAAGATAGTTGTGGAGGTTCGCCGTCAGTTTAAGGAAATCAAAGGTCTTATGCAGGGTACTGCTGAAGCAGACTACGAAACCTGCGTTGATATTTGTACAAAATCATCTCTCCACGAAATGATTGTTCCTGCCGCTCTCGGTATTATCGCACCTATCGTTGTAGGTCTTGTTTTGGGCGTAAACGGCGTTGTTGGTATGTTGGCAGGTGCTCTTATCTCAGGCTTTGCAATCGCTATTATGATGGCTAATTCAGGCGGTGCTTGGGATAATGCCAAAAAGTATATAGAAAGCGGTAACTTCGGCGGTAAAGGCTCTGAAAATCACAAAGCCGCTGTCGTAGGCGACACAGTCGGCGACCCGTTCAAAGATACTGCAGGACCTTCTGTAAACATACTAATCAAGCTTTTAAGTATGGTTTCAATCGTATTTGCAGGTGTTATCGTTAAATTCAATCTTATTGATGTGATTTCAACTCTTTTAAGGTGAGAGTACAAAACCGAACCGTGATTTTGAAAGGTAAATTTACGTTTTATCTGCGTTAAAATGCTCGGCAATCCGTCAGGATTACCTCCGCTTTTGCCTTGATAAATCAAAAATTTTCTCTTTCAAAATTCTCCGACCAAAAACATAGTAATTTTGAACAGATTTTGGTGCGGAGGATGCAGATAGGCTGACGCCTATCAAAGACGACAAGCCGAA
>CACWIG010000015.1 GCA_902760955.1 uncultured Ruminococcus sp. | reverse complement strand
GACAATCCGATTTAAGTTTAAAAGCAGTTATGGGATTTAAGCAAAACTATGTTATCACTTTTTTGAGTGTAAATGTAACATATGTTTGACAACTACAGACAATATTTTAGAAAAATTTTTCAAAAAAGCCTTGACATATGTGAAAACCTATGATAATATATTTTGGTAAAGCAGAAGTAAACCGCTTCTCCCCTCAGCTATAAGGCAAAAGGGCTGTCATTTAATTTTTATTTTATATGATTATTGCGGTGTACTTTTGGTGCGGCCGTTTTTTTATTTTATAAATAATTCGGCAAAGACTTTTTGGAGGTGTTTTCAATAGCAAAGCAGGATTTAATGATCAACGACGAAATCAAAGATAAGGAGATACGTCTGATTGGCGCAGAGGGCGAACAGTTAGGTATCGTTTCTGCCGCAGAGGGTCAAAGACTTGCTGACGAGGCCAACTTAGATTTAGTTAAAATTGCACCTCAGGCAAAACCGCCTGTATGCAAAATTATGGACTATGGTAAGCATAAGTTTGAACTTGCAAAACGCGAAAAAGAAAATCGTAAAAATCAAAAGGTTGTCAACATCAAAGAAGTTCGATTGACTCCGAACATTGACGAACACGATTTTAACACCAAGTTAAACCAAGCTATAAAATTCCTTAAGTCAGGCGACAAGGTTAAGGTTTCGGTTCGTTTCCGCGGTCGTGAAATCACACACAGTGCCATCGGCAAAGAAATCTTGGTGCGTTTCCGTGACGGTGTTTCTGAATATGGAGCATCCGACAAAGACATCAAGATGGAAGGCAGAAATATGGCTATGCTTCTGTCACCTACAAAAGCGTAAAGCTTTTTCCAAAAGGTTAAACCAAAACAGTAATAATATGGAAGGAGAGAAATTTTATGCCTAAAATTAAAACTCACAGAGGAGCTGCAAAGCGTTTCGGTATTACCAAAAACGGTAAGGTTAAGAGAGCTAAGGCTTTCAGAAGTCACATTCTTAACAAGAAGACAACAAAGAGAAAAAGACATCTTAGAAAGGGCGGCTATCTTTCAGCTGCAAATGAGGCAACAATCAAGAATATGATGCCTTACAAATAAGTTGCAAACAACTTCTAAATTGATTTACAAGGAGGATAACTAATATGGCAAGAGTAAAAGGTGCGATGAGAACTCGTGCAAGACATAAAAAAATATTAAAGCTTGCAAAGGGATACAGAGGTGCTAAGAGCAAGCTCTACAAGACAGCTAATCAGGCAGTTATGAAGTCACTGTCTTACGCTTACAGAGACAGAAAGGCTAAGAAGAGAGATTTCAGACAGCTTTGGATTGCTCGTATCAACGCTGCTGCACGTATGAATGGTATCAGCTACAGCAAGTTTATGAGCGGCCTTAAGAACAAGGGTATTGAAATCAACAGAAAGATGCTCGCTGAAATTGCAGTATCCGATCCTGAAGCATTCAAGAGTCTTGTTGACCAAGTAAAATAATTGATTTCAAAGATTCTTCGATGCTGCCGCAAGGCAATGCGAAGAATCTTTTATCATCTACGAAAAATAAACATACAGAGTAGGCATCCACGCGTTGACCTTTATGGTCTTCAGTGCCGTCTGCACAGGGAGTTGGCAGTCGGACGAAGTGTTTTACCGCGGTGTGGGTGCCGCATCCCGCTGTTGTACACATCGAAATACCTCTTTTGCTGTGTAAGGCAGTGTTATTATCAAAAGGAGGTATTTTTATGCAAAATTTTGTTTCGGTTTTTGACGGAGCAATGGATAGCATCAAAGGTGTTATCCGTATGGGACTTGAAACTGTCAGTTCCTTTTTAAATGTATTTTCAAACTTCAATATCGGTGCTGCTGTAATAATATCTGTTTTTATTATTATGCTGGCATTTGGTATATTACGTAACGGTGCTGACTTTTCAAAACAAATCAAGCAGACAAAGACATTGGCAATATGCGCTATGCTTATTGCGGCAAAGGTAATACTCAACTATTTTTCGATTGATTTTACATCATATCTGAGGATAGGCTTTAGCTTTATCATAACCCCTATTGCAGGCTCGCTTTTCGGGCCGATTATCGGCGGAATTGTTGCGATATTATCAGATATTACCGCGTTTATAATCAAACCCACAGGCGGTTTTTTGTTTACTTATACATTGAGTGTAGGTGTTGGCGGTATCCTCTATGGTATGATGCTGTACAAAAAGAAACCGACTGTTATCAGAATATTGGTGACAAATACAATTATAATATTGGTTGTAAATATAATTTTAAATTCCATTGCACTTGCTCCCACAGCAGGAAGCGGATTGATTGGAATAATGCCTTCACGCATTATAAAGAACCTATTACAGCTTCCTATACAAACTGTTATTACATACATAGTTTTGAAAGCGACGGTGCATAGAATAAAATAAAAGAGGTACGGTCATGATAAATATAATTCAAAGCCGTGAAAATAAAATCATTAAAACAGTGCGTAGTTTAAGCCGCAAAAAAGGCCGCGAAAAAAGCGGTCTTTATTTTGCTGAGGGATTGCGTATTGTACGCGACAGCGTGGCTCACATACCTGACGAAATTGAGTTTCTTTTAGCATCACAGACTTTCTTCAATAATAACAAAGACTTTGTTAAAACTCTTGACAGCACAGGAAAAATCGTTTATATTACAGAAGATAAGTTTTTTAATGAGGTATGTGATACCGAAACACCTCAGGGTATTGCCTCGGTTATAAAAATTCCCCATAAAAAGAATATCGACTTAAGCTGTGACTATATACTCATCCTCGACGGAATATCAGAGCCTGGAAATATGGGTACAATTATCCGCACTGCAGAAGCCGCAGGCGTTAAGCAAATATGCCTTATAAATAACTGCACAGATATATATAACCCAAAGACAGTACGCTCAAGTATGGGTTCTGTATTTAGAATGAGTTTTGCAGATATTATCCTTGACGATATAGAAAATCTTAAAAATTCAGGGTTTACTGTTGCGGCTACCGCTTTGACAAACTCGGTAGCCATTGAAGACACAAATATAAAAGGTAAGCGTGCAATAGTAATAGGCAACGAGGCTCACGGTGTTTCAGATGCCGTAATCGGTATATCCGATATTTCTGTCAGAATAAATATGTGCGGACAAATTGAGTCTTTAAACGCCGCCGTTGCGGCAGGAATTGCAATGTATATACTAAAACCGAGTATGGAGATGTAAAATGGAATACACAGAAGATATTTTATATAAACTGTGGCTTAACATACTCTGCGGTCACAATCCAATGTATATTGAAAAGTATATCAAAAAATACGGCTCCGCCGAGACGATTTATTCTTCGGACGAATTATACAAATCATTACTCTCCGATTTACCGCTCTCATTTCGGCTTAAAGCACGACGTTCCCTTGAACCTGCAAAAGAACTTATACAATATTGCAACGACAATGGCATATCAGTTATTTCAATTGATGACAAAAGATATCCGTCAAGGCTTGCTGAGGTTTATGCTCCGCCGCAAATACTGTATGTCAAGGGAGAAATGCCCGACTTTAATAATTTAGTCTGCATATCTATTGTCGGTTCGAGAAAATGCTCCGATTATGGTCGTAAATTCACCTATGACTTGGCGAACAAGCTTGCAAAAGCAGGTGTGTTTATTATAAGCGGTATGGCTTTGGGTGCTGACTCCTCTGCACATAAGGGTTCACTTGATGCAGGCAGTAACACAGCCGCCGTATTGGCAGGCGGTGTGGATATTATATATCCAAATCAGAATAAAAGTCTTTATAATAAAATAATCACAAATGGTGCTGTTATCTCAGAAAGACCGCCTGGTGTAACAGGCAGAGCCTCGTTCTATCGGGAACGTAACAGAATTATCGCAGGTCTTTCACACGGCGTTGTTATAATCGAAGGCGAACTTTCAAGCGGTACTAAGCTCACTGCAAATTGGGCGGTTTCTTCAAACAGAGATTTGTTTGCTGTTCCGGGTAAGCCAACCGATAAAGGCTCGGCACTGCCCAACAGCCTTATTAAGAATAGTGCAAAGCTGATTGTATCAGCCGAAGACATAATTGAGGAATATATTTCCGTATATCCAAAGGAGCTTAAATACGGAATTGATCTTATAGATGAAAACAAGCAAAAGAAAAATACTTCTGAAACTTCAGCAGAAGATATTACATACAATTTTCAGGCTGCACCAAAGCCTGACTTTGACAGCTTTGACGAAAAGCAACAGATAGTACTCAAATATTTATACAAAGCAAATTCTGCCGTACATATCAATGACATTTCAAGAGATTGCTCCATTGATATGACAGAACTCAGCTTTACAATCATTCAATTGCTTATGGCAAGGGTAATAAAACAACATCCTGGTGAGTATTATTCTATATCTTAATTATTGAACTATAAGGGATTTAGGAGGATAAGTTTATGGCCGAAAAAAAGGCAAGTAAACACACATCAAAAAAGAAATTGGTTATTGTGGAGTCACCGACAAAGGTGGACTCTGTTAAAAAATATCTGGGAAGCGGATATGATATAGAAGCGACAATGGGTCACGTGAGAGATTTGCCGAAAAGCACTCTCGGAATAGATATTGAAAACGACTTTGAACCAAAGTATATTACAATCAGAGGCAAGGGCGACCTTATCTCAAAACTGAAAAAGAAGGCAGCGAGTGCCTCTAAAGTATACCTTGCAACTGACCCTGACCGCGAGGGAGAGGCAATATCGTGGCATTTGTCAAACGTACTCGGCATTGACCCGCAAAGCGATTGCCGTATTACATTCAACGAAGTCACAAAAGACGTTGTAAAAGAGGCAATAAAAGAGGCTCGCCCTATAGATATGAACTTAGTAGATGCACAGCAGACACGCCGTGTCCTTGACCGAATAGTTGGTTATCAGATAAGTCCTCTTTTATGGAAAAAGGTTAAAAAGGGATTGAGCGCAGGACGTGTTCAATCTGTTGTTGTCCGTCTGATTGTGGACCGAGAGCGTGAAATAGAAGCATTTAATCCCGAAGAATATTGGACAATAGACTTAAAACTTACAAATGACAAAGGTAAACTTCCGTTTAAGGCTAAATTCCACGGCACATCTGACGGCAAAAAGATGACTCTTAAAGACGAGGCAACCTCGACAGAAATCGCAAACTTCCTCAAAACAGCAAGCTATACTGTAAAGAAGCTGACACGCAAGGAAACAAAACGCAAAAGTGCCCCTCCTTTTACCACAAGCACATTGCAACAGGAGGCGTCACGTAAGCTTAACTTTACCTCACGCCGTACAATGATTGCTGCACAGCAGTTGTACGAAATGGGTTATATCACATATATGAGAACTGACTCTTTGAGAATTTCCTCCGTTGCACAGATGGAGGCAAGAGAATTTATCGAAGCGACCTACGGAAGCGAGTACGTTCCCAAAACACCTAAGCAATATCGTGCTAAAAAGAGTGCACAGGACGCTCACGAGGCCATCCGTCCCACATCTGTTGCTAACACATTTGAGAAATTGAAAACTAAGCTAAAACCTGACCTCTTTAAGTTGTATCGTCTTATTTGGCTGAGATTTATGGCAAGCCAAATGTCTGACGCTGTTCTTGATATGGTATCTGCTGATATTTTAGCTGATAAGTATATGGTTAAGGCATCAGGAACAGAGGTTAAATTCCAAGGCTTTATGACATTATATGTAGAGGGCAAGGATGAAAGCGAAGAAAAATCGTCTAAACTTCCTACTCTTACTGAGGGACAAACATTGCTTTTAAAGGAATTAACACCTCAACAGCACTTTACACAGCCTCCCGCAAGGTACACAGAGGCATCACTTGTAAAAGCTATGGAAGAAGAAGGCATTGGCCGTCCAAGCACATACGCCCCAACAATAGCTACTATCTCAGCAAGAGGATATGTGGCACGTGACGGTAAATCCATATACCCCACCGAGCTGGGCTTTATAGTAACAGATTTGATGAAAGAAAACTTCAAAGATATAGTTGATGTTGAGTTCACTGCTCGTATGGAGGACGAAATCGAAGATGTGGCTGACGGTAATGTAAAGTGGAAAAATATCGTCAGGGACTTCTATGTTCCCTTTAACGAAACACTAAAAAAAGCTGAAGAAACAATCGGAAACATAGAAATCAAAGACGAGGTTTCAGATGTTGTATGCGAAAAATGCGGCAGACTTATGGTATATAAGCAGGGTAGATTTGGTAAGTTTTTGGCTTGTCCAGGCTTTCCTGAATGCAGAAACACAAAGGCAATTGTTGAAACAATAGATGCCAAATGTCCGAAATGCGGCGGCGAGGTTGCTGTCCGCAAATCAAAAAAAGGCGGTATATTCTACACTTGTCAGAATAGTCCCGAATGTGACTTTATCTCTTGGAGTGAGCCAACAGACGAGAAGTGTCCTAAATGCGGAAACTCTCTTATGAAATCAAGGGCTTTCAAAGGCAAAGGTCCTGTCACAATGAAATGCTTTAACGAGGAATGTGACTACGAATATAAGCCTACAAAAAAATAACGATATGGGCGGGCAATAGTCCGCCCAATTTTATGAAAGGAAATAACTATGGCTATTAAAATTATAGGAGCAGGTCTTGCAGGTTGCGAAGCCGCTTGGCAAGCCGCAAAATACGGAGCAGAGGTAATTCTGTACGAAATGAAACCCGAAAAGAAGTCACCTGCACACAAATGCGATACCTTTGCCGAGCTTGTATGCAGTAATTCGTTGCGTGCCGATGGTATTCATAATGCAGTAGGACTATTAAAAGAAGAGATGCGTAAAATGGGTTCTTTGATAATGGAATGTGCCGACGCAACAAAGGTTCCTGCAGGCGGTGCCCTGGCGGTTGACAGATACAGTTTTTCGCAGATGGTTACGGATAAAATTCTGTCACACCCAAACATAAGAGTTGAATACGGCGAGGTATGTGATATAGATACAGACGAGTATACTATAATTGCGGCAGGGCCTCTTGCATCAGACGGAATAGCTGACAGCATAAGCCGTATGACAGGCGGTGAGCATCTCCACTTCTTTGATGCCGCCGCACCTATTGTAGCCTATGACAGCATAGATATGACAAAGGCATTTCGTGCCGCAAGATACGGCAAGGGCGGTGCCGACTACATCAACTGTCCTATGACAAAAGACGAGTACTTATCCTTTTGGAAGGAGCTTGTGGAGGCGGATGCCGCTCCTGTTCACGGCGTTGACGACCCTAAGGTTTTTGAGGGTTGTATGCCCATTGAGATTATGGCGGCAAGAGGCGAGGACACAATGCGTTTTGGTCCTCTTAAACCTGTCGGTCTTAGTGACCCGAGAGACAACTCACGCCCATATGCTGTTGTTCAGCTAAGACAGGACAATCAGGCAGGCAGTATGTATAACATTGTAGGCTTTCAAACTCACCTGAAGTTTGGCGAGCAAAAGCGTGTTTTCTCTATGATACCCGGACTTGAAAATGCCGAGTTCATCAGATACGGCGTTATGCACAGAAACACATATATAAATTCACCCAAGCTCCTTGACAACACTTACAGAATGAAGAAGTATCCCAAAATTTATTTCGCAGGTCAAATAACAGGCGTAGAGGGTTATGTAGAGTCTGCCTCATCAGGCTTGCTGGCAGGCCGTTTTTGTGCTATGGCAGAGCAAGGCAAAGCAGCTGTACCCTACACAAACGAAACTGCAATCGGTGCTTTGTCTGCCTATGTTTCAAATCAAAGTATTGTGGACTTTCAGCCTATGAACGTGAACTTTGGAATAATGAAGGACTTAGGCGTGCGAATAAAAGACAAGAAGCAAAAGGCTGAGGAATACGCAAAACGCAGTTTGGCTATTATTTCGGATATTGACTAATTTTTCATATTAATATATAATATCCATATCAATAAGGGAGCCTAAAATCCGAAATAATTTTTTCACTGCAGTTGGGCTTTACGGGACGTCGGGGACGCCGTCCCCTACATATGGGCTTTGGGCAACTATTCAATAAAATTATTTCGGATTTATACTATCACCCTAATCGAAGAAAATAAACATTATAAAAATAAATTTATCATTATTATACTCGGGTTTTATGTTTTACAATCGACAAATATCAATAAGGGATTGGAGAAAGTTATGAAAAAGATTATAATTTCTATAATTTCAGCTTGTATCGCATTAGCCGTTATGGCAGGTGCAACAGTTATATTGTACCGCCCTGCAAGAGTATGGGTTAAGGACAAGCTCAGCTTTATAGGCTCGGACAAGTGCGACTATAAAATTTATTACCAAAACAATGAGTTGGTATATGACTATAAGGACCTTGACTTTGACAACTGCGACGTCAGAGAGATTCAGGTAAGCAAAGACAGAAAATATCTTATCAACCATTCACGGGGTTTTGCAATAGGTGCACCGAGAGATACCGAATTTGACTTCACCTGTGCACAGGAATTTATAAAGGCGTCATCATCAGAGTTTGATATGGTTATCTCAAAAGAATATGCACACGAGGATAACGTCAAGGAATATATTGCAAAATATCTTAACAAATACATCTATGACGAAACGTACATAGACAAGAACCGCATTACCGTTCACAGCGATAACACAACAAAGGTGAACGACTTTTGGATGCAGGTTGTAGCATTTACAAGGACTCCTGCTCCAATGGGCGATTATAAAAAGAACACATATGTATACGCCTACATATACACGGGAACGCCCCACTACTATCGCGTAATGTTCAAGACAGAGGAATATTCTCAGCATTTGATGGACGAGGTATATAAGGTTTTATATTCGTTTTCAACTGATGTTCCAATCACAGGAACTTCTGATGTATACACCGACTTTAAGCCTGTAATTCCTGATAATTGGACTGCTGAAACGAAAGAGGTTTACGAAAAAATCGCAAATGCAGAACATCCCTATTGGGGATGCTTCAATCCTCTTGCGGTTAGATACCTCAAAACAGAACGCACCGAAAAGCTTGAAAAGGAAGTTGATTTTGAGTTCCCTGTTTTGCTTGAATACATCTATTATTGGGAGGACTTTCCGACAGAGGGTATGCAACAGGCATATGACGCAGGCAAAATTGTTGAGCTTACTATGCAAACATCAAGTGTTATGAACGAGGACCTTGATAACTACAACCCATTTTATGATGTTTTAGACGGCGTATGTGACGAGAATTTGAGAAAATTTGCACGTGATGCCGCCGCATTCGGAAAGCCTTTTATATTCAGACTGAATAACGAAATGAATTCCGATTGGACAAGCTACGGCGGAAACGTAATTTTAAACGACCCTGATTTGTATGTTCAGGTTTGGAGAAGAATATATAATATATTTCAGGAGGAAGGCGTAAACAACGCAATATGGGTATTCAATCCCAATAACATCTCATTCCCCCCTTGCGGTTGGAACTCCGCCCTTGCGTACTATCCAGGCAACGAATATGTGCAAATGTTTGGCATAACAGGATATAACACAGGTGACTATTACAACGAATTATACGGAGAGGTATGGCGTGACTTTGAGGATATATATGACCAGATATATGAAACATATGAACCTAACTTCTCTGAATTTCCTTGGATGATAACAGAGTTTGCCTCTGCCTCTGCAGGCGGTGACAAGGTAAAATGGATTAATGATATGTTTTCTGTTTTTCCTAAATATCCTGAAATTAAAATTGCCGTTTGGTTTAACTCCCAGGACTATGACCCGAGAGAACCATTTGAGACGGTCGTTTCAAGGCAGTATAGGCTTGACGAAACTCAGGAAACAATAGATGCCTTCAAAAAAGGTGTCAAAGCTTACAGCAACCAAAAATTGATTGACTGATAAAAAATATTAAGGGGGAATTTTCGTGGATTTTTCAGCACTTGCCAAGTTCGTTAAAACTCTCGGCAAAGATTATGGCATACCAGGCTGTGATATATCGGTATATTACAACCACATAAACGTGTTCCGTGCAAAGAGCGGTTACACCAGTAAATTTAACAAAATACGTATTTCAAATAAGGATTTATACTTTCTGCACTCAGGTGCAAAGATTATGTGCTGTGTTGCTGTTATAATTCTTGCACAACGTTATAAGCTTTCTCTTAAGGATAAGGTATCTGAGTATATCCCCAATTTTGATGAAAGCTATACAATTAAAGATATGATAAAAAAATATTCTTCCGTTAGCAGTCTTGAAGAAGCTGATACAGACTTCAGTTTTGAGAATATGAAGAAAATTGTCGAAGTTGTATCAGGTACAGATTTTGACAGTTACATATATGAGAATATTACAAAACCGCTTAAAATGAAATCGACTACCTTTACTCTGAACGACAAGAACAGAAAAAGGATTAACAAACAATATGACTTTGATACACAAAGCAACAACACCGTTGAATGTGATACCGATGTTGAAGAATTGCACAAACGCAGCAGTGGTTGTCTTATCACCACGGTGAACGATTACGCACGCTTTTGCGAAACAATATGCGGCGAAGGTATGTCACAAAACGGATATAGGCTGTTAAGTCCCGAAAGTGTAGATATGCTTATAAATGAACTTATCTACAACGAAACCGATAAGAATGACGCCTTTGTCTGTATTGGATATAACGGAAGTCTTGTTTTAATTGACGTCAAAAAGAAGATAACAATTGTTTACGCTCAGCATCTGATGAATATGGGTGTAAAACAGCTTGAAATGTATCCTATTCTCCGAAAGACCGTCTACGAATGTATTGGCGTTGATACCTGGTCTAAAGGGTATAATTTATTTGCTTAAATCGTCTAAGTGTTACTAACGAAAGGACTTTTATTTTAATATGGGTTATATATTTTTATTTATTGCGCTGATTTGCGGTGCCGCTAAGGGCTTCTGCGGCAAAAAGACAAGCGGCGTTATATCCGAATATAAGGATGCACTTTTTACCAACGTCATACGAATGTTTCTTTGTATTATTATCGGGCTTGTAATGCTTGCGATGCAGGGAAACATTAATTTACTGAATGTGGATACGCCTGTTATTCTAATAACATTTATGTCAGGTGTTACCACATCGGCATTTGTGGTATTATGGCTGCTTGCAGTAAAAAAAGGTGCATATATGATGTTGGACGTTTTTACAACAATCGGAGTCATAATTCCCCTTACTCTTTCAAGTATTTTCTTCGGCGAAGTAATGCGACCTAACCAATGGATAGGTCTTGCAGTTTTGCTGATAGCAGTTATTATTATGTGTTCCTACAACAATCAAATTAAAGAAAAGATGAGTCTTTCGTCACTTGCTCTGCTTATATTCTGCGGTATATCTTGCGGACTCACCGACTTTTCACAAAAGCTATACACAAAAGCAGTAGGCGGAAACATAGCAGTTTTCAGCTTTTATACATATGTTTTCTCTGCTGCCGTACTCATAATTTTATATTTAATCGAAAGGATTAAGAATCCCATAAGAGGCACAGAGGGTGTGTTGATAAAACGGATAGGAATATATGTTATTATAATGGCAATATGCCTTTTCGCCAACTCATACTTCAAAACTCTTGCGGCAACGCTGTTAACATCTGCAAAGCTGTATCCTCTTAATTTGGGTGCCTCATTGATTATTGCATCATTTATGTCCTCAATATTCTTTAAGGAAAAGCTGACTCCGAGATGCATTGTCGGAATTATTCTGACATTTATCGGACTTTTGATAATGAATTTACTTTAAAATATGGATTATGCAAAAACACTCTCAGGATAATTCCCTGAGAGTGTTTTTAGTATGTTTTAAACTTATTACAGCAATGACATATAAAGTTCTTTGATTTCTTCAACTGATGTTTCGCGAGGGTTACCTGGACGGCAAGCGTCATCATATGCGGATTGAGCAAGGAAGTCAATATCTTCCATCTTAACGATATCCTTTAAGTCAGACGGAATACCAACATCAGCCGAAAGCTGTCTAACTGCATCAACAGCCGCCTTTCTTGCTTCATCAAGACTCATAGAGTCAACACCTTCAACACCCATTGCCTTTGCAATGTCACGATACTTTTCGCCTGTTGCAGGTGCATTATATTCCATAACAGTAGGAAGAATAATAGCGTTTGCAACGCCGTGAGGAGTATCATAAACCGCACCGAGAGGATGTGCCATTGAATGTACTATTCCAAGACCAACATTTGAAAATCCCATACCTGCAATGTATTGACCAAGAGCCATACCTTCTCTGCCCTCGTCGGTATTTTCAACCGCACCGCGAAGACTCTTAGCAATAATCTCTATTGCTTTTAAGTGGAACATATCACTCATTTCCCAAGCACCCAATGTAATATAACCTTCAATCGCGTGTGTAAGTGCATCCATACCTGTTGCGGCAGTTAAGCCCTTAGGCATTGCGAGGCATACGGTTTAGATGCAGGTTAAATTACACTTAATACTTCTTTATTGGTTCCATAAAAAATATCAGAACGATTGCTCATCATTTTACAAAATTCATCAAACATATTCCATCGTTCAGGATAAATATCAAATTCATATGCGTGCCCCCAGATATAGAAAATCTTTGGTGTATCTGTTTGCAATTCCAAGAATTTCTTTCCCATATCAAAAAGAATATCCCAATCTTCATGATGATACAGAGTTCCTTTATACCGGTACAAATCATCAAACGGCTCAAAACTTTTAGTCGTATCAATCGTGCGTGCATATTTAATAATAGTATTGTTTTTTATAATATCAGCAACACGGGCATCACAATTTTTACCGCCGCACGGGTATGCCATACCTTCTACTTCATATCCCACAAGTTCAGAAAGATTAACTCTATCCTGCTCAACCTGGCGCAACACCTCTTTATCATCTTCGATATCTACAAGATTAGGATGTGTTAATGTATGAACAGCAACTTCATGACCGTCATATATGTATTTCACATCTTCCGGATTATTTTTTATATGATTGATACGTACACCATTTCGCACAAGCGCCCCGGGTTGTCCCAAAAGTTCCGAATTAATATTAAAGGTTGCCTTCAAATTATATTTATTAAAAATCTCAATCAGCTGCTTATCCTGTGTCACCCCATCATCATAGCTAAAAGTGATGAACTTATTTTTTCCACAAATCATAATTTAAACCTCCTTGAAATTGTTTTTTATAACATCTTTTGTATAAAGATTGTATAATCCTGATGCCAATGTTTTTAGCTATTGCGACACATAAGGTTTAGATGCAACCCGTTTTGCTGGCAAATTTATGTAGTGTTAGAGTCAAAAAACATTATTCCAGTATATTACTGGTTATAAAATCGACTCCGTAAGAAACCAATTTTTCTGCAACTTCTTTATCGTCACAGGTCCAGCAGTTAACTTTGATTCCTTTTGAATGTAATTTTTCAATATTTTCTGCAGTTAATTGTTTGTAATAAATGTCAAGGTTAAGGTGATGTTGAGATATTCTTTCTATTAATTCATCTGTTATTTCCTTTGAATAAAGGAATTGAACATCATTTTCAGGAAGAAGCTTTTTGACATTAACACAGTTTTCAAAATCAAATGAAATAAAAATAATCTTGTCTATGTATTCCAGTTCTTTGATTTCATCTTTCAATCTCTCTATATAGGGCTCATCAAAATGATTTTTTATTTCGAGTACACAAGTTTTTTCATATTTTTTGCAAATCTTGATATATTCACTCAAAAGAGGTATTCTAATATCTTTTCTGTCTGTTGTACCATCTAAATCAGGTAGCACAATTTTTTCGACTTCCGAATAGTCACTTTCTTCTACATTTATACTGTATTCCCCTGAGGAAATTCTTTCGGTTGTTTCATCATGAATAATTACAAATTTACTATCTTTGGTGACGTGCACATCTGTTTCTATACCAAAATAACTCCTATTTCCCGCCGCAACAAATGCAGGACAAGTATTCTCTCTTTCAATACCGCTTAAACCTCTATGTGCTATCATCTTTACTCCATTTGAATTAATTTTTATAGATTTCATATAAAAACTCCTTTCGATAATATTCGACATATCCATATTGATGACATCATATCAGGGTCAACAACAGCAACGACAGGTATATCGTGAACATCAACACAAACCATCTTTCTGTTCTTAGCGGCATCTGTAATAACATAGTTAATTGTAACCTCAGCCGCAGTACCCGCTGTTGTCGGAACAGCAATTATCGGCACACACTTATTCTTGGTAGGTGCAACACCCTCTAATGATACAACATCTGCAAACTCAGGATTTTTAACAATTATTCCGATTGCCTTAGCTGTGTCCATTGAAGAACCGCCGCCGATTGCAACTATACAATCTGCACCTGATGCCTTGAAAGCACTAACGCCCGATTGTACATTTTCGATAGTTGGGTTAGCTTTAATGTCTGAATAAATCTCATAGTCTATCGAGGCATTATCGAGAATATCGGTAACCTTTTTAGTGACGTTAAACTTAATCAAATCAGGGTCAGAACATACAAAGCACTTTTTAAAGCCTCTGCCTTTAACTTCATTTGCGATTTCAGCAATCGCACCTTTTCCGTGGTAACTTGTTTCGTTCAGAACAAATCTCTGAGCCATACTAATCTCTCCTTTATATTTATTTTTGCGGTTTCGGCACCACTTTTTAATAATGATTATATTTTAATTTTATACCACAAAATTTGCAAATGTCAATACCTTAGGGTAATATTTATATCAAAAAAATACCATCTATACCGAAAAATAATTTTCAATATAAATGGTATTAATCTATTACTTATGATTATAACCGTAATAATAATTTTCTTCATCTTGTGAATATTTAAGCTCAATTCCGAAAATGTCTTTAATAGTATTATTTTTATAAACTTCCTGTGGAGAAGAGCATATAACGGCTTTTCCTCCGCTTACAACTGCGATATTATCAGAGAAATTAAATGCCATAGGCAAGTCGTGCATAACCGTTATTATTCCCTTTCCGTCGTCGACAAGAGTCCGCAGAGTTTTCATCAAATGAAGCTGATGAGAGATATCCAAATAGGTTGTAGGTTCATCTAACAAAATATAATCTGTGTCCTGTGCCAACGCCATTGCAATATAAACATTTTGCCGCATACCGCCCGACAGCGATACCATACTTTTATCTGCATAGTCGGAAATACCCATACGCTCCATTGCACTATATGCTGCATCACGGTCCTTTTGTGAGTATCGGCGAGGATAGTTCAAATGCGGAAATCTGCCGTGAAGCACCATTTGAAACGCTGTCATATCAGGGGTATTCTTACCTTGTGCAAGATATGATATTTTTTTTGCGATTTCCTGAGGCTTAAGGGACGACAATGATGTGCCGTCAATCAGAATTTCGCCCGTATTCGATGGCAAAATTCCTATAATCGTTTTAAGCAACGTACTTTTACCCGAGCCGTTCGTGCCTGTTATTGATGTGAGTTTTCCTTTTTCAAAGCATACGGAAAAATTTTGCAGAACATTATTTTTTCCATATCCAAATGACAGGTCTTTTATTTCAATCACGGGCGTGACCTCCCTTCCCTTTTACCAAAATAAATATAAAGAAAGGTGCCCCAAGGAACGCCATAATAATACCAACGGGTATTTCGTAAGGTGAAAAAACAGTTCGGGATATTGTATCGCACAGGGCAACAAACGCCGCACCAAATATAGCACACAGCGGCAAAAGATGCGAAGCTTTGTTGTCTGAAATTCGCCTTACGATATGAGGTACTATCAATCCTACAAACGAAAGCAAACCTGCAAGGCTTACCGCACAACCTGCAAGCAGAGCGGCAAACAGTAAAAACAGCGTTCGCATAAACCCTGTGTTCATTCCAAGACCTTTGGCATTATCATCTCCGAGAGTAAGAATATCAAGCTCGTTAGTCAGCGTTAATAAAATAATTATTGTCACTATTACAACAACAGCCACAGGGATTAACTTCGGGTAGGTAACCGCAGAAAAATCGCCAATCTTAAAATTACTGCTCATAAAACCAACTTCGGGTTTAAATGTAATCACAGTATCCGAAACAGCATTCAGCAAGCTGTTAAGAGCAACACCAAGTAAAATTACCGTACCGCGTGATGCTCCTAACTTTCGCGAACATATACTTACAAGCATAACAGCGGCAAATGCCCCCAAGAACGAAAATGCAGAAAGCGGCCAACCCCCATAGATTTCAAAGGCTGTGCATAATATAACCGCAAGCCCTGCACCTGAATTTACGCCCAAAATGCTGGGCGATGCAAGTCTGTTGGCAAGCACCCCTTGTATAACCGCACCCGATACCGAAAGCGCACCGCCACAGACAAGGCAGGCACATATTCTCGGCAATCTTACATACCAAAATATACGTGTACCACTGCCTGTACCATTGCGATTTATAATTGCACCCCATATATCCGCAAATGAAACGGAAGTGCTTCCCAACATAATTCCAAGCAAAAAAGATACTATCAAAAGTGTAATTGCAGCAGCATATAATAATACGATTTTTTTATTTTTGCAAGATTTCATAAAGTTGTTCATACGCATCCGCCCATCGTGCATTTGGTTTCAGATTAAACAGCTTTTTATCCATAAAATGCATTCTGTTTTCTTTTACTGCATCAAGGTCATTCCAAGCAGGGTTTTCCTCCATCATTCTGGACAGACTTCCCTTTGCCGCCTCCGTATCATCACCCATTGTTACAACAAAAATATGATAGGGATTAGCATTTACGATACTCTCTATACTTAAATTTTCAAGCAGACTCTTATCGCTGTCTGCGATATTGATACACCCCATATCAGAAAGCATCTCACCTAAAATTGTCCCCTTACTGCCCTTTGCTTTGACAAAGCCCGAAGCGGCTCTCAGCATAAGAACGGTCTTCTTTTTTTCGGGAACATTTTTATTATTCATATTTTCCCTGATATTATCAATCTTCTTTTGAATATTTAAGCCGTTTTGTTCATATAAATCTTTTCTGCCCGTTATATCCGTACAAACATTCAGCATATTAAGGTAATCTTCAAAGCAATCAACATCAAAATATGCAACGGCAATTCCTGCGTTTTCAAGAACGTCCTTCATATCCACATCAGCCGCAGTAGATGCACTTGCTATAACAAAATCAGGTTCTGCCGAAAGCAACTGTTCCAATGACGGAGAATGTGCTCCGCCAAGGTTTACCGCGTCGCCAAGTTCAAGCCCAAAGTCACTCCACGCATCTTCGGGTGCGGCACATATACTGCCTCCTGCAAGAATCCACACATCTGCAAAACTTCCGATAAGTGCCGCAACATTTTGCGGACTTTTGCTTACAGTAACTTCCCTTTCCAAATCATCGGTAAAAGTTATCGTATCAGCATTTTCAGCCGTTGTAATATCCTTTTGATTATTTGAAGTACATCCGCAAAAAGTTAAGAGCGTCATAGCCATAACCAATGCAGTTAATTGTCTTATTAGTTTCATTAACAAGTTGCACCGCCTTTTACTGTTTTGTTGAGAATAGCAGACTTATCGATTTTATTATTTAACAGCTTGTCCTGCACATATTCAAAGCCCAAACGCTTAATTGTATCCGCAAATCGCTCGCCTGATATACCTTCGTCGCGGAATAAAAGAATTGCACTTTCGACAATGTCCATAACCTCTTCCTCTGATGTAAATACCTTCTCAAGCGGTCTGCCGTTTGCATACTTCTTGCCCCATCTGCCGCCAATATATACCTTATATCCGTTTGTGTATTCGGGAATAGCACCAAAGGGACATTTATCCTTACAACGTCCGCAGTTGTTGCAATCAGCACCTATTACAATTTTGCCGTCTTCAATCTTTGCGGCTTTTATCGGACAGTTGTTCTCAACCTGACACTTTTTACAGCCTCTGCACTTTTCAACGTCTAAA
This sequence comes from uncultured Ruminococcus sp., assembly GCA_902760955.1. GTDB lineage: Bacteria > Bacillota > Clostridia > Monoglobales > Monoglobaceae > UMGS1820. The sequence goes on along the minus strand of CACWIG010000015.1, from coordinate 15,537 downwards.
AGCGGTACACGCTGACCTACAATTCCCAAGTCGTTGAGGTCAGGTTTTACACAGTTGTTAGGACATCCACCAACTGCTATTTTAAACTTATGAGGCAGTGTAACATCGTGATAACCGAGATAAAATCTATTGTGTATCTTTTCACTCAATCCAAATGTGTCAATAAGTCCGTATTGGCAGGTTGTACCCTTACAAGAAACAACAGGGCGAACAAGAGAACCCGTACCGCCTGTAATCAAGCCGTTTTCGTTAAGGTATGCAATAGCATCTTCGATATTTGAATAATGAACACCCTGAATTTCTAAGGTGAGTCGCGAAGTCATAGTAACCTCGCCGCTTCCGAACTTTTCAGCCGCCTGTGCAATAGTACGTTGTTCAGCCGCAGTAATCTTTCCGTTTTTGGTGATTACTCTGACATTGAACACGTCTCCGTAACGCTTGTCCTGTAGACAGCCAAGCCCTTTAACCCTCTTAATCTCCGCAGGAGATAAAGCTCCCACAGGGTTTTCAACCTTTACAATATTGAAGAACTCACCGCCCTCCAAAACTTTTGTATTGGTGTAGCCATAGTGCTTCAAGCGGTTCTGAAGGAAGTAACCTCTTTTACCTCTTGTGCAGACCAAAAGCAGTTTTTCATCCTTGCCTATGCCGTCAATCTCGCCATTAACCTGACCTAAGTTAACCCAGGTTGCACCGAAGATTTTAGCCTCAGGCTGTACATCTATAACACGATAGCCTTTTGCTTTTCCTGCAAGGTATTCAGCAGGTGTAAATGTTTCAAAAGCTCCGCTCATCTTATTCTGAAGCACGTAACAAGCCTGAACAAATGGGTGAATTGCAGTAGAAAACGGCGGTGCATACGCCATATCCATTGTATCAAAATCACCAACCTTAAGTCCTGCAGAAATTCCGACAACTGCAATATCAGTCATTTTGTCAACCGCTCCGCCACCAATAACCTGCATACCCAAGAGCTTTTCAGTATTTTTGTCCGCAATGAGTTTTGTTACAAACACAGACGAGTCAGGATAGTAGTGTGCCTTGTCGTCACTGACACATACAACTGTTTCAACATTATAGCCTGCCTGTATTGCCTGTTCTTCGGAAAATCCCGTACGTCCTGCACCTAAGTTTTGTGACAGCTTGACAACACCTGTCCCAAGGCAACCACCGTAAGAAGTTGTTGTTCCCGTAAGTGTCTTTGCAAGGCAACGTGCTGTAATATTTGCAGTTGAACCCATAGCAGACCATTGAGGCTTACCTGTTATGCGATTTTTAACAATGGCACAATCCCCTGCTGCATATATATCGTCAATGGTTGACTTCTGATATTCGTCAACGACAATGGCACCTTTAATCATCTCAATTCCCGTATTTGCAACGAAATCGGTTGAAGGACGGATACCTATACTCAATACAACAATATCTGCCTGAAGTTCGCCCGAGCTTGTCAAAAGTCCCGTTACTGAATTTTCGCCCTTTATGGCAGAAACAGTTGTTCCCGTCATAATTTTCATACCCAGCTTACGAAGATTTCTCGCAGCATATCCTGCCATCTCAGAGTCAAGAATATTGGGAAGTATCTGATGTTCCATATCAACGACTGTTACCGACAAATTTTGTGCCATAAGATTTTCAGCCATTTCCATACCGATAAAGCCTGCACCCACAACAATCGCCTTTTTGCAGTTATTCTTTTCTATATAATTACGCATTGCAATGGCGTCATCAGGTGTGCGGACTGCAAATACGCCTTCAAGCTTTACTCCGTCTATATTGGGAATAATCGGAGAAGCACCGCTTGCAATTATCAATTTATCGTATTCAACTGTCTTTTGTGTGCCGTCAAATGCATTCTTAAAAACAACTGTTTTTGCTTTTGGATCAACCTCCGTTGCTTCTTGACCGATGTGAACCGACGCACCTGTCAGTGAGGCAAATTTTTCGGGAGTGTTTACAATAAGCTCGTCACGTGTTTCTATATCGCCACCCACATAATAAGGCAGACCGCAACCTGCATATGAAATATCACTGCTCTTTGTGTAAATATCAACCTGTGCCGAACGGTCTTCACGTTTGATTTTTGCCGCAGCCTTTGTACCCGCCGCAACACCGCCAATAACTACTACTTTCATAATAATTACCTCACTTTATATTTAAAATTGCAATAAAATATCAATAAACAACATATGATGTAAACCATTTTCATAATAGCACAAGTCGTATTATATGTCAATAATTCATTAGACAAATGACTACGCCAAAATACATAAAACCCCACAAACATTACTCAAACGAGTTGTGTTTGTGGGGTTTCGCACAATTGACTCTCTTTACGTAAAGAGGGCTACAACTAATACAGATGTGGAATATCCGAAATAATTTCTTCATTGCAGTTGTGCTTGGCAACTGTATGGGTGAGGGGCAATCTTTCACTAAAATTATTTCGGACTTATAATTCCCACCATATGTAAAGGAACATAGGTGTTTTATGTCTTATAATAAAATATTTTGAAAACTTTTCAATATCTTTTTATCAAAAACTATAAAATATCAATATGTTCTCCGTTTAAAGCCTTATTCATACTTCTGACAGCACAGAACTTGCCGCACATTGAACAGCTTTCCTCGATTTCAGGCTTTCTGTCGTCTCTGATTTTCTTTGCAGTTTCAGGGTCTATTGAACACTCCCATTGCTTTTCCCAATCAAATGTTCGCCTTGCATCTGCCATAGCATCATCAATATCTCTTGCGTGAGGAACTTTTTTGGCAATGTCCGCCGCGTGAGCCGCAATCTTCGATGCGATAATTCCCTGTTTTACATCGTCAACATTCGGAAGAGCCAAATGCTCGGCAGGCGTAACATAGCACAAGAAAGCCGCACCTGCAGAGGCGGCAACCGCACCGCCGATAGCAGATGTGATATGGTCGTATCCAGGAGCAATATCTGTTACGATAGGTCCTAATACATAAAACGGTGCACCCATACAAATTGTCTGCTGCAGCTTCATATTTGCTTCAATCTGGTCTAAGGGCATATGTCCAGGGCCTTCTACCATAACCTGAACGTCCTTTTCCCAAGCCCTTTTTGTAAGCTCACCGAGTCTTACAAGCTCTTCAATCTGACACACATCACTTCCGTCTGCAAGACAGCCGGGACGGCAGGCATCACCGAGAGAGATTGTTACATCGTATTCACGGCAAATGTCAAGTATCTCATCATAGTATTCATAAAACGGATTTTCTTCTCCTGTCATACTCATCCACGCAAACACAAGAGAACCCCCGCGAGATACTATATTCATTTTTCTTTTGTGCTTTTTAATTTGTTCTATTGTCTTTCTTGTAATTCCGCAATGGAGAGTTACAAAGTCAACGCCATCCTGTGCGTGAAGCCTTACAACGTCAATAAAGTCCTTTGCGGTAAGTGTATCCAAATCTCTCTGATAATGAATTACACTATCATAAACAGGAACAGTACCAATCATAGCAGGACATTCGCTTGTCAGCTTTTGTCTGAAAGGCTGTGTATTGCCGTGAGAGGACAAGTCCATAATCGCCTCGGCTCCCATATCGACCGCCGCCATAACCTTTTCCATCTCTACATTATAATCTTTGCAATCCTTTGATACACCTAAATTTACATTAATCTTTGTGCGGAGCATTGACCCCACTCCGTTAGGCTCAATGCACTTGTGCAGTTTATTTGCACAGATAGCGACCTGACCTTTTGCAACAAGCTCGCGTATCTCCTCAGGTGTTCTGAATTCCTTTTTCGCTACTGCTTCCATTTCTTTTGTAATGATGCCCTGTCTTGCGGCATCCATTTGTGTTGTATAACTTCCCATTGTATGCATTCCCTTTCAGTAATATATTTTTTAAATAATTTATTACAACTTGTTAAAGCTGTGCAATAAAAAACGGGAGTTGCCGATTTGGCAGCTTCCGTATTTGTTATCCCGATAGTTGTATATCAGATATCCCTACGTTGGCATTATCCAAATCAGGTTCTCGGTCGAAGGTTACACCTTCCTCTCAGCCTGTGACACAAGCTCCCACTCAATATTCTTTCTATATTGTACCACAACTGATTAATGTTTGCAATACAAAATATTTATTTTTTATGTGTATTCATTTTTCAATATTCAAAACATTTCGTACGACGTATAATAGTATTATCACTTTTTGGATGTAAATGTTACATATACTTGAGAGGTGATATTACGGAAACAGCGATAAATTTATAACTTGGTCGGAGGCTTTAATAAATTGGAACAATGAGAAAGCGACTTAGATTGAAAGGAGAATCAGTTGAAGGCTAAATTTTTAATCCCCCTTATACTGAAATTTCTCAATATAAGGGGGATTATTATCTACTATACCTCGGTACATTGTCTTATTCTTAGGTTTGTTTTGTATTCTGTTGAGGACTTCACCGAACTTATTAATTCAAGGAAAATCCGATATGTGTCCCCAGAATGTATTCGTTACTGCTCTAAAATCGCATTTTCAAATATTTCCTTTATTTTCTCTTTAGGAAGAGCGGACGAAAAATATCTTCTCTTGGATAACGGCAAAACTGTCTTTTTGTTTGCTGTTTGGCACACAATCGGTGGACCGTCTATTTCATCCTGCAATACTGTATTTTGATTTATATATGCACTTCCTGCACCGTACTCGCTTATGTCGAGTATACCGCCAATTGTTCCTTTGCTACATTCCTTAACATCGGTATCATTAAAGCCCCTTTTACATCCATAAAAAAAGTATGGCCACTCTGTTGTGTATCCGTCATAGTGTATCAGCTCTCCGCCGAAATTCAACACTCTGCATTTTTCGTGCATAACCGCACCACAGGGATTTTCTTCCACATAAATTTTATCGTCCGTTTTGAGTAAAGGTTTAGCTAAGGTAAAGAACCTTGTAAGGTTGATACGGCTGTCGGCTGACGGCGTTAAATACGGCGTATGAAATCCAATATGAGTATGAAGAATATGAAGTCCTGGAGCAATACCTTCTTCTTTAAGCCTGTCAAGCATTTTCTTTAAATCTTCAATTCCGTTCGGAAATTTTTGTTAATCTTATACTCGACTATGCCGGAATATTGCACATCGGATTGAAATATCGCAGGAAAAAAGATTTGAGCCTTTGTAAATCCGCATTTTTTCATATACGAAATATGCTGTTCCACATTTTGCGGAGATATATCCCTCGTCCAATAAATAGATGAATTTATCTCTTTGGAGCGTCGGCTTTTCACGCCTTTTGGCAAATTGTAATCTCCTTCAAATTTTTCTATACTGTCTAAAAGCCTGCTTTTTTACGTCACAATCAACGCTGCCTCAGCACCCTTTAGTTTAATATCTCTTACTGCGTCCGCAGTCAGAATGTAATATTCATCCTCTTCTACACTGTCAATTCGCTCGCACGGAGATGCTGCAAGCAAATTCACAGCAATTTTCCCATCAAAACATACATTGAGCCACTGCCCAAAAGATGTTCTTTTCTTTATTGGGAGCTGTAAAAGTCTGAATTCTTCAACAGGTGGTGTATCTAATATAAGCCCTTCAAAATGCTCTGGCTCAACTATAAATTTCTCAAGAACGAAGGCAATATAATCGTCATTTTCCTTTATTTGAACAACCGCCTCAAACAAAACCAATTCGAATCCTATAATCAGACGATCTTGTTCTCTGCGTACTCTGTTTGCATAAAAAGTTGTACACTTGTTAGGGTAAGCAAGCTTGATTTCGTTATTATATGGTCTTTTTTCCGTAACGGAAAATATCGGCATTTTTTTATCAGCAAACAGACATTCTTCACCTGTCGCTTTATGTATCAAACTCTGCCCTCTGCAATCTTCACTGATTAACAGCTTGAAGTTTTTGTTTTCAATCACTATTTGTTTTATTATCTTTCACCCTCATACGTTTCTTGGGATATTTTGCTGAATTTCTCTTCAGAATAAAATATGGCATATCTTGATTTGACTATGACTTCTTGTAAATTTACTCATTTTTCATCATTAGAGTACAATATAGCATATCCTTTATTCTTCATCAAGAAAGAGACGCCTTTAAATAAATCGTGTGTATACCTTTATAAATATAAATTTTTTATCCACTTTATGTTTATTATTTAAATTTATATTCCGTTACAGATTCAAATTTTTCTCCTTTTTTAATAAATCCGCTTGGAAAGTGCGAATATTTAGTGAAATTAGGAAAAGTCTGCGTTTCCAGACACAAGGCACCATGTTTTGGATAACGTGCACCTTCTTTGCAAACTCTATCCTCGTTTATACAGTTGCCCGTATAAAGCTGAACTCCATTGCAATCGGTATACATCTCCATTGTAATTCCTGATTTGTCACCAACCAGCTTTCCTGCATATCTGTATCCGCGACCATCAAGACATATATTGTGGTCAAATCCGCCGAACATCTCAATCTGTTCGTTGTTTGAATTAAATCTCTCACCCAATGTTTTATCAGTGCTGAAATCAAACGCTGTTCCACTCACAGACAAGATCTCACCCGTTGGCATACATTCATCGCTATTTGGCGTATAAAAACTGCTTGCAAGCCACAGCTTATGATTATCTATTGTTCCGCTGTTGTGGCCGTTAAGATTGAAATACGAATGATTTGTCATATTAAATATCGTGTCTTTGTCACTAATGCCCTCATAATGAATGATTAAAGCATTGTCTAAAGTCACAGTATACGTAACCTTGATATTTAAATTTCCCGGATATCCTTCTTCGCCATCTGGGCTTACCAATGTAAGCATAAGTGATGGTTCATCACCCTCCGCAACATCTGCATCCCAAACTTTAGCATTAAATCCAACTTTACCGCCGTGAAGACTATTCCTTCCGTCGTTAGGGTAAAGCTTATATACTTTTCCGTTTAATTCAAATTCTGAATTTTCAATTCTGTTTGAATTTCTGCCTATCAACGCACCAAAGTATCCGTCATTATCGAGATATTCCTCAAGACTATCTCTGCCGAGAACAACATCTGTTCCATTAAATATCAATTTTGTTATTATGCCACCATAATTTAAAATGTGGGCAGAAAGTCCCTTTCCATTATCAATAACAAACTCGTAAACAGTCTTTCCGCCATATTCTCCATAAACTTTCTTACTTATACTCATATTTATACTCTCCTCAACAAAATACCTTGAATAGTACAAATTGTCTCTATTTAACACACACTGATTTTAGATTAAATCTGTACCATCTAAGGTAAAAATCACACTTATAATAAATTTCTTATAATATTCCTCACCAAAGTATTATAATTCCTGTATACATGCATAACAAACTGTCAAATTTATACATCATAAACGAATAATATGACGGCAGACTGTTCAAACAGCAAATGCAGATGACTTTTAAGGAATACCTTAATAGATGCCGTATCGAAAAGTCAAAAAAGATGTTACACTATACTGATATGGGCATTGCGGATATAACAATTAAAGTGGCAAGTTTGCGATTGCATTAAGGCTTAAATCAGCAACAACACCGTTTTCGTATTCGGCAAATGCCGCACAGCCAATCATTGCAGCATTGTCAGTACACAGCTTCATATTGGGAAAATAAAAACCCATTCCTGCCTCTGCCGCCTTGTTTTTGACACGCTCCCGCAACGGAACATTTGCCGCAACTCCGCCTGCCAATGCCACCTTGTCCGCACCTGTAAGCTTTGCACATTCGATAAGGTGCTCTGACAGAACATCAACTACTGCCTCTTGGAATGAGGCTGCAATATCGTATTTATTGATTTCCTCGCCCTTTTGCTCTGCATTGTTTATATAATTCAGAACCGCAGTTTTCACACCGCTAAAGCTGAAGTCAAAGCCCTTGTCCTTTAAATTCACACGAGGGAAATGTATAGCATCTGAGTTTCCCTTTTCGGCGGCTTTCTGTATAGCAGGGCCTCCCGGATAGCCAAATCCCAATACCCTTGAAACCTTGTCAAAGGCTTCGCCTGCGGCATCATCACGGGTTCTCGCCAACACCTCATATTCGGCATAGCCTTTTACGTTTACAATATGGCTGTGTCCGCCTGATGCAACAAGGCAGATAAACGGAGGCTTAAGCTCAGGTGTTTCGATATAGTTTGCAGAAATATGCCCCTTTATATGATGAACGGGTATAAGCGGCTTATTTAGCGCATACGCCAAGCCTTTGGCGTAGGACACCCCTGCAAGCAAAGCACCCACAAGCCCCGGGCCGTATGTAACAGCAATGGCGTCTATTTCATCAAAGGACAATCCGCTTTCATATATAGCCTTGTCCACTACCGTACTTATATTTTCTATATGATTTCTTGATGCGATTTCAGGTACAACACCTCCATAAAGTTTATGAAGTTCAATTTGTGTGTTAATCACATTTGATAATACATTTATGCGATTTTCCACAACAGCCGCCGCTGTTTCATCACACGAACTCTCTATCGCAAGTATTCTCATATTATCTACCTTTCCGATTTTTTACTTTTCTATCGTAATTTTAAACAGTCTTGCCATATATTTGCACTTATCCATTTTAACTGTGAGCTTTTTAATTGACCTTGCATATGTAAAATCACATTTTTTATCATTTTTCGGATATATCATCTCAACCTCTGCATTTCCCGGGATATATTTAGACAAATCAATCACAGTCTCATCCTCAGGTGCATTTATTTTCCATACTGCAAGATACATATAATTCCTGTTTTCATCAGTAAGTCCGAAGGTCATATATGTGCGGATTCCCATATGTTCCATACCTGTAGGATATACTGGATAACAGTGCGGAATATCCGCTCTTATGCTCTTGTAGCACTCAACCCCCTCCTTTGCCAAAGCAAAGTTCAACTCATCAAAGTAATCTATTCTTCCCGATATAAACGGCACTCCCACAAGTCCGTTTATCATTGTAAAAACAGTTGCCTCTCCGTCTTTATTTCGTTCTATGAGGAAATCGGTATCTCCACCCTCATCAAATTCCATATACTCATCCTCTGAGAGACAATACGGATTTGCCCAATTTCCTGCCTTTTCAGGAGGCATAATTGCAGCCGTTGAAGCTGATATGGACGAATAATTAAAATATTTTTCGTTGTCGCTGGTACTTTGAACGTGGAAATGAGCCAATGTGCCGTTATCCTCACGCATACCGCCACTACCGCAGTTTTCGATTATCATATCAGGGTATCTGCGATATATCTCATCAATAAAATCACAGATTGACTTATCTCTTATGCGTTCATTTTCATTGTAGCTTGATATTGCATCTCCTGTTCCTATACCTGTGGAATCGTTATAGTCATTTTTTATATATCTGACACCCATTTTATAAACTCTGTCTATATCAGAGAACAAATGTTCTCTGACCTCACTGTTTGTCAAGTCAAAAAAGCCTCTTTCTGCAGCAATAACCTTACCGTTACGCTTAAGCATAGTATTTGCATTAAGCTTTGCACATTCCGAGTCAGCACCTGCCGCTTCAAACTCAAACCAAAGTCCCGGGATCATTCCATAATCCTTTATCATCTTAATTATCTTGGCAAGTCCACCTTCTCCGAATAAGTCATCCTTCGGAGTGTAATCACCCATCGGATATGAATAATCCCCTCTTTCACGATACCAACCTGCATCTATACAAAAAATCTCACATCCTAATTTTGCCGCCGCAGGAATGAGGCTGCTTAGGTTTTTCTCGTTGGGAATACCATATATTGCACCCATAAAAACGTTATAGCAAACAGGCGGAACACCATCATTCCAGGTACGCTTTGTTACAGCTCTCTTATATCGTGTCAGCTCGGCAACTGCCTCTTCAAAACCGCCTGAAACCTTACCGTAAACCGCCGAGGTTGTTGTAAATACATCTCCCTGACGCAGCTTTTTGCAAAATCCGTCAAGGTGAACATCTGCACTACCGCAGTCAAAACTAATTCTATCGCCTACTATACCTATATTTATTTCCCACGCAAGACCGCCCTCGTGTTCCATAAAGTACGCTTCGCCTTTTTCAAGGTCCTCTAAAATCACTATTGGATAATAGTTTGCCGTTGACCAGGAACCCTTGCTTGACAGCGTTATCCTACGCCGACATTGCATACCATCTTCAAGATCACGTATAGGCATCAATCCAAAATCCGCAAGACTTCCTGAATACCATTGTGCCTCAGCAGACCAGGCCGATTGGCAGGTATGGAGCTTAAAGCGTCTTTCATCATTCCACGGCAACAGACCTCTATAATTAAAGACAAATGATGCACTTGCTGCACGTGATAACACCTTTTCATCATCTGCATTGTTTTTTATGTCATTATACTGTCTTACCGCATTGCCGAAAACCTCATAATGCTGTACAACCTCAACTCCACTATCAATATTTTTTACAGCTATATCCGCACCCTTTTCTGTCTGCGTCTTTGTATACGTCTTTTCACCCTTTGAAAAGGTTGCTGATGAGTAATTTGTGAAGACTACACCGGTAAAACCATTCTTATCGCCCTCAAAATTCAGTACAACATTTTCCTTGCAATTTTCTTCAAAAAAATTGTTACTTTTCATTTTCTTGTCCCCTTAAATAAATAACTTAACAATCAATATCTGTAAAAAGCATTTTTCAATCTATTTTTAAATTCATCTCTCTCAAAATATTTGACCATTTTCATTGTAACACTTTTACACCGTATTTGCAAGAAAAATATTGTATCTTTAGGGTGATAGTACAAATCCTATTTACAAAACCTCAAAAAAGTGATATAATCGACATATAACGGAAACAGGAGTGCTCACATTGGCAAGGCATAAAAGATGCAGGCGAGTTTGCCGAAAGCCGATTACTTCGAATTTTGCATCGAAGTATATAGGCAATCCTCAGTCGGAAACTATCGCCTTTGTCAAAGAGGTTTGTCCTGTTGTATGAATAAAACCTGTATTAAGTAAAAATAAATTGCAACCATCATCACACAGAACGCGAACACAATTTCGGAAATGGTGGATGCGGAAATCATAGGTGTTAAAAATATGGATAATCAAGATATACTTTCAAAATTATCGTTTTGGAATGACCTGACAGATAATGAAAAAGAAACAGCTTCTCGCGGCTCTGTCATTAAGACGTATGATAATGGTACCTTTATCTACGGCTTTACTGATGCTTGTCTTGGCTTTGTATATGTAAAACAAGGCTCAATCAGAGTATATATCACATCTGATGAAGGGCGGGAAATTACGCTGTTTCATATTACAAAAGATGATACTTGCATTTTATCGTCCGCTTGTGCTCTTTCGGGCGTTTCTCTTGATGTTCAAATGGTTGCGGAAAGTGATACCGAGCTTCTTGCAGTAGGGGCAGGCACTTTTGAAAAACTTACCCAAAGCAACATATATGTAAAATCCTTTGCTTATGAATTGACGGCCAAACGACTTTCAAGCGTTGTCTGGATTTTGGAGCAGATTTTATTTGCCCATTTTGATGCCCGAATGGCACAGTTTTTGATTTCTGTTTATGAACACACAGGCTCCAATATAATAAGAATGACTCAAGAGGCAATCGCAAGAGAAGTGAACTCCGCTCGCGAAGTGGTTGCACGAATGTTAAAGCAGTTTGAAAATGACGGGATTATCTCTGTCGGCAGGGGTTCTATAACAATTAAAGATTTGAATGCTCTTGAAAAAATTGCAAATTAATTTTATTTAATGTGACTCGGTTACAGAAACTTTACTTTCTTTTGTGTATTATGTAATTACAAAATAAATGTAAAGCGAGGAAAAAACAATGGCTGAACTTAAAATAACAAAAAACAATTTTGAAAACGAAGTATTAAAATCCGATATTCCTGTACTTATTGACTTTTGGGCAACCTGGTGCGGTCCGTGCCAAATGATGTCACCTATTGTTGCAGAGCTTGCGGAACAGTACCAAGGCAAAGCCAAAATCTGTAAGGTAAATGTAGATGAAGAACCTGAGCTTGCCTCAGCTTTTAAGGTTATGAGTATTCCTATGTTTGCGGTAATTAAAAACGGACAAGTTACCGACAGTTTAATCGGAGCAAGACCAAAAAAGGATTTGGAGGCATTGCTTGAAAAGTAGATAAATTAAAATACGAGGAGGTTTTAAAAATGAGGTATGTGTGTCAAATTTGCGGATATGTATATGATGACGCAAAAGAAAAGGTTCCATTTGCTAAGTTGCCTGACGATTGGAAATGTCCCCTTTGCGGTGCGGCAAAATCCGATTTCAAGGCGGAGGAAACATCGGCAGAGAAAACAAAATCTGCATCTGTTCCAATGAAACAGGCAGAAGAAAAATTGTCAGCAGGTCAGCTTGCCGCTCTTTGTTCAAATCTGGCTCGTGGCTGTGAAAAACAATATAAGTCGGAGGAGTCAAAATTATTTAAGGAACTTGCAGATTATTTTTCAGCAGTTACTCCTAAAGTTTATGATCCCACAGTGGAAAAATTGTACGAAGCATTAATGACGGATACAGATAACTATGCAGGCGTCAGGGCTGTTGCAGACGAAAACTCCGACAGAGGTGCGGCTCGTATCTGTGTTTGGGGCGAAAAGGTAACAAGAATGCTTGCATCTTTAGTTAACCGTTACTTAAATGAGGGCGAAAAAATGCTTGAAAACACAAACATATGGGTATGCACAACCTGTGGCTTTGTGTATGTAGGCGATAATCCTCCCGAGCTTTGCCCCGTATGCAAAGTGCCTGATTGGAAATTTGAAAAAATAGAAGGGAGAGCATAATGATGGAAAAAGTAGCTGTTAGAAATTTAAGACTTTGTACAAAGGATTGCCTTTGTCTTTATGTTTGCCCTGTAGGTGCAACAGATACAGAAAACAGTATTATTGATGTAAACAAATGTATCGGTTGTGGAGCCTGTGCTGATGCCTGTCCAAGCGGTGCTATCAGTATGGTGCCAAAAGAGTATCCGCCTCAGCAATCAAAAACTGATGAAGTTAAGTCTGTGCTTAACGCTTTATCAGAAAATAAAGCGAATGAGGAAAAGGCGGCTCTGCAGATTGCCCAGGATACAAACAGCGATACACTTTATCGCTTAATGACGGCTGTGGCAAAATCCGAAAGACTTATTGCTGAGGATGTTATGCGTGAAGCAGGATATATGCTCCCCCAAAGTGATAATGCTCACAAATTATTAGAAGACCTTATTGCAGATCCACCCACCGAGGAATTCCCCGTTGAAGTAGCAAAAAAATTACTTAAATTAATTCCAAATAACGAAAAGAAAGAAGTGGTAAAAATGGCTAAATGGAAATGTACTGTATGTGGTTATATCCACGAGGGAGATACTCCTCCCGAAACCTGTCCTGTTTGCAAACAGCCGTCAAGCAAGTTTGTAAAGCTTGAGGAGGAAGCTAAAAAGAATCCTTATGCAGGAACACAGACTGAGAAAAATTTAGAAGCAGCCTTTGCAGGTGAATCTCAGGCAAGAAACAAGTATACATATTTTGCATCGGTTGCTAAAAAAGAAGGATATGAGCAGATGTCTGCACTCTTCCTTAAAACTGCTGATAATGAAAAAGAACACGCAAAAATGTGGTTTAAGGAATTAAACGGTATCGGTGATACTTCTGAAAACTTGAAAGAAGCCGCTGATGGTGAAAACTATGAATGGACAGATATGTACGAAGATTTTGCAAAAACTGCCGAGGCTGAAGGCTTTACAGAACTTGCCGCAAAATTCCGTATGGTTGCCGCAATAGAAAAACACCACGAAGAAAGATACAGAGCACTTCTTAACAATATAGAAACAGCATCTGTGTTTGAAAAAAGCGAAGTTAAGGTTTGGGAATGTCGCAACTGCGGTCATATCGTAGTTGGAACAAAAGCACCTGAGGTTTGTCCTGTATGCGCTCATCCGAAGGCTTACTTTGAAGTTAATGCAGAAAATTATTAATATGTCAGTCAGATTAAATGATAATAAATAGATTGTTTTAAAAAGCTAATAATCAGGCATTACAAAACGGGGCTGTAGCAAAACGATTTTTTTAAATCGGGTTGACTACAGCCCCTTTCCCATTTGTTAAAAGCGATCCTTTATTCCGATTCCTTTTGTGGTTTTATGACTTTGCTTGTTTTGTATTCTATCTAACGCTTCACCGAAACGCTGAAAGTGTACGATTTCACGCTCACGCAAGAACTTTATTGCATCACTTACATCAGGGTCGTCTGACACTCTTAAAATATTGTCATATACCGCTCTCGCCTTTTGCTCTGCTGCTAAATCTTCAACCAAATCAGCGATTGGATCGCCCGTAACAGCAAGGCAATTTGCATCAAATGGCATTCCGCCTGAATTTGCAGGGTATACACCTCTGCCGTGATTCATAAAGTATGCACCGAACGGACTATTTTCTATTTCCTCTGTTGTTGCATTCCTTGCAAGCTGTCTTACTATTGTTCCAACCATTTCCAAGTGTGCTAATTCTTCGGTGCCTGAATCATAAACTATTTTGCTTATTAAAAAATCTTATGCTTAAATAACAATATATTTATTGTCAATTATGGATGAATAGGCATATTTTTTTCAATTTGAAGAGAAATGGATGCATTGTTGACATATATTAATGAGGGAAAAAATTTATTAGTAATTATTAAAAAAGAAACATTGTTAAATCACAATTACTTCTTAAATAGTACTAGTTGGATAAAGAAAGAATGAGAGGTGTGGTATTTATGTTTGATTTGGATGAGATAGATGTTATGGAGTATGAGTTCACATACCCAGTAAATAGATTATTGGGTATTTATACTTATGAAGGTGCTTTTAATAGGGTTAAATTGGAATTAGAAAAAGGTTGTCGAGAGTTCGGCGAAGAAGAACAGGAATGGTGGACGTTGATGTTTTATTTAGAGATAATTTCAGGGTTAGAGCCTTGTGTAGAGAATCTAATTAAGATGGGTATCTTGCTTGACAGGGCTATGATTCTTCGTATGGGAATATAGAGTTATAGTTAAATAGTGGTTGACTTAAGGTTTGGTATACGGTATGATGGGACAAAATATTTGGAGGAACAGCCGTATGAGAGTGAAAAATGAGATGCTGGAAATTATAAAAGATAAAGTTGAATTGCAGAAGTCAGTTGAATATCAAAGAGTGTCCGCTGAAATTGAGGATATAATGAATGACCTTCGGGGTGTTCTTCCTGCGAAGCGGAGTAAATATTTCAATCGGGAGATGTTTGCTGCTATCGGTGATTTAGAGCGTATCATAATAGAGAGGGTGAGCTTTACAGCTTATGACGTGATTTCTCATTTTTGTAGAGAACTTCTATTAGGGGTTGAACAGGTAGAGATTGAAGATTTGAGAGATTAATGAAAATAATTTCAAACAATACGCTGGAAGTCGTGTAGCTTCCAGCGTATTGTTTTGCACAAAAAGTATTAGAAATTGTATCTGAAATATTGATTTTATTACTATGATATGGTATAATACGGTAAGATGTATTAATTACTATGGAGGTTGTAGATATGGCTATTAGCTATAAT
>CACWIG010000014.1 GCA_902760955.1 uncultured Ruminococcus sp. | reverse complement strand
CTTTTTTGCAGATGCTCTGCATACCGCCGTTTTATATCGGTTGTATAACCCGTATATATTGAATTATCAATGCACCGCAACATATAAATATAGAACATCACAGTTACCCTTTCAATTCCTTTCGCAATAATCCCACAAGATAAAGGGAACCACAGGCAATACAAAAATCGTCTTTACCGCTTTCGGTTAACATTGTTTTTGCGGCTGTTACAGGGTCTTTGATAATTTTTACATCAATTCCGTATTTGTTAAATTCTGTACGTAAATCATCGGCAGAAGCACAGCGTGGCATATTAATCTCTGTTACCGTAACTGTCGGGTTAAGGTGTGCAAACTCCTTTATACAGCCTTTTATGTCCTTGTCAGACATCATTGCAATGCACATATGCACATTTTTTTGAAGTGTGGCAATGCTTTTGCAAAGCTGTTTTGCCGCAGATGAGTTATGGGCACCGTCTAAGTACAGACCGCAATTCAACCTTTCAAACCGAGCGGGGTTAAAGGCGTTTTTAAGACCTTTTATTACCGCCCCGCTTGGAATATTATATCCAAGCTCAACCAGTTTTTCGATTGAACATAAAACCGTTGCGGCATTGTATTTTTGAAATTCGCCGCACATTTTAAGTTCATATATCTTGCGGTTGTATGAAAAGCTGTTACCTTCGAATATTATAGGTTTGTCTGCAATGGTCAGGCTTGCATTGTTTTCAGAACATACAGATTTAACTGTACTTAAGGCTTTAAAATCAAGGTCGGGATAGCAGATAACATTGCCGTTAGGCTTGATTATACCGCACTTTTCGTAGGTAATCTCTTCGATTGTGCTTCCCAAGTATTGAGTGTGGTCATATCCGATAGACATTATAACAGATAACACTGACGTATCTATCACGTTGGTGGCATCAATTCTGCCGCCCAAACCTGTTTCAAGAACCACGATATCGCAGTTATACTTGTTAAAGTAATAAAAAGCAATTGCCGTATCCAAAGCAAATTCCGAAACAGGTGCATTATTTGTTTCTATGACCTGCTTTACAAGGGTTACCGCTTCTGCAAGAGCCTCATCGGATATCTGTTCGCCGTTTATTTGTATTCTTTCGTTAAAGCGTTCAATATACGGAGAGGTATACAGCCCAACCTTGTATCCGCTGTTTTTCAGAATTTCTGCCATCATAACAGCGTAGGAGCCTTTTCCGTTTGTGCCTGCGATATGAATAAACTTCAAGTTCTTTTGAGGGTCTCCCAAATGAAACAGAAGTTTTTTAAGCATATCATTGCCCAAGACCCGTGCAAATTTCGGCGTCTTATGTATGTAATTAAGTGACTCTCGATAATCCATAATTCCCTCTCTGTGTAAAAAGGGACGACGAGTGCCGTCCCTTTTTGATATTACTTTAATTTTTCAATACTCTCCAAAACAGTTGCAAGCATTGCTTTGTATTTTTCGCCCTTTTTGCGTTCTTCTTCAACAACATTTGCAGGTGCTTTTTCGGTAAAGCCTTTGTTTGAAAGTTTGCCGTCTACACGCTTGATTTCGCCTTCTAAACGCTTCTTTTCTTTTTCAAGACGTTCAAGCTCTTTTTCCTTATTAACGAGTTCGTCCATAGGGAGAAGAAGCTCGCCTGCGGGAGATGCAACTGATACTGCGTTTTCGGGAACAGCGTTCTTGTCGCTTGAAATTATTACCTCAGACGCTGATGCAAGCTTTGTATAGAAAGCCTTGCCTGCCTCAAATATATCAGCTTTATTTGTAACGATATAGAGTGTAGCCTTCTTTGAAGGAGGAACATTCATTTCGTTTCTTGCGTTTCTGATACCCTTGATTGAGTCCATAATAAGAGTCATATTCTCACAAGCGGACTCATTTTTAAATTCGTTATTGTATACAGGAAAAGCAGAAATCATAATGCTTTCGCCTTCGTGTGGGAGTGCCTGCCAGATTTCCTCTGTTATAAAGGGCATAAACGGATGTAACAGCTTTAATGTGTTTGACAAAACATACACAAGAGTGTTCTGTGCAACAAGGTTGCTCTCGTCCTTCTGATTAAATCTTGGCTTAACAAGCTCAATATACCAATCGCAGAACTTGTCCCAAATGAAGTCGTACAGCTTAGATACTGCAACACCCATTTCATATTTTTCAAGGTTATCGGTAACCTCTTTAACAAGCTCGTTATATTCGTGTAAAATCCATTTGTCCTCAATGTTCAGCTTTTCAATATCAGGTGTTTCGCACGTGTCGATTGAAAGGTTCATCATAACGAAACGTGATGCGTTCCAAATCTTGTTTGCAAAGTTACGGCTGGCTTCAACACGTTCCATATAAAAACGCATATCGTTACCTGGTGAGTTACCGCTTGCCAGGGTAAATCTCAATGCATCAGCACCATATTGGTCTATGACTTCAAGAGGGTCGATACCATTGCCGAGAGACTTACTCATTTTTCTGCCCTGGCTGTCACGAACAAGACCGTGAATATATACGTCTTTAAACGGAACTTCGCCCATATGCTCTATTCCTGAGAAAATCATTCTTGAAACCCAGAAGAATATTATATCATAGCCTGTAACCAATACAGATGTTGGATAGAAGTGCTCAAGCTCTTCAGTCTTTTCAGGCCAGCCGAGAGTTGAGAACGGCCAGAGAGCCGAACTGAACCAGGTATCCAAAACATCGGGGTCTTGCTTAACTTTTCCGCCGCACTTAGGACAAACTGTGATATCTTCTTTAGAAACAGTTGTTTCGTGACAATCTTCACAGTAGAATGCAGGAATGCGATGTCCCCACCACAACTGACGTGAAATACACCAATCGTGAACATTCTCCATCCAATGAGTATATGTCTTTGAAAATCTTTCGGGGATAAACTTTGTTTTTCCCTCAAGAACGGCTTGAAGTGCAGGCTCGGCAAGAGGCTGCATTTTAACGAACCACTGTTTTGAGGTTATAGGCTCAACAGTAGTTCCGCAACGATAACATTGACCGACATTGTGTGTGTGCGGAACAACTTTAACAAGCAAGCCTTCGGCTTCAAGGTCGGCAACCATAGCTTTTCTTGCTTCGTATCTGTCCATACCCTCATACTTACCGCCGTACGAGTTGATGGTTGCATCATCATTTAATACTTTAATCTGCTCTAAATTGTGACGGAGACCGACTTCAAAGTCGTTGGGGTCGTGTGCAGGTGTAATCTTAACACAGCCTGTACCAAATTCCTTGTCAACGTAATCGTCTGCAATGACAGGAATTTCTCTGCCCACAAGAGGAAGAATAAGAGTTTTACCCACTAAGTCCTTATATCTTTCGTCATCAGGATTAACAGCAACGGCTGTATCACCAAGCAGGGTTTCGGGACGTGTGGTTGCAATTTCAACATAACCATCACTATCCTTGATGGGATATTTAATGTGCCAGAAAAATCCGTCTTGTTCAGCGTATTCAACTTCAGCGTCAGACAGAGCTGTTGCACAGCTTGGACACCAATTTATTATACGGCTGCCCTGATAGATAAGACCTTTTTCGTAGAGGTTGACAAAAACCTCACGAACAGCCTTGCTGCAGCCTTCGTCCATTGTAAATCTCTCTCTGTCCCAATCGCAAGAACAACCGAGAGTTTTAAGCTGATTTATAATTCTGTCACCGAACTTTTCTTTCCAGGCCCATACTCTCTTTAAAAATTCATCTCTGCCCAAGTCATAGCGTGTAAGACCTTCGTTTACACGCAGGTCCTCCTCAACCTTGATTTGAGTAGCTATTCCTGCGTGGTCGGTACCTGGAATCCAAAGAGCGTTATAGCCTTGCATTCTCTTTGTTCTGATAATGATATCCTGGAAAGTTTCGTCAAGGGCGTGTCCCATATGGAGTTGTCCCGTTACGTTTGGCGGAGGGATAACTATTGTAAAAGGTTTTTTGTTTTTATCAACCTCTGCGTGAAAATATCCCTTATCACACCATTCCTTGTATATTCTTTTTTCGACCTGTTTGGGGTCGTATGTTTTAGGCAGTTCTTTAGCCACGAAAATCACTCCTTAATGCTTAGAACATTTAATAATCTATAAGATATAATTTTATCATAAACTGCATAAATACGCAAGTTTTTTTATAAATAATTTTAAAACTTAGTATAAAATAACATATATAGCTAAAAATAATTGAAAATCAGGGATTGTAAAATGAGAAAATAGATAACTTTGGAAAACTATTTGCGTAGTTCGAAATTAGCCCTCCTTGCGTAAAGGAGGGTGGCGCACGAAAGTGCGGCGGGAGGATCGGTGATATGCGTAAGGTTGTGTGATAAAATATCTGTTTGTATCATAACTTCTGATCCCTCAGTCAGCTATGCTGACAAACGGGACGTCGAGGACGCCGTCCCCTACAGATACGCAAGGGAGCCGATAAAATATGCAAAATTCAAAATAATTAAAAAATCAGGGAGGAAAGATATGAAAGCGTATATTGGAATAGAAGATATTTGTGCAAGAGAAATACTTGACTCAAGGGGCAATCCCACGGTTGAGGTGGAAGTCAGAGCGGAAGATGGCGTTATAGGAAGAGCCTCTGTTCCGTCAGGGGCGTCGACAGGTGCTTTTGAAGCCTGTGAACTGCGTGACGGAGATGTAAAACGGTTTATGGGCAGAGGTGTGCAAAAAGCGGTAGAAAACGTCAACAAAGAGATAAGTGATGCACTTATAGGAATGAATGTTCTTGACCAGGTAGAAATAGATAATATAATGATTGAGCTTGACGGCACCGAAAACAAGAGCAAGCTGGGTGCAAATGCTATCTTAGGTACCTCGCTCGCCTGTGCAAAGGCAGGGGCGGCGGCTGTTGGCTTGCCCCTTTACAGATATATAGGCGGCACAAATGCGAGAACTTTGCCCGTTCCTATGATGAATATAATCAACGGCGGTAAGCACGCCGACAATTCCCTGAGCTGTCAGGAGTTTATGATTATGCCTGTGGGGGCTAAGAAGTTTTCTGATGCACTAAGGTGGAGTACGCAAGTTTTTCACACACTGAAAAATGTTATATCTAAGCGAGGACTGTCAACTGCGGTAGGTGACGAAGGAGGTTTTGCACCAAACCTTGACAGTGATGAGGAGGCAATAAAGTTAATCATAGAGGCAATAGAACAAGCAGGCTTTAAGCCGTATAAAGATTTTATGATAGCCTTGGACCCTGCAAGCACCGAAATGTACGAGGAGGCAAAAAAGCTCGGCAAGGAGGACGATTATTGCTTTTGGAAGACAGGAAAGATTTTTAACAGGGAACAGATGATAGAATATTGGCAAGACTTAGTGTCAAAGTATCCGATAATATCAATTGAAGATGCAATGGCAGAGGAGGATTGGGAAGGTTGGAAGAAATTAACCAAAGCTGTTGGCGACAAGGTTCAGCTTGTGGGCGATGATTTGTTTGTGACAAATGTAAATCGTTTGAACAAGGGTATAAAATCAGGAGCGGCAAATTCTATATTGATAAAGGTAAATCAGATAGGAACGCTGACCGAAACTCTGTGTGCTATCGAAAGTGCTGAGAGAGCAGGCTATACAGCAATTGTTTCGCATCGCTCGGGAGAGACAGAGGATACGACCATAGCAGATTTGGCAGTTGCAATGAATTCGGGACAAATAAAAACGGGAGCACCGTCACGCACCGATAGAGTTGCAAAATACAACAGGCTTCTTCGCATTGAAGAAGAATTGGGTGTCGTTTCGGATTTCCCGTCTATGTCTGCTTTTTATAATATAAATAAGGATTAGCGCTCTTTACCGATAAAGAACAAGGCTAATGTACCAGGACCGGAGTGAGCACCGATAACAGGACCTATGTCTGTGATAAGTTTGGTGCTTACTCCGTATGATTTTTCAACCATAGAAGCGAGTTTTTCTGCATCAGAGAGACAATCTCCGTGTGAAATAAATACTGTACCGCTGTTTGGGTTTTCGGCAAGCTCGCCGTACTTATCAACAATGGCCTTTAAAGAGGCGTTGCGTCCGCGTGCTTTTGACATATTTATAAGGTGGCCTTCGTCGTCCATATGCATAACAGGCTTGATGCCGAGGACACCGCCTACCAGAGCAACGGTAGGGCTTACTCTGCCGCCGCGTTTAAGGTATACCAAATCGTCAACAGTAAACCAATGACAGTTTTTAGGTATAAGCTCTTTAATATAATCTGCTGTTTCGTCTATGGTTGCTCCATTGTCGCGTTTTTCTTTAGCGAGGTATAAAAGCAAACCCAATCCCCCTGAGGCAGAGAGCGAGTCTATTGATATCACCTTGCGTTCGGGAAATTCTTCACAGAGTTCTTGAACCGCTGCGTATGCACAACTGTATGTACCGCTCAAGCCCGAAGAAAAGCCAATGTATAATACGTCATTTCCTTTTTGTAATTCTTCTGCAAATGCTTCTTTGAACTCGTTTGAATTTATGCCTGAAGTTTTTGCAATGTGTCCGTCACGCATTTTTTGGTAAAAGTCTTTGCTTGATAAATCGTAGTTGCCGTACATTTTCTCCTGGTCTTCAAACATAAAAGAAAGACAGCAATATTTTATATTCCATTTATTTAAAATTTCTTGCGACAAGTCGCAACCCGAATCGGTAAAAATGGTAAAATTATTCATTTTGGATAATCCTTTCTTTTTTATACTTTAGCAGTTTGCAAAACGTGAACATCAAATCCGAAATAATTTTAATGAATAATTGCCCCTTGCCCATACAGTTGCCAAGCCCAACTGCAATGAAAAAATTATTTCGGATTTTGTGGTGAGTTTCCATAACTTTGTACTTTCACATTTTACAATTACATTTTTATACTTCCATAATTATCGGCAAAATCATAGGTCTGCGCTTTGTCTTTGAGTATAAATATCCACCGACATCATTTTTAATTCTTGTTTTAAGTGTTGTCCAATTAACTGTTGAACCGCCTGTGCAATCGTCTATTACATCAGCCGAAATTGTGCGTATTGACTCCATTAAGTCCTCTGATTCTCTGACGTATACAAAACCTCTTGAAATCACATCAGGTCCCGATACACATTCGCCTACTGATTTATCAATGGTCAAAACGATAATTATAATTCCGTCTTCGGCAAGATGCTTTCTATCACGCAAAACAATGTTACCTACGTCGCCGACACCAAGACCGTCAACCAATACCTTGCCTGAGGGAACAGTACCCACAAATTTTGCACCGCTTTGTGAAAGCTCCATTACCTTGCCTATGTCAGAGATAAAAACATTCTTGGACTCCATACCTGTCTGAAGTGCAAGCTCCTTATGTCTGCACAAGTGTCTGTACTCGCCGTGAACAGGTATAAAATATTTAGGCTTGGCAAGGGCGAGCATAATCCTCTGTTCCTGCTGGCAAGCGTGACCTGATACGTGAACATTGTCCTGTCTTTCGTGGACAACCTCAGCACCGTGTTTTAAAAGCTCGTTTACAACGTTTGCAACTGTTTTTTCGTTACCGGGTATAGGACTTGCCGATATTATTATTAAATCGGTAGGCTCAATATTTATTTTCTTGTGAATAGAAAACGCCATACGTGTGAGAGCTGACATAGATTCGCCCTGACTTCCCGTTGTGACAATAACAAGCTTATCCTTAGGATATCTGCTGATTTCATCTATGTCAATCAATGTGTTTTTGGGAATGTTCATATAGCCTAATTCGATAGCCGCATTTAAAACATTGACCATACTTCTGCCTGATACTGCAACCTTTCTGCCGTGTGTATACGCAGAGTTTATAATCTGTTGTACTCTATGTACATTTGAGGCAAAAGTCGCTATTATAATTCTCTTGTCGGCACCCTTATCGAAAAGCTCATCAAAGGTGTGGCCGATTGAACGCTCACTCATTGTAAAGCCGGGTCTGTCAGCGTTTGTACTGTCGGACATCAATGCAAGTATGCCCTTGTTGCCCAATTCGCCTATCCTGGCAAGGTCAATCATATCGCCGTCAATAGGTGTAGGGTCGATTTTAAAGTCACCTGTATGCAGAATTATGCCTGCAGGTGTGTGCAGAGCAATGGCAACAGAGTCGGCAATAGAGTGGTTTGTGTGGATAAATTCTACATTAAAGCATCCGAGTTTAACTGTATCGCCTGCCTCAATGTTCACGAGCTTTGTTTCTCTTAATATTCCGTGCTCCGTAAGTTTGTTCTTAAGTATGCCGAGGGTGAGTCTTGTTCCGTAAACGGGAACATTTATCTCCTTTAATACATAGGGTATTGCACCTATATGGTCCTCGTGTCCGTGAGTCAATACTATGGCCCTGATTTTGTCCGCTATTTTATGAAGATAGGTTATGTCAGGAATAACACTGTCTATTCCGGGCATATCGTCGTCGGGGAATGCCATACCGCAATCTAAGATTATTGCATCACTTCCGCACTCAAAGACGTTCATATTTTTTCCGATTTCATTAAGACCTCCGAGTGCTATCCATTTTATTTTACTGTTATTATTGTTATTACTTTTTCTCAATTTATATCCTCCGTTTTAATATTTTTCGTTCATTTTATATTGTTAAAAAACTATTTAATCAAATTATTCGTACACCAAAATAATGGGAGAAACATAGTGTAACTCCTGTTTTCTATATTAAACTCGTCCGCACAAATCATATACAAAAACTTTAAAACATTTATTCACTAAAATAAGGAATAAATTAACCGAACAAAATCAAGTATTTTTATTATACACTATTTATTCGGGTTTTGCAAGCTTTTTTATTTGATTTGCAAAAACATTGCACATTTCTTCGGCGGCTTCCATATTTGTACCCTCTGTAATAATTTTTATGGAGTGCCTGTATTTTTCGGGAATGACAAGTACCCAGCCGTTGCTTTTATAGATTTTGATGCCGTCTGTTGTATCTATTTTGTTCTTTTGGTATTTGTCGTGCAGCTGTTTAATTATATCGGCTTTTCGGGTGTTGGAACATTCTATCTCAAGCTCTGCGTGAGAGACCTCGGGCAGAGAGGCAAGAAGTTCATCAAAGGATATACCTGTTTCGTTTAAATAGTCAAGGAGGGTTATTGCCAGATACACACCATCAAAGCACAGCATTGATTGTTCTTTTAAATTATGACGGATTATTTTCTTCATAAATGCGTGCTCCGATACACCGCTGTAAATGATGTTTGCACCTAAATCGGTGATATATTCCTCCAACCTTTCGGATACCGATATGGGCATTACAACATAATCATAGTCAAATCGCTTTATAAGTATAACGGCAATTATACCTAACAGCTTGTTTGTGTCTACCAATTGACCTGATGTGGTGTATAGAATAATATCCTGACCATTGTCGGCAATATCTGCGGAGAATTGTTTTATCGCATTTGCGATTGCCCTCTTTTCGATTGTGCCAAGCAGAACTTCAAGGATTTCAGAAACGCTCTCCGACCTTGTTCTGATTTCCATATTTATTGAATAATATTTACTTTTTAAACTGTTTAATATATCCTGAGTGTAGTGCAGTTTGCTGTCGGATAAAATTATAGGCTCTTTTAGATTTTTGACATCTGCCCTGAAAAACACATTATTGAAAAAGATATTTTCAATGATGCTCTCGTTTTCGGAATTAAAGCTTGAACCATCAGCTTCAATAAACTCTATTTCGGGATAGAAAAATCCCTTACCGCCTGCAATGTTTATGTGCAGTGCAGAGTCTAAGTTATAGTATCTGACACATCTGCGTGTTATGGGCAGAGTCTGCTCCTTGAAGTTGTAAAGCAATGCACCTGAGGAGGTTATACCTGCTGAGAGTGCATTTGCCAAAACAGAGCATACAGGGGAGGAGTCAAAGCTGAGTCCAACCGATTTGTTGTTAAACATTGTGCCGTATGCGGCACCTAATTTAGTCATAAATTCAGGTGTTACCTCTATATTAATCTCACCGCAGATTTTGCCGTTTCTGAAAAGATGCTCTGTGCCTACGCTTCCCCACACAAGATTGTCAGACAGACGTGTGCCTTGCATAATCCTTTTGTTTGGCCAAATTTTTACACCTGTACTAATGGTACAGTCCGACTCTATTCTGCAACCACCTCCGATAACTGCGTTTTCCAATACTTTTGAGTTTGCTCCAAGGCTTACGTTGTCGGCAAGAATACCCCCCTGAACTGTGGCGTTGACAGAAATATTACAGCCGTTGCCCACAATGCAATGGGATAAATTCGCATTTGATTTTATTGTTGTGCCTGAACCTATATATGTGTTGCTTTCTATTTTGGAACCACGTTCAACACAGCAATCTGCTGATATATATACGGGTGTTTCTATGCTGACATCATTTTCGATTTTTACGTCACTTTCAAGCCAAAAGCCCTCCTTAACTTCTTTGGCGTTTAGCTTTACCTTCAGCTTTTTGTTTAATATATCAGAGTGGCATTGCTTGTAATCCTCTATATTTGTTATGGATATTGAGTATGCGTCCGAAATATAACCTAAAATATTCATATTACTTTTAAGAGCCGCTCTTAAAAGCTCTGTTCCGTTTATATTGATACTTTTATCCTTTAATAAGTTATATGCGTTGGGAGATAAAATATATATTCCCTCTGTTTCGTGAAAGGAGGGATCAAAGCGATATCCCGTATCAGATATTTCGGTTATATATCCCATTGGATTGGAAATTACAATGTTCCCCATTGATTTTTCTGTTATTGGTCTTAAAACTGCCGTAATATCTGAATGGTTAACGGTGTGTGCCTGAATAACGGCACTTAAATCTGTGTTGGTGATAAGGTTGCTTTCAACCAAAACACAGCCGTCTGAATTGGAGAGGGAGGAACTGCAGGATATTCCGTATTCGGACAGATATGATTTTATATGCGAAGAAATGGGAACCCCCATTACGGGGGTATTGCCTGTTTCGTTTCCTGAAAGGAGCGGGTTTAAGGTTGTGAGTGAAGAAGGTAGTATAAGCCTTGAGTTCATATAAGTTTACCTCGTTTCATATATGATAATTTATGTATATCAAACACCCCTTTTATTATGTGACAGACGTAAAAAAATATGCGATATATATTAAATAATTGACAATTGTTGAATTTTCGGGGATTTTGTGATATAATGGAAAACATATGAACTTGGAGGATACGATTATAATGGCAGAGCAATTGAGATTTTATATATGTGATGATGAACCGATATACGCAAATGTCCTTAAAGACAGAATAAGCAACTATATGCAAACCAAATTTAACGATAGCAAATCGTATAGTATATCTGTTTTTGATAACGGCGATTGCCTGTTAAAAGAATTTGACAGACAATTTGCCGATGTTGTTCTTTTGGATATAGATATACCCAAAATGAATGGATTTGAGATAGCATCTTTGCTTCAAAAACGAAAAGAAGATATTCTGATTATGTTTGTGACAAACCACGAGGACAGAGTTTATCAATCTTATGAATATCATCCGTTTTGGTTTATCCGTAAAAGCCATTTGTCAGATTTAGAACTCATACTTCCTAAGCTGATGCGAAAAATTGAGGTGGAAAAAGAAAAGAAGAAGCTTACATATAATCTTGAAACGGAAAACAGAACAGTAGAACTTAATATAAATACTCTTATATATATTGAATCATATAAAAATGACATCATCATAAAAGATAAAATTGCAGATGATGTGCAAGTCAGGTGTAAAATATCAAGTGCGGAAAAACAATTGTATCCATTCAACATTATTCGCGTACAAAACGGAATATTGGTAAATTGCAGATTTATTTCAAAAATAACGAGTAGAGAAGTTGTATTAACAACAGGTTCTGCTTTTGGTTTAAGCCGTTCACGAATTAAAATCGTAAAAGAAGAATATCAAAATTATGTGAGGAGTAAATTGATATGATCGAGATTATATTTGAAACAGGCATAAACCTTATTGAAACCTTAATCTCTACGGATTTTATTACTAAATATCTAGGAACGAAGTATGATGGTGCAAAAAAATATATAGGATTTTGTGTTTGTTGGTTTGCAACTTTTGCAGAACTTTGCATAATAAATAGCATTGTGGAGTTCGAAACATTAGCAGTATATATACCTATAATAATATATTTCATCTACGCTGGGGTGTGCTTAAAAGGCGGAATATGGCTCAAACTATGGATGTCGTTTTTAACACAGTTAATGATATATGGAATAGCTGTTATGAGCAATTTAATAATTTGCAACATTATAGGATACGATCCTAATGATATGATAACAGTTTTCGATAGCACAAGAATAATTGGAGTTATAATATCAAAAATAATTCAATTTTATGCAACACGAATTATATTGAGAACAAAACATAAAAACCATATGAACAGTCACTATGGACTTATGCTGATTATTATACCTGCTGTATCACTTATTTCGCTTGGTGCCTTAATGAAAGCAACTTTTTATAATTCAGAAATTAGATTGTATATTATAATTGGAATGGCGTGCATAATTCTTGCAGATATAATGACATATTATTTTTTCATTGTTATAAATAAGGAGTATGAAAATACAATTAAAGCAAAACTGCTTGAACAGCAGAATGAAAATTTAAAAAACAATATAGATGATAATGAAGCCTTTGTAAATGAAATGAAAGCTGTCCGTCACGATATAAAGCATCAGCTTTTAACTATATTGAAATACATAGATGATAATAAACTTGATGAAGCTAAAGCGTATATAGGGGTATTGACAAATAACTATTTACCGCATATTCTCAGCTATATTGATACAGGTAACACAGTATTTGATGCAGTTGTAAATTCAAAAATAGCAATATGCAATCAAAAGCATATTTTTATGGAAGTGAATATAAAAAGTGGGACTGATTTTAAAATTCCCCAAGCCGAGATGGCGATCTTGTTTGGCAATTTGTTGGATAATGCCATAGAAGCTGCTGAATTTACTGATGAAAAAAGGATAGCTTTAGATATACGAACAAATGAGGGATATCTGATTATATCTGTTAAAAACAGTATTAAATCATCTGTTTTGCACACTAATGAAGAACTTGTCACTTCAAAGAAGGACAAAAAACTTCATGGAATAGGTATTAAATCTATCAAGAACATTGTAAATAAGCACAACGGAATGATACAGTTTTATGAAGAAGAAAATCAATTTTGCTGCCACATTATGATAACTATAAATGAATAAAGTCGCAAAAATAATCCTCAGTGCAGGATTATTTTTTTGTAAATTTTATGAAACTGTGTCAGTCGTCACGCTATTTGCGTCAGACATAACACGCTATTTAAAATTTGAAATATATTTGATATAATCAAGCTATCAGGAGGAAAAAATGAACAGTTTAGCAAATGTTATTACAGATTATTATTGTAATAAAAATATAATTGCAGAAGATAAGAAAGAAATATATTGCTATGGATTTCAGCTTATAATAGCAGACATAATCAATTATACAATAATTATAGCATTGGGAATTATACTTAACAGAATAATAGACAGTATGGTGTTTTTAATAATCCTATGCGGTATAAGACAGTTTAGTGGCGGATTCCACGCAAAGACTTTTGCTGTATGTAGGTTATCATTTATTGCGACATATATATGTGTATTGTCTATATCCTTTATTATTTCAAAAATAAATAATGTATATGTAGTTTTAATAAATGTTATATGCTTTATATTTATTTCTTATTTTGCGCCGATTGAACATCCTAATAAGCCTATGACATCATTGCAGAAAAAAAGAAACAAATTAAAATCAATAATAACATCAAGTGTTGTATCTGTTGCATCAGTTATTTTAGTTACTATGGATATGGCAGTAGGTGTTACTATATCAATAACATTATTAGCGGTAGCATTTTGGATGCTTGTCAGCTTACTAATGAGAAAGGGGGACAAGAAAAATGTTTAATTGGATCAGCAATTTATTTGCAGTAGCCGCTTTAGATGCTGCAATATATTCAGCAGGATTAGCATCTACGGGCGGTATGCATCAGATGAAAGAGCCGAAAGGCTTGCAGAAATTAGCAGAAGAAAGCAAAAACTGCAAAAACAAATAAGTTGGTGATTAGTATGCAGGGATTTTTGTCAATGGGTATACCCATTGATGATATGTATACATATCATCAAGCAAACCTTAAAGAACAAAAATATTTTTATTTCAAATTAGAAAGGATATGTATTATGAAAAAATTTAAAAAAATACTAGCAATGAGTATAGCTGTGATTATGGCCGTCTCCATGATGAGCCTTAACACATTTGCCATAGATAACGAAATTCCCGAAGGATTACCTGAAGGGGCGTATAAGGTTCAAGATGGAATATATGCTGTAGATAATTACGATATTTCAAAAACTAGAAGTTTTCACGAAAATGTTAATATTGGAACGGTATATCCACTTGGACAAATAACACAGCCATTAAATAATTTTGTTGTTAATTCTGGCCATACTTGGATATGCATTCAATCTCAAAATGCTTATATGAGAATAAATTTCGTTCGTGGAAACACATCCATATTTGGTTCAAATTATTACAGTTGGCCTGCAATAGGAACTTCATCAACTACTACATATTTTATAGATGCAGATTATTATAATTTTCAAAAAGGCGTATCGTATAGTATGCAGTGCACATCCGGAAACGGAAATACATATAGTAATGTAACAATATCTATTAAGTCATCTGCTTCAAAGAGTAGCTGGAATTAAGCAAGTTTAAAGGTGAGTGGTTTTATGCGTAAAATAATATGTTTACTTTTATGTTTGACACTATGTTCTGCTACAGCGATTGCGCAAAGCTATGGACATTCTGATAATGAGGAGTATTTTCAATCTCAGGAGTATTATGACAGTCACATTGATATACCCCATGGCAAAGTTAAGGATTTAGCTTACAATGAGGATGACGGTACCATCTCCTTTAAGATTGATTATTTCTTTGATGGTTTACAGGTCAACAAGAATGTAACCTTTTTAATAGACAAAAATACATATATACCCAAATACGAAGAAGGTATTTCCCCCGATATTGATGCCTTTATATCAGGTGAGCATAAATGGATTAGTTTTTTTATAACTTCGGAAGATGACGAGAAAATCACTAATATGTCTTTAGAAGAAAGCACCACAGTCCACGTAGACAGAATATGGGATATATGCAAAAATGTATCAGTCTATCCCTCTCCTGAGGAAACACGGAGGAACGAACGACTTAAAAATTACGGAATTATGGTGGGCGACCCTGATGGGAACTTTAATCCATATAGAATATTGAGCAGAGCAGAGCTTACCAAAATAGCAGTTGTGATGAGCAACCCAAACTTTGCTGAAACAGTGATTGAGCAACCTGCCGAGTTTACAGATGTAGATGCTGAGCATTGGGCATATCCATATATAGCATATGCAAAGCAAGCGGATATTATAGATGGTTACCCTGACGGGAGTTTCAAACCTGAATCTGACATCACTTGTGCCGAGGCTGCAAAAGTATTTGTAAGTCTGCTCGGATACACATCGTTTGCAGAACAGAATGGAGGATATCCTACCGGCTATATGAAAGCTGCGTCACGATATGGTATTATGAATGGATTGGAAATTAAGGCGGAGTATCCGATTACGAGAAGTGACACGGCAATTATGGTTTGCAATGCACTTGATATTCCTCTAATGAAACCTATTCCAGGGGATGAATCCGCATACGCAATATATGATGGTACATCACTTGAGTATCCATTACAAACTCTTGAAATTCAGAACTTTAAAGCAAAAGTACAAGGGTAACATGTTTGGAAGACAAGGGGACGGTTCTGTTGTTCAGCAGAATGGTTTTTATGTTCCGTTAGAAGCGTGTGTAAGATTTATTGACGATATTTTGTATGTGCCTGTAAGGGCTGTCGCAGAAGAATTTGGCATAAAAATTTTTTGGGATAATACGACTCAAACGGTATACCTGGGTGAATAAAAGTTACATTTAATAACGATGTTTGAGATAATGTAATCGAATTTTACATATGCAGAGGTAGAACTGTATCAAAAATAATTTAAGGAGTGTGTGCTTATGAAAAAGGTTGGAAAAAGAATTCTTTGCTTGCTGTGTTCGGGAACAATTCTTATGTCGGGCAGTGTTTTTGCGGCGGAGGCAGCATATACTGTGGATGAGATAGAGGATAGGTTTGAAACCTTCAGAGTCATAAATTATAATGGCGAGACATTTTCTGAAGAAAACACTCTGACACGGGCAAAGATGGCGAAGGTTTTGATGAGACTTCACGGATATGATGTACCTCATATGAACGCACCAAGGGAATATTGTTTTGCGGATGTCCCGTTGGAACACGATGATTATTATTGGATTCTTATTGCAAAAAACAATATGTTGGTGAACGGAGACGGAAACGGAAATTTCAGACCGAATGAAAAAGTTGCACAGATAGACGCGGTAAAAATGCTCATTTCGTTTGCAGGGTATGATTGGATAGCCGAAAAATGCGGCGGTTATCCTCAAGGTTATGCCGCAGCCGCAGAAATTTTGGGGCTGACCAAAGAAACAGGTGATTTAACTATGGAGCCAATGACACGGGATCAACTTTTATATATTCTCAATCGTTTCATTGATATTCCAATGGCAGGGACCAACGAAGAGGGTGTTGTATGCCTTGCGGCAGATGACGAGAAATCCGGAAGTGACGGTACAATGAAATCGTGGCTTCGCTTGAAATCCTCTCAAATAGAGGATCCGTTTGCAAACAAATGATAGTTTGCAAGTTAATAATTTGCACCAATTACACAATAGGGACTGTTTCGCTAAAAAGTGAGGCAGTTCTGTTTTATTACATAGAAACAAGAGAAAATTAAACAGTTTTACCATTAGAAATTGACTGCAAAATAAAAAATATGCGTAAACATAAATTGTACTTTATTTTTTTAAGCGGTTGTGATATTATTAAAATATATAGAATTTTGTTTATGTGATAGGGGTTGTGATTATGGTTAATATAGGTAATGAATGGGATGGCTTGTTGTGTGACGAGTTTGAAAAAGAGTATTACAAAAAGTTGAGAGCATTTTTAGCTGTAGAATACAAAACAAGAACGATTTATCCTGATATGTATGATATATTCAACGCACTTAAATATACGTCATATTCTGATGTTAAAGCAGTAATAATAGGGCAAGACCCATATCACGGCGAGGGACAGGCACACGGCTTGTGTTTTTCGGTGAAAAAGGGTATTGCACCGCCGCCGTCGCTTAAAAATATTTTTAAAGAGATTAATACAGAGCTTGGAATAGAGCAGCCGAACCACGGTGAGCTTACCTCCTGGGCAAAGCAGGGTGTGTTGCTGTTAAACACAGTTTTGACAGTCAGGGCAGGTCAGGCAAACAGCCACAAGAATATTGGATGGGAGATTTTTACCGATAAGGTTATAGAAATATTAAATCAAAGAGAGGACCCAATCGTATTTTTGCTATGGGGTGCCAACGCAGGAAGAAAGACAGAGCTAATAACCAACCCAAAGCATAAGATTTTAAGATGCGCACACCCAAGTCCCCTTTCTGCATATAATGGTTTCTTTGGCTGCGGTCATTTTAAAGCCGCAAATGAGTTTCTGATTGAAAACAATAAAACTCCAATTGATTGGAGCCTTAAATAAAATAACGCCCTCCAAAATTGAATTTGGAGGGCAATTTTTTGCGTGTTTTTAATCAAGGGCAAAGATGAGGTTGCTGTCTTTCTTTTCGTACATTGCCCACTTACCATTTGTAAAATCAGGGATGGCAACAGGAGCACCGCCTTTGAGAATAGATTCCTCTGATAGAGCGGTAATACTCATCCAGGCAGCCATATCATATACATCGATTGGGGGTATTTCCTTCTTTTCTACGCTTTCAAAGAATGACTTAAGTACCATATAATCCATACCATCGTGACCTGCTTCTCTTGCCTTATCGCCGTACTTTTCCCAAAGAGGATGGTTATATTTTTTTCTGTATTCTTCAGCATTGCCCCATTGTGTTTTCCAACTGAAGTGGCATTTGTTATGTTCTTCGCCGTCAATAAATACAGAGTCGTTATCTTCAAAGTATGCACCCCTTGTGCCTCTTACAGTAAAGCCGCGCGAGTATGCTCTGGGCAGAGTTGTGTCAAGGGTGAGAGTGATTGTAGAGCCGTCAGCACAAGTTATAACTGTGGTTACAATATCGCCTTGGTTAAAATGCATACCTTCAAGTTCGGGGTACTTATCGGCATTTTTCTTAACGTACTCTTCAAGTGATATACTTTTTGAAGCAAATGACGACAGCATCATCATTCTGTTTCCTCGGTTAATGTTCAATACATTTGCAATAGGACCTAACTCGTGAGTGGGATAGTTCTCGCAGTTGCGTGATTTATAGTTTCTCAGACGATAATGTCTGTCTTGTATTCCGCCGACAATTTCCTCTCTGAGCTCGTGACAATAACCGCCACTGCAATGTACGATTTCGCCAAATAAGCCTTGTCTTACCATATTGAGAACAGTTAGCTCTGTTTTGCCGAAACAGCAGTTTTCAAGAAGCATACAAGGAACTTTTGTTTCTTCATACGTCTGCACTAATCTGAAACAGTCATTCAAACTATATGCACCGCCTACCTCTACGCCCACGTACTTGCCGTGCTTCATAGCCTTAATTGCCAAATCTATATGGCTTTCCCAGGACGAAAAGATAAGGACTGCCTCTATGTCATCTAACTCTATTATTTCATCAGCATTTAGTGTGGAAAAAGGTCTTTTGTCTGTTTTTTCTTCAACATTTTTTGCGGCTTCCTCAGTTCTGTCTTCATAGAGGTCGCATACTGCACAGATTTCTACGTTCTCGCAATATTTGAGAATTGCTCTCATCATATATGAACCTCGTTTGCCTGCACCTATACAACCTATTTTTATTTTTTTCATTTTAATTCCCCCTTTTTAACTTTACAAATATCGAATGCTGTGATATACTCTGATTATAATTGTTTAAAATAATATATCAATACTATTTTGGACATAAAATCTATAAATTCAGATACCTTATGGTGATAGTATGAAAGTGTATGTTCCACAAAAATGCTTTAATATTGTTTCAATCAACACCGCAATCGAGCGGTATGCCCCCGAAAACTTTTATTTTCACGGAGAAATGCACGATTTTTGGGAAATGGTATATGTGTTAAAGGGCGGTATAACTGTTTCTGAAGACGAAAGGGTATATGACCTTGCTGAAGGGCAAGTTATATTTCACAGACCTATGGAATTTCATCGATTGTGGGGGAAAAAAGGAAAAGAATCGGTTCTTATCATCATATCGTTTAAAACAGCAGGAGAATTGCCTGACGTGCTTGGCAGGGGAGTGTTTTCCCTTGATTTAAGGCTGTCGGAGCAGTTGCTTGATGTTTATGCACAAATACTGTCTTCGTTTGATGTTATGTCAGGTATTGTTACAAAATCCGATAAATCAAATATAATTGACGAGAATTTGTCGATATTAAAGTTAGAATTGCTTTTGCTGTCGATTGTGTCTGATATATCGCCAAATAAGATTCAGCAAAATTCGGTGAGTTCGTGTAATTATAAAAAAATTATAAAGACAATGAAAGAGCATATTTACGAAAATCTTTCAGTTGATGATTTAGCGGTTTTGTGTAATTTAAGTACAAGCAATATGAAAAAAATATTTAAGATGTATGCAGGGTGCGGAGTTAATTCGCATTTTAACAGATTGAAAATTTTGAGAGCAATGGAGCTTATTCGAGAGGGCTACTCTGTTTGCGAAATCAGCGAAAAGTTTGGATTTTCCAGCCCCAACTATTTTTCGTTGGTGTTTAAACGTGAAACAGGGATTACACCGACGCAGTACAGGAGAAATCCGTCTATCAGTATTATGGCTAACAAAAATTAATTAAATAAAATAAAAGCATAGCGCCTGCTATGCTTTTTGTGTGTAGAATTTTTTTCAATTTATCTTAGTTAAAAAGTTATAATGTTACGCAATTTTGTTCATTTTTGCAGCGTATTGGCTCTTTCTTCTTGCAGCAGTATTCTTGTGAAGAATACCCTTAGCAACAGCCTGATCAGTCTTTTTAACAACTAAACCATAAGCCTCGGAGGCAGCTGCCTTACCATCTTTCAAAGAAGCCTCAAACTTTTTGATAGCTGTCTTAAGCTGAGATTTAAGCATCTGATTTCTGAGAGTTTTTGTCTTGATAACCTTAACTCTTTTCTTAGCTGATTTGATATTAGGCATAATTTCACCTCCAAACAATAAATCTTGATTTCACATCAGTATTTAACATTGTAACACTTTTTTATATAAAAAGCAAGCATTTTTTTAAAAAATTTTTATATTTTTTTATATTACATATTTTTTTCGTATTTTTAAATAATATTAATAAAAATAATGCTTGAAAGGACGTATTTTATGGGTGTAAATAATACTTCAAGATGTGATTTGGCAATAGAGGCACACGAGATGCTCGCGGCGGGCAGTTCGGGCGATTTTTCT
This sequence comes from uncultured Ruminococcus sp., assembly GCA_902760955.1. Classification (GTDB taxonomy): domain Bacteria; phylum Bacillota; class Clostridia; order Monoglobales; family Monoglobaceae; genus UMGS1820. The sequence goes on along the minus strand of CACWIG010000014.1, from coordinate 13,768 downwards.
ATAGACGGAGTTTCGGTGGTGCAGGAGGAAGTCAGTCAATTTATAAAGGTGACAAGGGTAGCTGTTGACAATGATAACGGAGCAAGACAGTTGGGCAAGCCAATAGGAAGTTATATAACAATCGAAATGCCCAATAGGTTTTACGGCAGGCAAGGGATATATGAAGATGTATGTAAGAGATGTGCTGAGGAACTAAAAACATTGACAGAGAATAAACTGTCTGATGCCGACGATACAGTTCTTGTTGCAGGCTTGGGAAACAGAAGAATTACTGCGGACGCTCTTGGACCTAAGGTGGTTGGTTCTCTTATGATTACACGCCATTTAAAAAGGTATATTCCTGATGAAATCGACGAGGGAGTAAGACCTGTATGTGCAATAGCTCCCGGTGTTCTGGGAACAACAGGTATGGAAACCGAAGAAATCATAAGGAGTCTTACTGAGGAGGTTAAGCCTAAGCTTGTGATTGTGATAGATGCACTATGCTCAGGAAATATGGACAGAATCAATACCACAATCCAAATAACTGATACAGGTATAACACCAGGCGGGGGAGTAGGAAATAAAAGAAAGACAATAAATAGTGATACCTTAGGTGTGCCTGTGATTGCAATAGGTGTGCCGACGGTTGTTGATGCCGCCACGATTGCTGTTGCAGGACTTGATGCAGTATCCGTCAATGATACAGGCGATAATGCCTATGAGGAAAGTTATGTCAGGTCGGTCTTTGAAGAAAGGTTTGGCAATATGATAGTTGCCCCCAAAGATGTGGATAGCGTAATAACCGATATTGCGTCGGTAATTGCCAACGGAATAAATATATCTCTTCACGAGGGAATAACATTGAGTGATATAGACAGATATGTGTAGGTGTGATGCTTAATAAGTCCGCAATAATTCTATTAATGCAGTTGGTCTTTACGGGACGTCGGGGACGCCGTCCCCTACATATGGGTATTTTTATATTTCTTTTTTGATGGAAACTCCTATGCTTGTGAGCTTTTTTTCAAAGTCCTCATATCCACGCTCAATGTGTTCGATTTCGTCAATTTCAGTTTCACCCTGAGCACCGAGAGCGGCAATCACCAAGGCGGCCCCTGCTCGCAGGTCGGTGGCACGAACCTTTGCACCGCTCAATTTTTTAATTCCGTCAATTACGGCTGTTCTTCCGTCGATTTTGATTTTCGCACCCATTCTCAAAAGCTCGGGAACGTGCAAAAATCTGTTTTCAAAAACCGTTTCGATAACAACGCCTGTGCCGTCAGCTACACTCATAAGCGACATAAACTGCGATTGCATATCGGTGGGAAACCCTGGATATGGCAAGGTCTTAATATCAACTGTTTTAAATTTTTCGCAGGGTACTATTTCGATACTGTTGGCATTTTCGTTAATAGTAAAGCCCATTTCGTTGAGCTTTGCTGTTACAGGTTTTAAGTGGTCGGGAATAACATTGTTGATTGTGAGATTGCTTTTTGTGATTGCCGATATAGCCATAAAGGTACCTGCCTCTATGCGGTCGGGAATTACAGTATGCTGTGTGGATTTTAGATTTTTGTTGCCTATTATCTTTATGGTATCTGTGCCTGCGCCGATGATTTCGGCGCCCATCTCGCATAAGAATGATGATAAATCAACGATTTCAGGCTCGCCTGCGGCATTTTCGATTATTGTTTCACCCTCTGTCATAGATGCGGCTGTCATTAAATTTTCTGTTGCGCCTACGCTGGGAAAGTCTAAATATATTTTTGCAGGCTGAAGCTTATTGCATTTCAGTTCAACATAGCCGTGGCCCTGTTTGATTTTGGCTCCCATTGCCGAAAAACCTTTAAGGTGTAAATCAATGGGTCTTGCACCTATCTGACAGCCACCAGGCAACGGAATGCGAACCTTGCCGCACTTTGCAAGCAGTGGTGCGATTATCAAAAAAGATGCCCTTAATTTGTTGACCAATTCCAATGGCAATTTTTTATCCGTCAGATTTCTGCTGTTTATATGAAGTGTACCATTATCGTTGACTATATTTGCACCTGCAAGACTTAACAATTCACACATATTTCTTGTGTCCGAAAGATTTGGTATATTAGATAGTATATTGTTGCCATCTGCAAGTAATGCCGCCGCCAAAATCGGAAGTGACGAGTTCTTTGAGCCACTGATATTTACAGTTCCGCCAATATTTGTGCCTGGTTGTATTGTGTAATGTGACATTGGACTTCCTCCTGAGTATTCTATTATGTAACTTTAACACGGCACAAAAATCTTATCATTATTAATATAGTTTTTATAATTTATAAAAATATATACATTGTTCTGATTGCTATTGTAAATTATATTATTTTTAAATTTGGATATTCGCGTTGATATTGTTTTGCCTCTTTGCTGTCGCAGACCATATAATCAATGTCGGCAAGACTGCATTGGTAGTATGTGGATTTCGTATCGAGTTTGGAGCTATCACAAAGAAACAGCTTTTTTTCGGCATTTTCAAGCATAACCTTACGAAGTGCGGTTTCGTTGTAATGCACATCGTAAATCTGACCATTCTCTGTAAGAGAACGTGCCGAAAAAACAGCCCAATCCGCGTGGATATTTTTGAAGGTTTCCTCTGCTATGGGACCCACAAGAGCATATCTGTTGGGTGAGAGCTGTAGTCCACCACTGCATATTACATCTATGCTGCTTTGGCTCATAAAGCCCAGCACTTCCACATTATTGGTAATTACAGTAATACCCTTCATATGAAACAGCTCCTTTGCAAAATAGGAACAGCTTGATGAAGGGTCGATAAATATGGTGTCACCCTCTTTGATAAGTGCGGCGGCTTTTTTGGCAATAATACTTTTCTGTGCTGAATTTTTGTTTATTCTTATAGGGTATGAAACCAAAAGGGAATTGTGGTTTGCAAGTTCCACTCTGCCATAACTGCGATTTATAAGTCCCGAATCTTCAAGCTCCTCCAAATCACGCCTGACGCTTGAATAACTTGCAAATGTTCTCTCGGCAAGTTCTTGCGTAGTTATATATTTACAATTTTTAAGAAGTTCCAGAATCATTTCCTGTCTTTCGCTTTTTAACATCCGAACATCCCCTTTATATATGATTATTTTTGAACAATGTGCAAATTAAATATGATTATTTATCTTATTTCGACTATTACTTGCAATTTTGTGTGACCATATTATATAATAAACTTGTTAATGATGTCAATATAAATTAATCAAAAATATCCAACAATATTTAAACGGAGAAAATTTACCGGAATGTGATGTTGGCTACATACCGAATGACATATTGGAATAATTTATAGTATTATATATTTATGGAAGGAGTTAACAGTTATATTTATGTATGATGTTGCAATTATAGGTGGCGGAGTTGTGGGAGGTATGCTTGCAAGAGCGCTTTCGTCTTACAAACTGAAACTTTGTATTGTCGAAAAAGAAAATGATGTGGCAATGGGAGCAAGCAAGGCTAATTCTGCAATAGTGCATGCAGGCTTTGATGCTGAACCTGGAACATTAAAAGCAAAATTAAATGTAAGAGGCTCTGAGATGATGGAGCAAGTTGCAAAAGAACTGGGAGTTAAATATAAGCGAAACGGCTCTTTGGTTGTCGGCTTTAATGATGATGACAAAAAGATAATCGAGGAATTGTATGAACGAGGTATCAAAAATGGTGTAAAGGAGCTTTCGATTATTGAAAGCAGTGAGTTACATACACTTGAAGCGAACATTTCGCCTGATGCAACTTGTGCATTAAATGCACCAACGGGAGCAATCATATGTCCCTATGAACTTACAATAGCCGCAATAGGCAATGCAATGGATAACGGAGCGGATTTAAAAGTTAATTTTGAAGTATCAAAATTAAATCTGTGCAATGAATTTTATGAGATTACTTCCACAGACGGAGATATGATAAAAGCAAAATATGTAGTCAATGCCGCAGGTGTTAATGCAGATAGCGTTGCCGCGATGGCAAATGAAACGGACATAAAAATACATCCAAGACGGGGTGAATATGTATTGCTTGATAAAACAAGCGGCGGTCTTGTTTCCCATACTATATTCAGAACACCCTCGGCTATGGGTAAGGGTATACTTGTAACACCTACTGTTGACGGCAATCTATTACTTGGCCCGACAGCCAAAGATATGGAGGATAAAAGCGATACGGCAACAACGGCAGACGGACTTTCAAATGTACTTGCAAACTGTAGCGAAACAACAGTTGGAATAAATTTAAGGGATACAATAACATCATTCTGCGGTTTGAGAGCAGTTGGTAACACAGGAGATTTTATTATTAATTCAACGGCTGAGCGTTTTATAAACGCAGCGGGAATTGAATCGCCCGGGCTGAGTGCCTCACCTGCTATTGCGGAATATATAATAGATATGCTCTTAAGTATGGGGCTTGAGCTTACCAAAAATGAAAAATTTAATCCCATAAGAAAGCCTGCACATCTGTTCAGAGAATCCTCTGTTGCGGAGCGAAATAGAATAATAGCTGAAAACAGAGCCTATGGCAGAATCATATGCCGATGTGAGGGTGTTTCTGAAGGCGAAATAAGAGAGGCAATAAGGACAAATCCTCCTGCTCGTGACCTTGATGGCGTAAAGCGAAGAACAAGAGCCCAGATGGGCAGATGCCAAGGCGGTTTTTGTATGCCATATATAACGGAAATTCTTTCGGAGGAATTAGGTGTGACCTATGATAGTATAACAAAAAACGGAGGCAACTCAAAACTGATAACAGGAAAAACAAAGGAGGGTTGCGAGAGATGACAGAGTTGGTGATAATTGGCGGAGGCCCTGCGGGAATGAGTGCCGCTCTTGCAGCCTATGAAAATGGTGTAAGAGATATATTAATTCTTGAAAGAGATGAACGTTTGGGCGGAATATTACAGCAGTGCATACATAATGGATTCGGACTTCACCGCTTCGGTGAAGAACTCACAGGCCCTGAATATGCGTGGAGATATGAGGAGCGCGTGCGAGAGCTTGGTATTCCTTTTAAGCTTAATACTATGGTAATGAATATTACAGCGGACAAAGAGATTACGGCAACCAATTCGATAGACGGAATATTTACAATACAGGCAAAGGCAATTATACTTGCAATGGGATGTCGTGAGCGTTCGAGAGGTGCTTTAAATATCGCAGGAACACGTCCTGCAGGTGTGTACAGTGCGGGGACAGCACAAAAACTTGTTAATATGAAAGGATATATGCCAGGTAAAAATGTCGTTATATTAGGCTCAGGAGATATAGGTCTTATTATGGCGAGAAGAATGTCCCTTGAGGGTGCAAAAGTCAAGGCGGTGTGTGAGCTTATGCCGTATTCGGGCGGTCTTGCAAGAAATATAGAGCAATGCCTGAATGATTTTAATATCCCTCTGCTTTTAAGCCACACAGTTGTTAAGGTACACGGAAAAAAGCGTGTTGAGGGTGTTACAATCGCAAAGGTTGACCAATTCGGCAAACCCATTGAGGACACAATGGAGTTTATAGAATGTGACACATTGCTTTTGTCGGTAGGACTTATTCCCGAAAACGAGATTAGCAGATCAGCAGGAATAGATATTAACAGAATTACCAATGGTGCCTATGTAACCCAGAGCAGAGAAACATCTATACCAGGGGTTTTTGCCTGTGGAAACGTACTGCACGTCCACGACCTTGTGGATTACGTTTCGGAGGAGGCGGAGATTGCAGGAGAGAATGCTGCACTTTATATAAAGGGTGAATTGAAAAACGATATTGATATTCCCATTGAAACAGACGGAAAAGTCAGATATACAGTACCGCAGAGAATAACGGCAAAAGAGGACACAAAGATATTTTTCAGAGTTGCGAATGTGTATGAAAATGCAACAATAAAAGTATATAATGGTGATGAGATTATCTTTAAAACAAGCAAGTCTAAGGTTGCGCCGGGTGAAATGCAGTGCATAACACTAAAGGCACAGTTGCTTCAAAATGCGGAAAAATTACGCATCGGATTGGAGGTTTTTTGATATGGCAACAAGAGAATTAATCTGTATTATATGCCCTAAGGGCTGTAATTTGAAAGCGGAACTCGACGAGGATGGCAAAGTTTTGGAAGTGACGGGCAACACCTGCAAAAGAGGTGCAGAGTATGCCGAAAACGAATGCACAAATCCTATGCGTACCGTTACATCAACAATGCGCTGTTCGGACGGAACGGTTATTCCTGTAAAAACAACTACGCCCATACCGAAAGGGAAAATCTATGAATGTATGAATTTAATAAATAAAGGTGTTGTAAACTTGCCTGTTCATATAGGTGATATTGTTATCGCCGATGTTTTCGGAAGCAATATTGCTGTGACTGAAAACAGGACATAAATCGAAAGGGGACAGAAACGAAAATGTATGATATACTCACTGAGTATCATATAAATATGATATTCAGAATGTTAATAAGTTGTCTGTGCGGTATGGTAATAGGCTTTGAACGAGAAAATCGTGCGAAGGAGGCAGGAATCAGGACTCATTGCATTGTAGCCTGTGCATCTGCAATGATGATGATAATATCAAAATACGGCTTTGAGGATTTAATACAAGTATATACTTCCGCAGACGTAAGACTTGACCCATCAAGAATGGCACAGGGTATTGTAACAGGTGTTGGTTTCTTAGGCGCAGGGACAATATATGTGCAGAGAAGCAATATAAGAGGACTTACCACCGCCGCAGGATTGTGGGCAACCTGTGGAATTGGAATGGCAATAGGCGGCGGAATGTATACCATAGGTTTTTCTGCGACTCTCATTATTCTTTTAACTCAAATTATTTTGCACAGTAGCGGAAAATTTATGACTTCACATAAAAGTAAGTACATAAAGATATACGGAATAGAAAAACCCGATTTTCAGCAGCAGACCACAGAGATTTTAAATCAGATGCAGGTTAAGGTGAACGAGGTTGCCGTGGCAAGACACTCAAATGGCTTATATGACTACACATTTTACTGCGAAATGCCAGGAAGTGTGGTGGAAGAGGAAATTATAAAGCTGTTTGAAAATAAATGTACGGTGGATACAACAAGATAATATAAAAGACAGGTATCATTTATAATATCACCATAGCTTCATAAAGGAAAAGCCGAAAAAGGAGATTAACAATGATATACAAAAATGCACATATCGACGGGAAAACAGTTGATATTGAAGTTTCGGACGGAAAAATATCTTATATAGGAAAAACAGAGAAGGATGGTGTTGACCTTAAAAACCGAAAAGTGTTTGCAGGTCTTACAGATATCCATTCTCACGGATGTATAGGCTTTGACACAATGGACGGAACTCACCTTGACGAAATGAGTGCCTTTATGGCAGAAAACGGAGTAACCTCGTGGCTTCCAACTACGATGACAATGGATATGTGTACAATAAAAAGTGTTGTTAACGGAGAAATTCCGAATACAAAAGGAGCCGAGATTTTGGGATTTCATCTTGAGGGTCCGTATATCAGTGCAAAATACAAGGGAGCACAGAATGAAAAATATATAATCCCGCCCGATATCAATGAATTTGAAAAACTTGAAAATATTAAAATGGTGACGGTTGCTCCCGAAATGGAAAATGCTTTTGACTTTATAAAAAAGTGCAAAGCAGTTGTTGCAATAGGGCATACGGATTGCGATTATGAGTGTGCAAAAGAGGCGATTAACCTTGGTGCAAATTGCCTTACCCACACCTTTAATGCTATGCCGCCGATACACCATAGAAATCCAGGACCCATTGGGGCTGCATTTGACAAAAATATATTCGTTCAGGTTATCTGCGACGGAATACATATTCATCAAAGTGTTATACGCCTGCTCTACAAGTTATTTGGTGCAGAGCGTATGATACTTATAAGCGACAGTATGAGAGCAACAGGACTTTCCGATGGAGAATACGAATTCGGCGGACAGAAAATAAGTGTTAAAAATTCCGTTGCAAGAACGCAGGAGGGGGCAATAGCAGGAAGCACCTCAACACTTCTTAATTGCGTAAAAAAAGCAATGAAATTCGGTATACCCGAGAACGATGCGTTTAAAATGGCATCAAAGACTCCCTGTGAACTTCTTGGGATTAAAAAAGGAAAAATCGAAATCGGATACGATGCGGATTTTATTGTTTTAGATGATGATTACAATGTGATTTATACTGTAATAGGAGGAAAAATAATTTAAAATTACAAAACTCGACATTATGAATGGAATAAAATTGAAACATAATAAATTGTACCTTCTTGATATGGATGGTACGATATATCTTGATGACAGCTTATTTGACGGAACAACAGATTTTCTTGATTATGTAAAGAGCATCGGCGGACGGTACATTTTTTTAACAAATAACTCGTCAAAAAGTGTTGATAAATACATAGAAAAGCTTAACCGAATGGGAATATCGGCAGATAAAAATGACTTTCTTACTTCAACAGACGCTACTATAGAGTATTTGAAAAAAGAGAATTTTAAAATGATATATGCTCTCGGAACTGAGTCTTTCAAAGAACAACTGAGAAGTTCAGGACTTAATATCACAGATGAGTTATCGGAGAAAATTGATTGCTTGTGTATGGGGTATGATACAGAACTTACATATAAAAAGCTTGAAGATGCGTGTATATTATTAAATGAGGATATTGCATATATTGCGACAAATCCCGATTGGGTTTGTCCGACACGATATGGCTATGCTCCTGATTGCGGTTCTGTTAGCGAAATGCTTGCGAGAGCCACAGGAAAGAAACCGAAATTTATCGGCAAACCTGAGCCTGCTATGGCAGAGTTTGCAATGAAAATGACAGGATTTGATAAAACCGAAACAGCGATTATGGGTGATAGACTATATACAGATATTGCCTGCGGTGTAAATGCAGGAATAAGCACCATATTTGTGCTTAGCGGTGAGGGAACAAAAGAGGATATTGATGAGTATAATATTCATCCTGATTATATCTTCGAAAATATCGGAGAACTGCATACATATCTTATAAAAAATTATTAATACAGAAAGAAGAATTATAATTATGAAAACTGTAATGGAAATAATAAAGGATTTTGAGACACCTTGTTTATGTGGACACACGCACAAAACAGCCATTCGTGACGTCAGGATAGGAAGCGGATTGGTGCACAATGTGGGAGATATTTTAAAGGAAAACAAGTTCTCTCAAAAAATACTTCTTGTAGCAGACAAAAACACTTTGGCAGCAGCAGAGGGAATTGAAGAAAGTCTTAAAGGCTTTTCGATTGAATACAAAGTTTATGATAATATTCGAGTTGCTGATATGAAACATGTAGAAGAACTTGAAGGTATTATAAATAATAGAGATATATCAATTCTTTCAGTAGGCACAGGGTCAGTTAACGACCCCTGCCGTTTAGCAGCGGCAAATCAAAATAAAAAGCTGTGTATTTTTGCAACGGCTCCTTCTATGGACGGATTTGCCTCTTATAGTTCGCCAATAGTTAAGGATGGGTTTAAATCAAGTTATGCGGCAAAAAGTCCTGAAGTAATTATAGGCGATACAAAAATCCTTGTAAATGCACCTGTATATCTGAAATCTGCAGGTTTCGGAGATATGGTTGCAAAATATATCGGTCTTGTGGATTGGAAGATTTCTAATATTTTGACGGGAGAACCATATTGCGAAAGAGTTGCCGAACTTACAAGAAATGCTGTCGACAAGTTGATGTCAATGGCAGACAGAGTTACTGTAAATGACGAGGAAACTGCAGGTGAAATTTTCAAATCATTGCTTATGACAGGAATAGGTATGAGTTTTATGCAAAATTCCCGTCCTGCTTCGGGTTGCGAGCACGTTATAGCTCATCTTATGGAATGTGTTGAGCTTCGCGATGGGATTATTCCAAACTATCACGGTGAAGATATTGGTGTATGCACTTTAAAAATGCTCGAATACTATAACTCACTTGCAAAAATTGAATCAATAACCGCAAAAAAAGAACAGATAGATTGGGAGGATGTTTATAATTTTTATGGTGAAATGGCAGATGATGTAAAAAAACTTAATCAGCCTAAAACTGTTACTGATGAGGTAGAGCCAAAACAGCTTGAAGAAAAGTGGCAGGAAATAAGAGAAGTAATAAAAAGCATTCCTGATTATGCAACTATCTATTCGGCTATGGAAAAAGCAGGTTGCAAACTGACGATTGGTGATATAGGCAAATCTGAAAAGCTGATGGCAGATTGTATAAAATATTCGCCATATATGCGATACAGATTAACATTGCTAAGACTCAAAGATATGATTCAATAATTTTAAAGTGAGAACTTTCAATATGATTAGACATACGTTGGAAGTAAATTGAAAAATTATGATTTGGGGAGAAGTAAAAATGATAAAGATTGTTGCAATGGATATGGACGGTACAATTACGCAACACAAGCAAGCTCTTGATGAGGAGCATAAAAAGATGTTGGATGCATTATCAAAAAGATATAAGCTGTTAATGGTCGGTGCCGGACAGGTTATGCGAATTTTCAATCAGATGGGAGGCTATCCTGTTGATATAATCGGTAATTATGGTATGCAGTACGGCACATACAATGAACGCACAAAAGATATAGATATTCAAAGAGATTTATCAGTTCCTGTAGATAAAGTTTCTGTTGAAGAAAGAGTTACTATGCTCAGAGAAAAGTATGACTACACAAATTTTTCGGGAGATAATGTCGAATTTCATCCATCGGGGTGCATTACGTTTCCGATTTTAGGCACAAAGGCAAAGCAAGAGGATAAGCTCGCATTTGATCCGGACAGAGCAAAAAGAAGAAAGATTTATGATGATGTTGTAAAAACTTTTTCAGACTACACCGTCTTTATAGGCGGTTCCTCATCCTTTGATATGGCACCCATGCCATACAACAAATATTATGCACTTGATCTTTACTGCGAGGAAAACAACCTAAAACACGAAGATGTAGTTTATATAGGCGATGATTATGGGTTAGGAGGTAATGATGAATCGGTATACAAATCTGATTTTTCATATATCACAATAGATGATTATAGAGATTTCAGTAATGTTGTAAAGCCAATCTTGGATTAGAAAAGAGAGGAAATCAATGCGAAAGAGAAATAAGACGTGGATAACTTCAGCACATCAGGGTTTTGTGGATGAAAACTTACACTCAAACACTTGAAGAGGCGTTGCATCTTGCTTATTTTACGGGAATGCGTATAAATATTGACTTAAAAGAAGGCATAAAAAATGCCGAAAAGATTGCAAAGTTGGTTGTTAGTATGGGTATGCGCGGCAGAACGGTTTATGCCACAAACGGTGCAGGGGCAGAGGCTATTAATTTGATTCTTTCAATAGACCCACAGGCAAGATTTATCGATACGAAAAGAAATTATACAAAAGAGGCTTTAAAGACAGTTAAGGATTATCAGGGAAAATGCTATGTATATACCTGGGATTTTTCGGATGAGAATATAAAGGAGATAAGGAACAGCGGTTGTATGCTTGCTACTATATCTTTAAATAAGGAGAATGCAAAAGAAGCGTTCAGACATCATCCCGATATGGCGGAATATCCTCATACAAGCGATTTTGAAAAAATTGAAGCAGAATTAAACAACTGACAGTAAAAATGACGAACCCCACTAAAGCGGTTCGTCATTTAATATTTTGTAACTCTTATATTCTCACCCTAAAGTATCAGAAATTATTTGTTGAAAATATCTTCCTGATTGATAACAGGAATATTTGCAGCGATGAGAGCTTTTGTTGCTTTGTTGTTATCGTCAACTCTGAAAATCATATAGGCTTTATTTTCAACTGTTGACACAAACGCATAAGTGTATTCAACGCTTATGTCACTTTCTGACAACACGCTTAAAATTGAAGCCATACTCCCTGGAGCGTCGGTTAATTCCACTGCCAAAACAGATGTTGCAGTAACTGTGTAACCCTCATTTTTAAGCATATTACGGGCTTCATCAGGCTTGTCGGTAATAATCCTTAAAATACCGAAATCCTGTGTATCTGCAATGGAAAGTGCCTTTAAGTTGATTTTTCTATCAGCAATAAACTTTGTAACCTCTGCAAGAGAGCCTTTTTTATTTTCTATAAAAATTGAAATCTGTTTAACACTCATTATTGTTTACCCTTCTTTCTTATAATTTTTAATAAAGCTTTCTCTTATCAACAACTCTTACCGCTTTGCCTTCGCTTCTTGTTATGCTCTTAGGCGGAACAAGATGCATTTTTGGTTTAATTCCAAGCATAGTTTTAACTGCTGCTGCAAGCTGCTTTTCCTTTTCAGCGATTTCTTTAACTGTATCTGAGAAGTTTTCTGATGAAAGCTCAACGTATACATCGAGAGTATCTGTGTTATTTTCGCGGTCAACCTCAATACGATAGTTTGGTGAATAACCCTGCTCCAAAAGAACGGTTTCAATCTGTGATGGGAACACGTTAACACCTCTGATAATAAGCATATCGTCGCTTCTGCCCATTGGCTTACTCATTTTAACAAATGTTCTTCCGCAAGAGCATTTTTCTCTTGTAAGCACGCAGATATCTCTTGTTCTGTATCTCAAAAGCGGGAAGGCTTCTTTATCAATACTTGTAAGTACAAGCTCACCTCTGCTTCCTTCAGGAAGTACTTCGCCTGTATCGGGATCAATAATTTCTGCAATGTAGTGGTCTTCGTTAATATGCATACCTGTCTGTTCTTCGCACTCAAATGATACACCAGGACCTGCAAGCTCTGTAAGACCATAAATATCATAAGCCTTGATACCCAATGATTTTTCAATGTCACGACGCATTTCTTCAGTCCACGCTTCTGCACCGAAAATACCTGCCTTTAGTGAAATATCATCTGTTGTATGTCCCATTTCCTTTAAAGTTTCGGCAATATATGCAGCGTAAGAAGGAGTACAACAAATAATTGTTGATTGCAAGTCAAGCATAAACTGAATTTGTCTTTCAGTATTACCTGATGACATAGGAAGTGTTAAGCAACCTACCTTATGTGAGCCGCCGTTAAGACCAGGGCCTCCTGTGAAAAGACCATAGCCATAGCACACCTGACAAACATCGTCCTTTGTACCGCCTACTGCAACGATTGCTCTCGCACAGCAATCTTCCCATATATCAATATCGTGCTGAGTGTAAAACGCTACAACTCGCTTGCCTGTTGTACCGCTTGTGGACTGAATTCTGACGCAATCTGAAAGCGGTCTTGCCATAAGACCGTAAGGATATGCTTCTCTCAAATCAGCTTTCGTAAGAAAAGGAAGTTTATGTAAATCTTCGATTGATTTTATATCCTCCGGCTTAACCTCCATTTTGTCCATAAGGTTGCGGTAATAAGCCACATTATCATAGACGTTTTTTACCTGCTTAATCAAACGCTCACTTTGAAGCTCTTTGATTTTTTCAACAGGCATAGTTTCTAACTCTTTTTGATAATAATTACCCATTTCTTATCATTCCTTTCGGCTAAGTTTAATGTGAGTATAATATAATTTTGATCAGTTTTCTTTATTGTACCATATAAGTAATATTTCGTCAAATAATAATAACTTTATTTTAATTAAATTGGTTGACAAAAATAAGGCAATTTTTGATGAGGCATATTATGCCTTGATGCCTATTTTTGAAAAACTGGTTGTGTAAAGTTAAAATGAAAGAATGGCATAACAATTTCAAAAAATATCTTCGATTTTCGCCGAAAAGCTCATAAATGCTCGACTGCGATTTGTCA
>CACWIG010000013.1 GCA_902760955.1 uncultured Ruminococcus sp. | reverse complement strand
TTTGCAACTATATTATAGCTTTTTTCGCTGAATTGATTATAACATTTGCATTATATGAATTGCTGAAAAGAATACCTATTGTGCGTTACTTAGTTTTGGGAATTAAAAAACATTAATATTTAATTCATAATTTGTTTACAATATTTGGAATAGATTTCTCTTGTTTATTTCTCCTTGATATGTTACAATAATATAAAAAGTTGTAATTAATAGAACAGGAGGCGTATAAGAATGAAAGAAAGATTGTCTCAAATCCCACCTGAGGTGATGAAGCTATCGCAAAAATGTATAATGAAAGGCAAAATCGATACGTCTCTTTACGAGAAGTATGACGTGAAGAGAGGTTTGCGTGATATTAATGGAAAAGGTGTGGTTACAGGATTAACCGAAATATCGGAGATACATTCTACCAAGATTGTTGATGGTGTAGAGGTTCCGTGTGAGGGTGAACTCTATTATCGTGGGTACAATATCAGAGACCTTGTTAAAGGGTTTTTGAATGACGGGCGGTTTGGCTTTGAGGAAACGGCTTATTTATTAATATTCGGAGAGCTGCCGACAGCCGATGAGCTTAAGGAGTTTAATTCTGTTTTAGGTAATTACAGGTCGTTGCCTGTAAACTTTGTGACAGACAGCATACTTAAAGTAGCAAGCTCTGATATGATGAATATGCTCTCTCGCTCTGTGTTGACATTGTATGCATATGATGACAATGCCAATGATTTGAGTATTCAAAATGTTTTGCGGCAATGTCTGGAATTGATAGCGTTGTTTCCCGTCTTGGCAGTTTATGGATATCAAGCGTATAACAGGTATTACAAAGGAGAAAGCCTTTTTATTCACAAACCGCAAGAAAATTTAAGCACAGCAGAAAATATACTTTTGTTATTGCGTCCTGATGAAAAATACACAGACTTAGAGGCTAAAATACTTGATTTAGCTCTTGTTTTGCAAGCGGAACACGGCGGAGGTAATAACTCAACATTTACAACTCACGTAGTTACTTCATCAGGGACAGATACGTATTCAGCGATTTCAGCAGCGTTGGGTTCTCTTAAAGGTATAAGACACGGCGGCGCGAATGTCAAGGTTGTTAATATGCTTGAAAATATCAGAGAAAACGTATCCGATTGGACAGATGATGCTGAAATCAAGGCTTATCTCAAGAAGATAATAGATGGTGAAGCCTTTGATAAGTCAGGATTGATTTACGGAATGGGACACGCAGTATATTCGCTTTCTGACCCAAGGGCTGATATATTTAAAGCCTTTGTAAAAAGACTTGCTGCGGCAAAAGGTTATGAAAAGGAATATAATCTGTGTGAGAAGATTGAAAGTCTTGCACCTGAAGTAATAGCTGGCAAGAGAAAGATATATAAAGGTGTAAGTGCAAATGTTGATTTTTACAGCGGTTTTGTATACGAAATGTTAGGATTGCCAAGAGAATTGTATACACCATTATTTGCAGTTGCACGAATTGCAGGCTGGAGTGCCCATCGTATTGAAGAACTTTTGAACGAAGGTAAAATAATAAGACCTGCATACAAATCGATTTCACCAAGAAGAAATTACGTTGAAATGAAGTTGAGATAAGATTATATAATAATTCAGGTTTTGCATAAAAATAGGGACTGTTAAAAAAGTCAAATATAGCGGTTTGTCGGAAATCGCCAAACCCTACATTATATATTATATTTAAATATTATACAAAATATATTGTAGGGGACGGCGTCCTCGACGTCCCGAAAAGCACTTTTTTAACAGTCCCTTATTTTATGAGTTTAAAAAAGCTTGCTCTGTTTCGCATTTGCTTTCTCTATCCATTAAGTTTTTAATTGAGTCAGAGACAGGCATTCCCTCGAAAAGAATTTTGTAAGCCTCATTTACAATGGGCATTTCAACATTCATTAAATCAGCAAGCTCTTTTGCCGCCTTACAGGTTTTTATGCCCTCTACAACCATTTTAACTTCGGCAGTTGCCTCCTCGGCAGTTTTGCCTTGGCCTATTAAAATTCCTGCACGACGATTACGTGAATGCATACTTGTGCAGGTAACAATCAAATCTCCAATTCCCGACAGACCGTTAAAGGTTTCGGCTTTGGCACCCATTGCAACGCCAAGACGTGCGATTTCAACAATTCCTCTGGTAATAAGAGCCGCCTTTGTGTTATCACCTAATTTAAGTCCGTCTAAAATGCCTGCACTCAATGCAATGACATTTTTCAATGAACCTCCCAGCTCAACACCAAGCATATCAGAATTTATATAAACTCTGAAATTAGAGGAGGTCATAATATCTTGTATCTTCTTAGCTACAGACTCGGAAGCGGCGGCAATTACGTTGGTAGTAGGAATGCCTCGTGATACTTCTTCGGCGTGGCTCGGTCCTGACATAACAGCAATTTCGCAGTTTGGGAGTTCTTCCTTCAAAACTTTTGATATGGTTAAATGGGTTTTATCCTCCAAACCTTTGGAAATATTAAGTATAGTCTGACCTTCTTTTAAGTGAGGCGCAAGAACAGAGGCTGTACTCCTGACTGCGTGTGACGGAGTGGCTATTATGATTAAATCCGCTTCACCGCATTCTGAAATATCTGATGTAAATTGAACGCTTTCGGGAATTTTGACCCCAGGAAGATATGGTTTGTTTTCATAGTATTTCTTTAAATTGTCAGATTCCTCTTTTAAATACGACCACATAAGAATATCGTGACCGTTTTTTGCAAGCATTATAGCAATGGCTGTTCCCCAGCCACCAGAACCGATTATATTAATTCTTGCCATTTTATGACCTTCTTTCTGAACGGATGTTGCTAACAATAATTACTTCTTTTTGCTTGTAAGTTTACTTTCTTCGCCTTTTATTAGTCTGACGATATTTGACCTGTGCTTATATATGGCAAGAACTGCAAGTATTATACAAAAAATCAAGTATGGAATATTGTCAGTTTCAAATATCAAAGGCAAAACAATAAAAAGAATTGCCCCTAACATACTTCCCAGTGATACATATTTTGTGATTGCCATAACCAATATAGATATTATTAATATGGCAAGAGCTATCTTCCAATTTGCAAACATAAGTGCCGTTACTGATACCAAAATACCTTTGCCGCCTTTAAAGCCAAAGTAAAGGGGAAAGTTATGTCCCAATACAGCACCTATACCTGCGGCATATATTCCAAGTTTGACATTTTCAGCACCAAGGGGTGTGTTGTGTGCCACAATAATTGCAATTATACAACTAATTGCCGCCTTTAGACAATCGCCCAAAATAACAAAAGCGGCGGCTGATTTTCCGTATGTACGCAATGCGTTTGTCGCACCTGCGTTGCCGCTTCCGTGATTTCTGATATCGTCACCGCTTGATGTAATCTTTCCGACGATAATCGCTGAATTAATACTTCCAATCAAATATGAAACTATTGCTATTGCAATTAAAATAAGCTCTAACATATAAATTTTATCCTCATTTCTTAGTCTTTTCTCTTACTATAAATTTAATAGGTGTACCTTCAAAACCAAACTTTGCTCTCAACTGATTTTCAAGATACCTCACATAAGAGTAGTGTGCAAGCTCTGCATTATTGACAAATAGTATAAAAGTAGGCGGTTTGACAGAGGCTTGAGTTGCATAATATATTTTAAGACGCTTACCCTTATCTGAAGGCGGTTGAACCATAGCTATCGCCTCGTTTATAACATCATTTAAAAGCCCTGTGGATATACGCTTTGAATTTTCTGCAACAGATGAATTTATCAAATCAAACAGTTGGTCAATACGCTGTCCCGTTTTTGCGGAAATAAATATTGATGGTGCGTACATCATAAAATTAAAGCCGTCTTTTATTTTATTTTTAAAGTTATTCATTGTGTTTGTCTCTTTTTCAACCAAATCCCACTTGTTGACAGCAATAACACAAGCCTTGCCGTTGTCGTGTGCATAGCCTGCGATTTTGGTGTCTTGTTCTGTTACACCTTCTGTTGCATCAACAAGAATTACGCAGGCATCAGCCCTATCGACTGCATTAAGTGCACGAACAACGCTGTAACGCTCAACATCTTCGCTTATTTTACCACGCTTTCTCATTCCTGCGGTGTCTATAAGAGTATACTTTTGTCCATCTTTTTCATAAGTGCTGTCAATAGCATCACGTGTTGTGCCTGCAATACTGCTGACAATTACTCTGTCCTCACCGAGAATTTTATTTATCAGTGAGGACTTTCCTGCATTTGGTTTACCTATTATTGCTACGTGAATAACGTCCTCGTCCTCATCGTCACCCGTATCTTCAGGGAAGTGAGATACAATTTCGTCAAGTAAATCACCTACACCAAGACCGTGAATTGATGATACAGGGAAAAGCTCACCTATGCCAAGATTATAAAATTCATACATTTCAAGAGGTGGATTTCCTGGAGAGTCGACTTTATTGCATACAGGTATAACAGGCTTGCCACATTTTCTCAGCATTGCGGCAACCTCGCCGTCTGCAGCAGTAACGCCATCTTTTATATTTACCATAAAGACAATTACATCAGCCATATCTATTGCGAGATTGGCTTGATTTCGCATTTGAGATAAAATAATATCGGTGCTTGAAGGCTCAATACCGCCTGTGTCTATAAGAGTAAATTCTCTTCCCGACCATTCTGCGTCAGCGTATATTCTATCCCTTGTTATGCCTGGAGTATCTTCAACAATAGAAATGCGTCTGCCTGCTATTTTGTTGAAAAGAGTTGATTTGCCCACATTAGGTCTTCCGACTATGGCTACTACGGGTTTCATTTTTATCCTCCGTTCTATTTAAGAAGTGCGTCAAGAAGTTCATATCCGTCATTTGAAATGACTTCCACACTTGTATTTAGCTTTTGTTCTATATCCGATACGGTTACATCATCAAGCAACACGTTTTCTCCGTGTCTGAGCATTGATGACGACAGAAGAAGAGTATCTCCCAAATCGACATCGGTTAGCTGACTTATTATATCCTGACCTGTCAAAAGTCCTGTAACCGTAATTTTACTGCCGAAAAAGTTATTTTTTATTGGGATAACTTTTATCATATCTCCGTCAAGTTTATTGATTAAATTCTTGATGACGTTTAAAGCACAATATCCTGTTACAACTGTTTTTCTTGTCTTAGGGGTTAAGTTGCTCTTGTCTTTAAGAGCATCATTAAATTCCTTTATCAATGACGAACACAGACCGACACCGTTTTCTATCTGCGGGAAGCCGTTATACTCGTCAAAGTCAGGGAAATCTCTTTCAGCGTTTATATAAAATTCATCTCCTGCATATATCAGATTATGACCATATTTTTCTTTAAAATGTTTTTGCCATTTTTCTATTTGGTCAATGGTATTTGATGCGGTTTCCTTTGTGAAAGGCTTAATATCGGTAAGTCCTTGTCTGTGGTCGGATAAGCCCACGGGAACAACCGATACACTCTCTACGCTATAACCGATTTTATCTATATCAGATAATGTTCTGTCAAGCTCTTTTCCATCATTGAAGTCAGGGCATAAGACAATCTGTGCATTGATGTTCAATCCGTTTTCAGCCAGCCGAGTCAGATATTCATTGATTTTTCCCGCATTTTTATTGTGGAGCATACGGCATCTGAGTTCTTGGTTAGTGGTGTGTATTGATATGTTTATACGTGGAATATTATAACGTATTATTCTGTCAACATCTGCATCTGTCATATTTGTCATTGTAACATAGTTGCCCTGCAAAAATGATAATCTGTAATCATCATCTTTAAAGTAACAGGTTTCACGCATATTTTTGGGTAGTTGGTCTATGAAACAAAAAACACACTTATTATGACAGCTTTTTGGTTTGTCGATAAGTAATGTATCAAAATAAATTCCAAGAGGCTCATAATCTTCATTGGATATATTGTATTCATTGTCTGATGTTTTTATAATTATTTCTTCAGCACAGGAGGCATACATATAATCCAAATAGTCTATAATCTCTATACCATTTATTTCGATGATGGTATCTCCTGCTTTAAGACCTGCTGAATCAGCAAGACTGTTTTTATCAATAGAAGCAATTTTTGCTGACAATTCATTCACCAAGCCTTTCTGTTAATATATTATAACATATTATAAAGAATAATACAAGTAAAAAACTGTGACACAAAATGCGCCACAGTTTTCAGAAGTCAATAAGTAATTTACGCTTCTACGTTGATAACCTCTTTGCCCTTGTATGAACCGCAAGCTTTGCAAGCTCTGTGGGGCATTTTGAATTCACCGCAAGCAGGGCATTTAATCATACCAGGAATAGAGAGCTTCCAATTTGCTCTTCTCTTATCTCTTCTTGCTTTTGATGTTTTTCTCTTTGGAACTGCCATTTATATACACCTCTTTCTGTTAAGTTCTGATTTATATTCGGGATAACCCAAAAACAAAGAAAATCTTTGCATATTCTACAATATTATATTTTACAACAATTTATCCAAAATGTCAAATCTCGGGTCTGTGTTATCGTCTGAGCAATTACAATCACTATGATTTAAGTTTGCTCCGCATACGGGACAAAGACCTTTGCAATCATCAGAGCATAAAGATTTAGACGGAAGGTTTAATATCAAACCCATATACAAAATATCGTCCAAGTCGATAACAGAACCTTCTAAAGGAGTGATATCATCACTGTCTGTATCAGAGATATTGTCCTCTTTTTTGTATCTTTCAAATATATCGTAAGATATATTCTCGTCATAAAATTCAATGCAACGGTCACACATAATTGAAATAGAAGCGGTTGCACTGCCTTTAAGCTCAATTGTTCCGCCGATATTGAGTGCATAACCCTCAAAATGAACAGGAGTGTTAAACTTAAAGTTGTCATTTGGCGATGCTGAAATTTCGACATCTTCAGAAATGACCATTTTCCTACCGTCATAATTCAAAACGGGCAATAAATTAATTTCCATTTTAAACCTCCGTTTCAGCAA
This sequence comes from uncultured Ruminococcus sp., assembly GCA_902760955.1. Taxonomy (GTDB): domain Bacteria; phylum Bacillota; class Clostridia; order Monoglobales; family Monoglobaceae; genus UMGS1820. Next base: position 27,615 of record CACWIG010000013.1, on the reverse strand, counting down.
AACAGCAACAAACAGACGGCAATTATTATAATCTATTGCCGTCAATTTGTCAAGACTTTTTTATCATTTTAATATTATTGTAACAAATTATTATTTAGATGCAAGATATGCGTTGATTTTTTCAACCAAAGCATCAGCGTCTACGCCGTGAACTTCAGCGGCCTGAGCAATACTTTCGCCTGATGCTGAAGGACAGCCTAAGCAATGCATACCAATCTCAAAAAAGAACTCCGCTGTGCCTGGGTCTATCTGAAGAGCATCCATAATAATTGTATCTTTTGTAACCTGTGCCATAATAATCTTACCTCTCTTTATAACTTTATTTAGAACTTTATATAGTATAACCTAAAATGATAAAAAGTTCAAGTATTTTTATTAAATTTAATAAAATCTTTTAAATACTTGCGTTTATGGCTTTTTTGTGTTAAAATAAATTAAGTAATTCTGTTAAACAGGAGGGAAAATATGCTTACAGGAAAACAGAGAGCTATGCTCAGACGTGAAGCCAACGGAATTCCTGCTTTGTATCAAATAGGCAAGGATGGAGTAACCGAAAATATAATCAAACAATTTGACGATGCACTTGAGGCAAACGAGTTAATTAAAGTTCATATTCTTGAAAATTCCTTGCTTGATATCAGACCAACAGCAGACGAGGTCTCTAAAAAGCTGGGTGCTGATACTGTTCAATGTATAGGAAGTAAATTTGTTCTTTATCGCAAATCTAATGACAATCAGAAATATTTTATTTAAGGAGTGAATTATATGTCCTATAAATATATTCTGTTTGACTTGGACGGAACCCTTACCGACTCATTCGAGGGGATAACAAAATCATTTCAATATGCACTTTCGGCATATGGGATTGAAGAGAACTGTGAAAACTTACGTAGGGTTATCGGTCCGCCGCTTATTGATTCGTTCTGCAACTTTTATAACTTCGATTATGAAACAGGCTTAAAAGCGGTTGAAAAGTATCGTGAGAGATATACCGAAGTCGGATGGAAGGAAAATGCTTTGATTGATGGTACGGACAAGATGTTGCGAGATGTTAAAAACAGCGGTAAAATTCTTGCTCTCGCAACGTCTAAGCCTTATTTCTATGCAAGTAAAATTGTAGAGTTTTTCGGAATAGATAAATATTTTGATTTTGTTTGCGGTGCAGAACTTGACGGAAGTATATCAACAAAAACACAGGTCATTGAAAAGGTTTTAGGGCTTTTGGGTAACCCTGATAATGAGTCTGTCTTGATGGTTGGCGACCGTGTAGATGATGTTGTCGGCGCATCAAACTGCGGAATAGACTGTGTATGTATACGTTCGGGATATGCAGAAGAAGGAGAACTTGAAAACTCAAATGCCAAAAGAATATTTGATACAGTTGAGTCGTTGACAGAATTTTTAATATTATAGAAGGAGTAAGAATATGTACAAGTTATGTGTGTTTGATATGGATGGAACATTTGTTAATTCAATCGGGGACATTGCCGATGCAATGAATCGCTCTCTTGTGGCTATGGGATATAAGACCTATCCTGAGGAGGATTATTGCCGTATGGTAGGTGACGGAATGCGTGTATTATGTGAGCGTGCATTGCCGAATGATGATAAGGACGAACTTGAGAAATTGATTTCATTATATAAGGAAGATTATCTCAATAATTGTTGTGTCAGAACAGCACCCTACGATGGTATGGTTGATTTGATTTATGATTTGAAAAGAAATGGAATTAAGTCCGCAATTTTATCTAACAAGCCTCACGAGCAGGTAATGGAAATTTCAGAAAAGATATTTGAAAAAGATTTGTTTGATGAGATAATAGGAAACTCAGACAGATTTCCTACTAAGCCTGCTCCTGATTCATTGTATTATATTATGGATAAATATAATGCTATGAATAATGAAACAGTATATATAGGCGATTCTGATGTTGATATGATTCTTGGCAAAAAAGCTGGTGTCTATACAATAGGTGCGGCTTGGGGCTTCAGAGGTGAACAAGAATTGCTGAATGCAGGTGCCGATGATATTGCCCATAACGCAGAGGAATTATGCTCTTTAATATTAAAATAAAAAAATGAAAAAATTTCAAAAAAAGTATTGACAAATACTAAAAACTATCGTATAATATCAGAGTTGGCTTTGAGAGTCAACAAATTAAATATTTAAAAGATGCGAGTATGCTGGAACTGGCAGACAGGCACGTTTGAGGGGCGTGTGCTTATGGCGTGTGGGTTCAAGTCCCACTACTCGCACCATTTTATTTATTGCCCGATTGTGTAAAGGTAGCACGAGTGACTCTGACTCACTTTGTTCGGGTTCGAATCCTGATCGGGCAGCCACCACGTCAGAACGGACTTTGCTCCGTTCTGATTTTTCTTTGCAGAAAAATCAGCCACACGAATCAATCGTTCCTCCTTTTTCGCAAAAAGGTACGCTCGGCTCGGTTGCAAGCGCCCTCGTTACGACTCACTGTCGCTGCCGCCTTTTTGAGAGGAATGCGCCTGCGGCGCTGGGAATCCATTTCGTCCGCGAGAGCAGCATCAAAATAAACTGCACTGTTATGCGGTTTATTTTTTTGTACACGATTTTCGAAACCCTTTTTTGCTGATTTTTTGAATATGAATTAAAAAGCCCCTGTTTATAGAAAATATGAGACATTATATTTTTTAATTTATATTGAAATTTGATGCAGAATATGATATAATTCCTTTAAAATCATAAACAATAATCGGAGTAATAATACGGAGAGATAAAAATGGAACTTGTATGGATAACTGCACTTGGTGTAGGTTGCGCTACGATCATCGGCGCTATTATTGGATTTGGATTTAAAAATATATCACATAAATTTTCTGATATTGTGTTATCCTTCGCCGCAGGTGTTATGCTTGCCGCAGCTGTTCTCGGACTGATTATTCCATCACTTGAATATGGTGGGAAGTACGGAATTGTTATGACAGTAGCCGGTATTTTTACAGGTGCGATTTGCCTGAACCTGATTGATAAATTAGTTCCGCATCTGCATAAATTTGTAGGCACAGAGAGTGAAAAGCATCATAATGCAAATCTTAACAAGGTGTTATTGTTTGTTATGGCGATTGCTATACATAATTTACCTGAAGGAATTGCCGCAGGTGTAGGTTTCGGTTCGGGAGATACAACACAGGCATTGATAATTGCCGGCGGTATTGCGCTGCAAAATATTCCTGAAGGTATGGTGATTATTGCACCTATGCTTGCCGCAGGTATTCATCCTCGTAAGACATTTTTTATTGCTGTGATAACAGGGTTTATTGAGGTTATTGGAACATTTATCGGATATTTCGCTGTTAGCATATCTACGGCTATCTTACCGTTCGCTCTTGCTTTCGCCGGTGGTACAATGCTCTATGTGATCAGTGACGAGATGATTCCCGAAACACACGCACACGGGAGCGAGAGAGGCGCGACATACGCTCTGCTTGTAGGTTTTTGCATTATGTTGATTACAGATGTACTGTTAGGTTAACCTTGCAAAAATTTCATTTTCTGATATACTAAATTTTCGGCAAAACTTAATAAATTAAATATCTAAATTGTTCGCCTTTTCCAAAACATAAATCCTATCGCAAGATGGGATTTTTTTGTATTATTCATATAAAAGTCAGAAAAATGTTGCTTTTTTGGTGAATATATGTTATAGTGACATTGGTAATATGTAAAAAGAAAGAGGGTTTTTTAATATGAAACTGATAACAACTACAGGTAGATTAGAAGCACATTTTGGCTTAAAAAAAAGCAATTGATATGTTAGTCGAAGCAGGTTACGATGCGTTGGACCTTTCAATGTTTAATAATAAAAACCATTACAATGGTGAATATGACAAGGATTTTTATCTGGAAATTAAAAATTACGCACAGAGTAAGGGAATTAGCTTTATGCAGGCTCATGCACCATTTGGGTCGAGTTTTCCTGATGAAGAGCAAACAAAGCAAAGGTTTTGCGAGATTGTAACATCAATAAAGAACGCTTCATACTTAGGAGTTAAAATAATAGTTGTGCATCCGTGCCAACATTTAGAATTTCATATTCAGGGAAATCCTGAAAAATTATTTGAATATAATATGGATTTTTATAAAAAACTTATTCCGTACTGCGAGGAATATGATATAAAAGTAGCTGTTGAAAATATGTGGCAGATTCCACATCGCCCACAGATTGGTCATTCAACCTGTTCACGTCCAGATGAATTTATAAAATATCTTGACACGTTAAATAATGACAGCATTGTGGGCTGTCTTGATATAGGTCACACTATGTTGGTATCTGAAGAGCCTGATGCGTTTATAAGAGCGCTTGGAAATAAAAGAATAAAATGCGTACATACACACGATGTTAATGTTAATCAGGATTCTCATACGTTGCCATTCTTTGGTATAATAGATTGGGAATCAGTTATGAAGGCTTTGGCAGATATTGATTATCAGGGTGAGCTTACCTATGAGGCAGACAACTTTTTTGACAGAGAGCCGTTAGAACTCCATCAAGACGCTGCAAACTTTATGGCAAAGACAGGACGTTATCTTATATCTAAGTTTAATGAATACAGAAATAACTAAAAACAATATTATGGAAACAATATCGGACATCTGAGTTATCAGACTTTTTTCAACGAAACAAAAATAAGGGAGTATCAGCGAAATTTCTGATACTCCCTTATATTATAATTTTTATTTGTCTTCTTCGTTTTTCTTATTCATAAGAGCACGAACCTTGAGGGGAAGACCGAACAGATTAATAAATCCTTCTGCATCTTTGTGGCTGTATAATTCGTGGCTGTCACCAAAACTTGCTATGTCTTCATTATAAAGTGAGTATGGTGATTTAGCACCTGCAGGTGTTACGCTGCCCTTATAAAGCTTAAGACGAACTTCACCTGTAACAGTTTCGTCCATAGAGTCAACCATTGCAGAAAGAGCCTCACGTAATGGTGTGAACCACTTACCATCATATACCAATTCGCTGAACTTAACTGCTGCCTGACGCTTAAATGCTTGTGTATCGCGGTCTAAACAGAGGTATTCAAGTTCATTGATAGCGGTATATAAGATTGTACCGCCAGGTGTTTCGTATACGCCTCTTGACTTCATACCCACAAGACGATCCTCAACAATATCAGCAATACCAATTCCGTTTTTGCCGCCTAATTCGTTAAGCTTCTCAACCAATGGACGAGGAGCCATCTTTTCGCCATCGATTGAAACAGGAACACCCTTTTCAAAACCGATTGTGATGTATGTAGGTTCATCAGGAGCTTTTTCAGGAGATACGCTGAGCTTTAAGAGATTATCGAGCTGAGGCTCGTTAGCAGGGTCTTCAAGATCCATTCCTTCGTGGCTGATGTGCCAGATGTTTCTGTCCCTTGAATATAAGTCCTTCTTTGTTACAGGTATTTCTATACCGTGTGCCTCTGCGTAGTCAACAGCATCTTCACGTGATTTAATATCCCAAATTCTCCAGGGAGCAATAATCTTAAGGTGCGGAGCAAGTGCCTTGATAGTAAGCTCGAAACGAACCTGGTCATTACCCTTGCCTGTAGCACCATGACATATAGCGACAGCACCTTCTTTTTCGGCGATTTCAACTAATCTCTTTGCAATTATCGGACGTGCGTGTGATGTACCAAGGAGATATTTGCCCTCATATACAGCGCCTGCCTTGAGTGTAGGGAATATATAATCTTCTACATATTCATCGCGAAGGTCCTCAATATAGCACTTGATAGCACCGCTTCTCTTAGCGCGTTCTTCAAGACCATCGGTTTCCTTACCCTGTCCTACGTCACCGCATACGCAAACAACATCGTAGCCGTAGTTTTCGATCAACCAGGAAATTATGATAGAAGTATCAAGTCCTCCTGAATAAGCGAGAACAACTTTTTCTTTAGCCATTGTAAATTCCTCCAATTTATGTTATAATTAATAAACGATACCATTATAACATAACAAGTTTGGTATTTGCAATAGTAATATAGATAAAAATGTTATAAAATTTAGTGGTCGGAATGGAGATTTTTATGCGAATACTTGGAATTGATCCGGGATATGCCATAGTGGGTTTCGGTGTTTTGGATTATGACGGAAATAAATTTAAGGTTGTTGAGTACGGAGCTATAACAACTAATGCAAATGAAAATATGTTCGACAGGCTAAAATCTATATACGATGATGCCTGCAACGTGATAGATAGGGTTAAACCCGATTTTATGGCAATAGAGGAATTGTTTTTTAACAGCAACCAAAAGACAGCGATTAATGTGGCTCAGGCAAGAGGTGTACTTTTGCTTGCGGCTATGAACAATGGGGTTGAGATACACGAATACACTCCGCTCCAGGTTAAGCAAGCTGTTGCAGGCTATGGCAGAGCAGACAAAAATCAGGTTCAGCAGATGGTTAAGCTGTTACTTGGGCTGAAAGAGGTGCCAAAGCCTGACGATACAGCCGATGCTGTCGCCATCGCTATTTGCCACGGACACTCCTATAATCCCAGAAGAATTTACTAATACAAAAGAAGGATGTTATATATGAGAAATGTTTTGATAACAGGTGCATCAAGAGGAATTGGTGCAGAGACCGCAAGATATTTTGCTAAAATGGGCGACAAAGTAATTATAAATTACAATAACTCAGAGACAGAAGCCAAAAAGTTAGAAAAAGAGATTAACGGCATTGCGATTAAAGCAGATGTATCAAATTCTGCCGAGGTAAAAAGAATGTTTGAGGAAGTAGGCAGAGTTGACGTATTGATAAATAACGCAGGAATTGCAGGTTTTTATATGCTTGACACTATGAGCGATGATGAATGGGATAGAATGCTTTCCACAAATTTAAGCAGTGCGTTTTACTGCTCGCGTGGGGTCTTGCCGCAGATGATTTCAAGGAAGAGCGGAGCGATAGTAAATATTTCATCTATGTGGGGATTGACAGGAGCGGCTTGCGAGGTTGCATATTCCACTGCTAAGGCAGGTCTTATAGGAATGACAAAGGCACTTGCAAAGGAGGTAGGACCTTCGGGTATTCGTGTCAACTGTGTTGCACCAGGGGTTATCGACACAGATATGAACAGCGGTTTGGATAAAAATACAATAAGGGAATTGTGTGACGAAACTCCATTATGCAGAATAGGCACAGCTTTAGATGTGGCAAAGGCTGTTTATTATCTCGCTGATGAGAACAGTTTTATCACAGGACACATATTAAATGTAAGCGGCGGATTGGTAATTTGAATATAAATTAAAATTATTGTATAAAAGTTATTGATTTTGTAGTAACATATAGTGTATAATGGTATACGCTGTGACTTAACAAAATGTGACAGCATATGTAATCTTAGATTTAACAGAGGAGTTAGTTATGGAAAAGCAAAGAAACAGTTTTACAGGTAAGATAGGCTTTGTGCTTGCCGCGGCAGGCTCTGCTGTCGGGTTGGGGAACATATGGAGATTTCCGTACCTTGCGGCTAAATACGGCGGTGGCATTTTCCTGCTTGTATATTTAATTCTTGCAGTCAGTTTTGGTTTTACTCTTATGATAGCAGAGATTGCTATCGGCAGAAAATCGGGTTTAAGTGCCGTCGGTGCGTTTAAAGCATTGGACAAGCGTTTTGCGTTTATTGGATATTTAGCAGCCTTTGTTCCTATTATTATTCTTCCGTATTATTCTGTAATCGGAGGCTGGGTTATTAAATATCTGTTTGCATTTTGCTCAGGCAGTTCATCATTGGCTGCTGAACCAGGATATTTTGAAGCCTTTATCGCACAGCCGACAGAACCTGTACTTTGGTTTTTGTTATTTATTGCTGTTACTGCTATTGTAGTTTTAATGGGAGTTGAAAAGGGCATCGAAAAGATAAGCAAAATAATGATGCCTATACTTATTGTATTATCTATTATAATCGCAATTTATTCGATAACATTACCCGGGGCAATAGACGGAGTTCTGTATTACATCACACCAAACTTTGAAAGCTTCTCTGTCAAGACTGTTCTTGCCGCTATGGGACAGTTGTTTTACTCTATGTCTCTTGCAATGGGTATTATGATTACCTATGGTTCATATATGAAGAAAGATGTAAATCTTGAATCGTCTGTTACGCAGATAGAGGTGTTTGATACAGGTATCGCATTTCTTGCAGGGTTAATGATTGTACCTGCCGTTTTCGCTTTTTCAGGCGGTGACGAAGCGGCTTTGGGCAAGGGCCCTGGGCTTATGTTTGTAACCCTGCCTCAGGTGTTTGCAAGTATGAAGGGCGGGACTATAATAGGTGTGGTATTCTTTCTGTTGGTTTTTGTTGCTGCATTAACATCTTCTATTTCGCTTATGGAAACCATTGTTTCTATATTCTGTGACAAGTTTAATATGACAAGAAAACAATCCTGTATTGCGGTTTTAGCTGTTTGTTTAGCCTTGGGTATACCTTCGTCACTCGGGTTTGGTATATGGGGAAGTATTACTATTATCGGTATGTCATTCCTCGACTTCTTCGATTTTATAAGTAACAGTGTTTTGATGCCGATAGTTTCGTTTTTGACTTGCATATTCGTAGGATATATAATCAAGCCTAAGACAATTAGTGACGAAATCAGCCTTGGTGCTGAATTTAAAAGAAAAAAGTTGTTTGAGGTAGTTATAAAGTATGTTGCACCTATATGTATTGTGCTGATACTTGTTTCATCATTATTGGATACTTTTGGCATATTCAAGATTTAAGTTTATAACAATTACATTACAAGGGCGGTTTTTATATCGTCCTTTTTTGTTTTAAATATTTACATTATTTTTTCACGCAAAATCGTGATAATATAGATTTTGTAAAAAAATGTATGTAAAATTTATGTTACAAAGCAAAAAAAGGTATTGACACCATATTCTATATATGCTATATTAAATACTGTTCAAAACACAATATGTTGTGTTTATGCGAATTAACGATATGAAGAATAAGAGGTAGTGGTTATGAAGATTATTAAACGAAACGGTTCAGAAATGCTTTTTGATATCGAAAAGATTGTTACCGCAATCACCAAGGCGAATGATGCGGTTGACGAAACTGCGCGCTTAACTACGTTGCAAATTCGCCGCATTGCAGAAAGCGTTGTACTTTCCTGTGAAGTTTTGGGCAGGTCACCAAGCGTAGAGGAAGTACAGGATATGGTAGAGCATCAGATTATGGCTCACGGAGCGTTTGAGGTTGCCAAAGCATATATTACATACAGATATACTCGTGCTCTTGTTCGTCAATCTAACACCACCGACGATAAGATTTTGAGTTTGATTGAGTGCAACAACGAAGAAGTTAAACAGGAGAATTCAAACAAGAATCCTACTGTAAACAGCGTTCAGCGTGACTATATGGCAGGAGAGGTCAGCAAAGATATTACAAGACGTATATTGCTTCCCCCTGACATTGTTGATGCTCACGAGCAAGGTATTATCCACTTTCACGATGCGGATTACTATGCTCAGCATATGCATAACTGCGATTTGGTAAATCTTGAGGATATGCTGCAAAATGGTACTGTAATCAGTGGTACGTTAATAGAAAAGCCACACAGCTTTTCTACCGCTTGTAATATTGCAACTCAGATTATTGCTCAGGTTGCATCTTGCCAATACGGCGGTCAGAGTATCAGCTTAACACACCTTGCTCCATTTGTAGATATCAGCCGTAAGAAAATCAGAAAACAAGTTGTTGAAGAAATGGCTGAAATCGGACAGGATTTATCAGAAGAAAAAATTGACAAAGTTACTGAAAAAAGACTCCGCAACGAAATACGCAGCGGTGTTCAGATGATACAGTATCAGGTAGTAACCCTTATGACAACCAATGGTCAAGCTCCGTTTGTAACTGTATTTATGTATCTTAACGAGGCTAAAAATGAACAGGAGAAGAATGACCTTGCGATTATTATAGAAGAAACTTTAAAACAGCGTTATCAGGGTGTTAAGAATGAAAAAGGTGTTTGGATCACACCTGCATTCCCCAAACTTATTTATGTTCTTGAAGAAGATAATATAACAGAGGATAGCAGATTTTATTATCTCACTAAACTTGCGGCTAAATGTACTGCAAAGAGAATGGTTCCCGACTACATCTCCGAAAAGATAATGCTGCAAAACAAAATTGATAAGAATGGTAATGGCAACTGCTATACTTGTATGGGATGCAGAAGTTTTCTGACGCCATACGTCGATGAAGACGGCAACCCTAAATACTATGGACGTTTTAATCAGGGCGTTGTAACTGTCAATCTCGTAGATATAGGGCTTTCTGCAAGAAGAGATATTGATAAGTTCTGGAAGGTATTTGACGAAAGAATGGATTTGTGTCACAGAGCACTTCAATGCAGACACGAGCGTTTGACAGGCACAACCTCAGATGCGGCGCCTATATTATGGCAGCACGGAGCATTGCTCAGGCTTAAAAAGGGTGAGAAGATTGATAAGTATTTGCACGGCGGATACTCAACCTTATCACTTGGATATGCAGGTCTTTGGGAATGTGTATACAGCTTAATCGGAAAGAAACTGACAGAGCCTGAGGGTGAAAAGCTCGGACTTGAGATTATGCAGAAACTTAACGAATATACTGCTAAGTGGAAGGCTGATGAAAATATTGATTATTCGCTGTACGGAACACCTCTTGAAAGCACAACATATAAGTTTGCAAAGTGCCTCCAAAGAAGATTTGGAATAGTAAACGGTGTTACCGACAGAGGATATATAACAAACAGCTATCACGTTCACGTTACTGAGAAAATTGACGCTTTTGAAAAACTTGCATTAGAGTCAAAATTCCAGGCATTATCACCTGGCGGTGCCATAAGCTATGTTGAGGTCCCCAATATGCAGGACAACCTTGAGGCAGTACTTTCTGTTATGAAGTTTATTTATGACAATATTATGTATGCAGAGCTTAATACAAAGAGCGACTTCTGTCAGGAATGTGGCTATGACGGTGAAATTCTTATTGACGAGGACGAGGATGGCAAGCTCATTTGGAAATGTCCTAACTGCGGAAATACAGACCAAAATAAAATGAATGTTGCAAGACGTACCTGCGGTTATATCGGCACACAGTTTTGGAACCAGGGCAGAACCCAAGAGATAAAAGAGAGAGTTATGCATCTTTAATTTGGAGAGGCTATGAACTACGGAGAAATTAAAAATTGTGATATAGCAAACGGAACAGGAATTCGTATCTCGCTGTTTGTTTCGGGTTGCACAAACCATTGCAAAAACTGTTTTCAACCGCAAACGTGGGACTTTAACTTCGGCGAGCCCTTTACAAGAGATATAGAAGAAAAGATTTTAAAAATGCTTGAACCTGATTATATTGACGGACTAACAGTCCTCGGCGGTGAGCCTATGGAGCCGTCAAATCAACAAGCCTTATATCCCTTCTTGTTAAAGGTAAAAGAAAAAATGCCAAACAAGACTATATGGGTTTTCTCGGGATTTACTTTAGAGGAAATGAGAGAAGAAGGCGGATATTCCAATTGTGATGTTACAGAAAAAATATTAGGTATGATTGATGTCTTAGTTGACGGACGCTTTGTGGAAGAACTCAAGGATATTACACTTAAGTTCAGAGGCTCATCTAATCAGAGATTGATTGATATGAAAAAAACAAATGAGCAAGGCTGTATTGTTTTGTGGGATAATTGATAAATCGTACTTAAAAATATAAATTTATATTGTGTACCCCGTATTATTTCTGCGGGGTACTTTTTTTGAGTTTTTTGATTAAATTTCTTGACTAAATGACGAAATTATAGTATACTATAGTTTAAAATTGAAAAAAACAGAATTTTAAGGAGAGGTGAAACGCTTTGGATAAATACGAATTTAAGGCAATGCAGAACGATATGGATAAGAGTATAGATAAATATATAAATCTTATTAATTCCAAAAACTCAGCTTGGAATCGTATTCCATCACATTATTATACAGATTACAATGTCAAATCAGGTTTGCGCAACGCTGACGGAACGGGTGTTTTGGCAGGCTTCACCTCAATTGGTGAAGTTCACGGTTATGTTATGGACGAGGGTAACAAATCACCTGTTCCAGGTAAACTTAGATACCGTGGCATAGATATAGAGGATATAGTTAATGCTTGCTATAAGGAAGGAAGATATGGCTTTGAAGAGGCCGCTTTTCTTTTGATTTTCGGCTTTTTACCCGATAAAAACACTTTAGAGGACTTTACTTCATTGCTTGCAAAAAAGAGGAGTTTGCCTGATGAATTTACTGAGGATATGATATTTAAAGCTCCGAGTAAGAATATTATGAACAAACTCGGTCGTTCGGTGCTTGCACTCTATTCATACGACGAAAACCCTGACGATATATCTGTATCAAACTTATTGAGGCAAAGTCTTGATTTAATTGCGAGATTTCCTGTGCTTGTTGCTAATGCATATAGTTGTAAACGTCACTACTTTGACGGCGAAAGCCTTGTGCTTCACAACCCTAACACATCATTGTCAGCCGCAGAAAACTTTTTATATATGATAAGACCTGACAAGCAGTACACAGAGCTTGAGGCACAAACTCTTGATTTGTCACTTATTCTTCAGGCTGAACACGGCGGAGGAAATAATTCAGCCTTTACTGTTCGTGTATTGTCATCAACGGGTACAGATACATACTCTGCGATTTCTGCATCTGTCGGCTCATTAAAAGGGCCAAAGCACGGCGGTGCAAATGATAAGATGTTGTCGCAAATGGAAGAAATTAAGGCTAATGTTCATAATTGGAGTGATGAAACCGAAGTTATGAATTACCTGAAAAAAATATTAAACAAGCAAGCAGGTGATGGCAAAGGCTTAATCTATGGCTTAGGCCACGCTGTTTATACAATATCTGACCCAAGAGCCACAATATTAAAAGAACGTGCTGCTCTTTTGGCAGAAAAGACGGGCTTTGAAAAAGAATTTGCTCTCTATGACTTAGTACAAAAATTGGGGCCTGTTGCCTTCCGTGAGGTTAAGGGCATAGAGAAGGATATGTGTGCAAATGTCGATTTCTATTCAGGCTTTGTATATCAGATGATGAAAATTCCTCAGGAACTTTATACTCCGATATTTGCAATGTCAAGAATTGTCGGTTGGTGTGCACACAGATTGGAAGAGATTATGACCAATAATAAGATAATCAGACCTGCGTACAAGAGTACGGTTAAACGACTTGGTTATACTCCGATAGAAGACCGAGAGGTTATTAATTTAGACGAATTTTAATATAGAATAAAAAGTGTATGACAACAATATGCCATACACTTTTTATATTGTAAACAAATCTAAAAAAATGAATAGTTTATCTAAAAAAATGTATAGAAAGACATAAATGTATGTGATATAATAATAACAAAATAAATATTTAGGAGAAAACAAAATGTTTGAAAAATCAAAATGGATAGGCTATGCCTCAAAAAAACCAGGTCCTGTGATTGATGTCCACGGAAAAGATGCAAATGATGTACTCTCAACTCCTGCACCATATATTGCAAAAAGCTTTACACTTAAAGAAAAACCCGCAAAAGCAATCCTAAATATATTTGGATATGGCGATGCGGCGTATTTTTTGAACGGTAAAAGAGTTCCCGATTCAATCCGTCCTACATATCCGTCAATTATGGATAAGACCATAATATATAACACATATAATGTGACAGATGAATTAAATTCAGGTAAAAACCGTCTTGGTGCGATACTTGGAAGTCTCAGAGCTAACGGCAGTCATTATGGTGCTTATAATCCCTTGATGCTTATTCTTGAATTAAACATCGAGTATTCGGACGGAAGTGTTGAAACAATAGTTTCCGACGAGAGCTTTAAGGGTATTGATTCTCCCATATTATTTACAGGCACAACCTATGGCGAACGCTATGATGCACGTCTTGAAATCCCCGATTGGTGTGATGCTGACTTTGATGACAGCGATTGGGATAATGCTATTCTTATTACTATGCCAAAAGTAAATTTCCGCACAACAGATTGTCCGCGTAAAAGAATTATAGCCGAACATAAATTTGTAGAAATAGCTCCTAACCTATTCGATTGCGGAATTACTACCTCAGGATATGCAAGAGTAAAAATTACAGGAAAATCAGGCAATCTTATTAAACTTAACTACTCCGAGCGTTTACTTCCTGACGGCAAGCACGTCGACCGCTCGGGAATGGTAAAAGGCAGATATCCTGATATGTATAACTCTGACGAATACATACTTGACGGAACACCGAATAAAGTTTTCGAGCAATATATGGCATATCACGGCTTCAGATATGTTGAGGTTATAGGTGATTATGATGAAATCGAACTCACTGCAGTTACAGTACATACTGATTTCAAGGAAACGGCACATTTTGAGTGCGACAATGACATTATAAACAAGATACATTTTGCTTGTGTTAATTCGGTTTTAACCTGCTGTCAAGATGTATTTGATGACAATCCTAAGCGTGATGCACCTTGGATTGGTGATACAATGCTCTCGTCAGAGGTTATTTTGTCTGAGTTTAATTCAAAGGAAATTCTGATTGAAAATGCAAAACAATGTCACGACTCAATGAATGAAGAAGGGCAGTTACCATATGTTGTTCCGTCAGTTGCAACCTGGGCTTTTTCAAAGCGATTTTCAGGGCCTGATTGGGGAAACAGCGTGGTGTTCCAGACTGTTTGGTGGATGTATAAATATTATGGTGACCTGGAACCATTTAAAGAATTTCGCAATGACCTTGAACGCTCTCTTGAATTTTTTGCATCAATAGCAGACGAAGATGGTTATATCGGCGACGGCGACTATGCGACGGGGGATTGGAGCAGTTTGCACGGACTTGTAGAAGCAAGAAATGACATAATGTCCAATGTATATTACAAATGGGACCTTGAAATTATGGCTGAGCTTTCGGAACTTTGCGGTTACGACAGAACATCATACGATAAGCTTGCAGAGAAGATTAAAACAGCGTTCCGTACAAGATATATGCCTGACGGAATTTTTGAGGAGGTAAGCGTTGCTGAGCTTATTACTCTTGCGGCAAGAGGTTTCTTCGAGAAGGAAGAAATGCCCGATATTGTTGAGCGTATTGTAAAACACTTTAAAGATGACAATTATCTTATAACCTTCGGAGTTCACGGCATAAAGATGATGTCTGAAGTGCTCTGCGAATATGGTTATGGGCAGTTATTATTTGATGTTATCACAAATGCCGACGGGCTTGGCTATGCGAAAAATGCAGTTGATGGGTTAACAGCTCTTACCGAACGTTTTGACTATGACAGAGAAGGACATCCAGAAGATGGGGCGTTTAGTTTGAATCATCACTTTTTCTGTATGGTTGATACATTTTTTTACCGCCGTCTTGCAGGAATTATGATAAATGACTTTGCATCAGGTGACATTGTAATTTCACCTCTTTTTGTAAAGGGAATTAATAAGCTTAAAGCGGAATTTTGTAAAATCAAGGTTTCATATGATGAAAGCGAAATCAAAATAAGCAGTCCTTATGACTTTAAACTAATTATTGATGGCGAAACAAAAGTTTTGTCTGCAGGTGATTATACTTTTTCACGTTAAATATAAAATGGTGAAATCCTAAAATATGGGTTTCACCATTTTTAATATTATAGAATAATTAAAATTTACATAGTAAAATATAATTAATATGTTGAATTAAGATGAAATATTTGCTATAATATAAAAAGTTTGAACACAAAATCGGAGGCGATTAAGATAAAGATTTTAAAATATATGAAATCATATAAAAAGGAATGTGTTTTAGGACCTTTATTCAAATTTATAGAGGCGTCATTTGAGTTACTTGTGCCCTTGGTTGTAGCACAAATTATTGACGTTGGTATAGCAAATTACGATAAAGTCTATATCTTTAAAATGGTAGGTATTCTTGTTTTGTTAGGCTTTGCGGGACTTGCTTTTTCGATTACGGCTCAGTTTTTTTCTGCCAAGGCAGCAGTTGGATTTGCTTCTAAAATACGTCAGGCGTTATTCAGACATATTCAAAGTTTTTCGTACACCGATATAGATACGATTTCAACATCGACCTTGATTACAAGAATGACAAGCGATATAAATCAAATACAAACAGGCGTAAACTTAACATTGCGGCTTGCTTTACGTTCCCCGTTTGTTGTATTCGGTGCAATGTTTATGGCTTTTACCATAAGCTTTAAGGCTGCGTTGGTATTTGTGGTTTCCATTCCCGTAATTGCGGCTGTTATATTTGCAATTATGCTTGTGTGTATTCCGTTATACAAAAAGGTTCAGGCAAATCTTGACAGAATAATGCTGATTGTAAGAGAAAATCTTTCAGGCGTAAGGGTTATAAGGGCATTTTATAAGGAAAATGATGAAAAAAATAAGTTTATAGAGCAAAATGAAGAAGTGACAAAAATACAAAAATACACAGGCAGGATATCTGCGATTATGAACCCTGCAACCATTGCCTTAGTTAATCTTGCGATAGTATTATTGATTTATATCGGCGGTGTTCAGGTAAGCAATGGTATAATATCGCAAGGTGAGGTTGTTGCACTGTATAACTATATGTCACAAATTCTTGTTGAACTTGTAAAGCTGGCTACTATGATAATCACACTCACAAAAGCCGTTGCAAGTGCTAACAGAGTTTCGGCTGTACTTAAAACACCATCTACCCAAAACTTCACAGATAAATCAACAACCGAAAACGGAGATATTGCAGTAGAGTTTGACAATGTGTATATGAAGTACAGCGGTGCTGCTGACTATTCATTGTCCGATATTTCTTTTACTGCTAAACGCGGCGAAACAATCGGCGTAATAGGCGGAACAGGAGCGGGCAAGTCAACACTCGTTAATCTGATTCCTGGCTTTTACTATGCAGATAAAGGGGCTGTAAGAGTAAACGGAGTGGATGTAACCGACATAAATTCTGAAGATTTACGCAAAATCGTAGGCGTTGTTATGCAAAAAAATGTTTTATTCAGCGGAACTGTGAGAGATAATATGAAATGGGGCAACAGCGAAGCTACGGACGCAGATATCTTAAAGGCAATTTATGCGGCACAGGCGGAAGATATAATTAATTCCAAAGAAAATGGTCTTGATTTTATTATAGAGCAGAACGGAAGAAACTTATCAGGCGGACAAAAGCAAAGATTGACAATTGCGCGTGCTTTAGTTAAAAAGCCTGAAATTCTTATACTTGATGACAGTTCGTCTGCACTTGATTTTGCCACAGATGCCAAACTGAGAAAGTCACTTAGGGAACTTGACTTTAACACAACTGTTTTTGTTGTATCACAGCGTATTTCGTCTATTGCACACGCAGATAAGATTATTGTCCTTGATGATGGAAACTGTGTAGGCGTCGGTACACACGATGAATTATTAAATTCATCAGAAGTGTACAAGGAGATATATAATTCACAGACGGGAGGCGGTAATCAATGAAAAAAAGCACATTGCGTAAGACTTTAAAATATATCGGAAACTACAAATATTTAATGCTTTTTTCAATTATTCTTGCTGTCATTTCGGTGCTATTTAACCTTTACATTCCTGTAATTATCGGGTATGCCATAGATTGTATCAAAGGCTTTAATAATGTCGATTTTCACAGTATGTTCGGCTATTTGATTAAAGCAGGTGTTATAGCGATTATCACAGCTATCATCACCTGGATTATGAATGTTATCAATAACAGAGTAACCTATCACGTAGTCAGAGATGTGAGGAATGACGCCTTTAAGAAAATTCAGATTTTACCTTTCAGTTATTTGGACTCACACTCAAACGGCGATATATTGAGCCGTGTTGTAGCAGATGCTGACCAATTTGCAGATGGATTGCTGATGGGATTTACTCAGTTGTTCACAGGTATAGTTACCATTGTTGGAACATTTGTTTTTATGATAATGATAAACTACAAGATTGCATTACTTGTTGTTTTGTTTACACCGCTTTCACTGCTTGTTGCAAACTTTATTTCCAAAAGAACGTATCATATGTTTAAGAAGCAATCGGAAACAAGAGCGGTTCAGACTTCTTTTATTGATGAGATAATAGGTAACCAAAAGGTAGTACACGCCTTTGTTCACGAAAAGGAAGCAATAGACAGATTTGACAAAATTAACGATGACCTTGAAAAGTATTCTTTAAGAGCCACGTTCTTTTCTTCTATAACAAATCCGTCAACAAGATTTGTCAATAACTTGATATATGCAGGTGTAGGGCTGTCGGGTGCCTTTATAGTATTGGCAGGCAAACTTACTGTAGGAAGCCTGTCGTGCTTGTTAAGCTATGCCAATCAATTTGCAAAGCCTTTTAACGAGATATCAGGCGTTATAACCGAACTTCAAAACGCTTTTGCTTGCGCAGACAGATTGTTTGAATTAATTGAAGAACAACCGCAAATTCCCGATAAAAAAGATGCGATTGCAATAGATAGGGCAGATGGAAATATTAAGTTAGAGAATGTATGCTTTTCGTATACTCCTGATAAAAAACTTATTCAGAACTTTAATTTATCGGTTTCCCCCGGGCAGAGAGTAGCAATAGTTGGACCCACAGGTTGCGGAAAGACAACACTTATCAATCTTTTAATGCGATTTTATGATGTCACAAGCGGTTCCATAAAGGTCGAAGGCACTGACATCAGAGATATTACCCGTAAATCCCTGCGAGAAAATTACGGAATGGTTTTACAAGATACCTGGTTGAAGAGCGGTACGGTCAAAGACAACATCATTATGGGCAAGCCCGATGCAACAGATGAGGAGATAATAAAAGCGGCAAAAGAGTCACACGCTCACAGCTTTATAAAAAGACTGCCAAACGGCTATGATACGCAGATTGGCGAGGAGGGAGGCAACCTGTCACAAGGACAGAAACAGCTTTTGTGTATAACAAGAATAATGCTTGCCCTGCCTCCAATGCTCATACTTGACGAGGCGACATCTTCCATAGACACGAGAACTGAGCTAAAGGTGCAAGATGCTTTTGCACGGTTGATGAAGGGCAGAACATCTTTTATCGTTGCCCACAGATTGTCTACAATAAAAGATGCTGATATAATATTGGTTATGAAAAACGGAAATATTGTAGAACAAGGAACCCACAAAGAACTTTTAGATAAAAACGGCTTTTACAGCGTATTGTATAACAGCCAATTTGAACATTAATACAGGTGTATGTTATGAAATTATCAGAAAGTAATTCAAAATTTAATACAGGTGATTTGTTAAAAGAGCTGACCGCCATTGATGGTATAAGTTCTGACGAAAAAAATATCGCAGATAAGCTCATGCCTTATTTGGACAGTGTTTGCGATACAGTGGATAAAGACACTCACGGCAACTTAATAGGATATATTAATAGCAAAAATGACAATGCCAAAACAATAATACTTGAGGCACATATGGACAGAATTGGCTTGATGGTGACAAAAATATGTACTGACGGCAGATTGAAGTTCACCAACATCGGCGGTGTTGATGAAAGAATTTTACCTTTATCAGAAGTGACAGTATTAGGAAAAAAGCATATAAACGGAATAATTGTCCCTGATGACAGTAATGATGCTTCAAACAACAATAAAATGGAAAGTATGCAGATTGAAACAGGGCTTACAGAGGATGAAGTAAAAAAATCTGTAAAGGTTGGCGACTATATTTTAATTAATTCCGAATACACCAAATTGTGTAACAATATTGTGTCAGGCGGTGCATTTGACAACAGAGCAGGGATTGTATCTATTTTAAAGGCGGTAAATCAAATTGACAGAAATAAATTAAAATATAATATAATTATTTTGTTCTCCGTTCAAGAGGAACTTGGGTTATATGGTGCGTATCTCGCAGGCAAAACTATTGATGCAGACGCCGCAATAGTTGTTGATGTAACACACGGCGAAACCAATGATACCAAAGATAACACAGGTGTTTTTCCTCTTGGGTGCGGAGCGGTTATATGCAGAGGGCCAAACCTACACTATGCCTATACAAAACAACTGATTGATGCGTCTGAAAAAAATAATATTCCTTATAGAATTGAGGTTGCATCAGGTTCAAGCGGTACAAATGCCTGGGCGTTGCAAACATCATCTGACGGCATACCATCTATGCTTATATCTATTCCGCTAAGGTATATGCACACAAATGTTGAAACTCTTAAAATAGATGATATAGATGCAACAGCAAACCTGTTAGCAGTAGCCGCCGAGGGAGGTGTTGATATATGATAGCTGAGTTATCAACCTCTTTTGGTGTTTCAGGATATGAAGAAGAAACGACACAAATAATAAAATCAACCCTGACAGAACTGAATATTAATCACTATTGCGATAAGATGGGCAATATTATTGCATCTGAGTATAAAGACTCAAACCGTCCGACAATATTAGTAAGCTGCGGAATTGATGAAAAAGGGTTAATCGTTACCGATATAACAGAAAACGGATATTTAAAATTTGATACAATCGGTGATATTGATGTAAAATCATTAATATCAAAAAGAGTGAAATCAAAAGAAATAAACGGAATTATATCATTAAAAGCTATTCATTTGTTAAGTAAAGAAGAACGTGAGAGAAAAGTCAAAATTGATGATTTATCCATTGATATTGGTGCAATAGATAAGAAAGATGCTAAAAAATATGTAACCGAGGGAGATTATTTTACATTTGATGTGAAATATGATACGCTCGGAACATCTCAAATTAAGGGAAAAGCCTTGAGGAGAGCCGTGTCGGTTAATGTCTTATTAAATACAATAAAAAATAAAAAGTTTAAAGATGTTAATGTAATATATGTTTTTGCAGTTCAAAATGAGATTGCCGCAAGAGGAATTAAGACATATTTAAACACTATGCAAAAGATTGATATGGCTGTTGTATTAGATTGTGTCGAAGCAAACAAAGAAAATAAAACCTCGCTTAATAAGGGACCTATAATTGCTTTATCAAACAACGATACTGCAATAAGCAAGAGCATAATCGAAGATATAAACGGTTATGATATCCGGCATCAAACTGCATATGTATCAGACATTACTGCTGCAGAAGTATTCAGAGGTGTTAAGTCTGATATTCCGCTTATAACAATAGGTATACCAATATCACAAAAGCAAACACCTATAAATAATATTTGTATAAATGATGTAGACAACACAGAAAGACTATTAAATAGGATAGCGGAGGAGGCGAAAAAATCTTGTTAAATAATAAAATTATTCCGACTTATCTTACCCCTGAAATCTTAAAAGAATATTTGTCTGATACAATTAACAATGAAAATCTTAAAATAGATATCGATAATTCAGGGAACTTAATTATACACAAAAGCGGAAAAGGTAAAAAAATCGCAGTTGCAGTACCCATAAATACCGAAGAACTTTATGTAACTCATTTAGAAAATGATAAAGTATATTTTAACTTAAAAGACGATATAGACAAAGAAAGTATTATTGATTTGTATGCAATTTCAAAAGATGGTGTGATTGGAGTAGTCAAAAAAGATAATACCTCTGCATTTATAGAAATTTTTGACAAATTAGACTATAAAACAGGTGATATTTTTCAATTAAAATCATCATCTAATTGTAAAGGTAATAAACTTTACGGAAGAAATATAATAGTAAATATTTCTTTAAAAATCGTAGATTATATATTAAATTTTATTAATACAACTGACAAGGAAATATACTTAACACTATATTTTAACAATAGTTCAATAAAATCTTTAATAAGCAACGGAAATTTCGATTATATATTCACATTGAAATACGGAATTGCCGAAAATGACTTTAAAATTTCAAAGGGTTGTGGTATAGTATATAAAGATGGTAATGCTGTGATGTCACGTGATATTTTGGAAATTTGTAACAAAGCATCTGTTGATATTTCCAATCAGCCGTATTTTTCAACAAACAGGTCAATTCTTGATAATTTTGTTATACTTGCAAAGGATGCAAAACTCGGGGCCCTTTGTATTCCGATTAAATATATGGGCAGTAAATGTGAAATTGCTGATATGGATGATGTAAACAGTACGATAGAGATACTTAAAAATATAATAGAAGAAGTGGGGTAAACGAAATGTATACACAAGATGATATATTAATCAAAGAATATGGTATAAGTCAATCTACTATTGATTTGATGAAGGATGCAGAAAACAAGTTGAAAGAGTCATTTAAACGCGCAGATAATATTGCGGCTTTCAATCAGCTTAAGGTTCTTAAAGCCTTTCAAAACAACAATATATCGTATGCTCATTTCGGCGAAACATCTGGGTATGGATATGATGATATGGGTAGAGATACTCTTGATAAGGTTTTTGCCGAGGTATTTAAAGCAGAGGATGCCATTGTCAGACATAATATTGTCAGTGGTACACAGGCGATAGCAAGCTGTTTATACGGTATCTTAAGACCTGGCGACAAAATGTATTCTGTTGTCGGTGCTCCGTATGATACAATGGAGGAAGTAATCGGAATACGAGGTGAGGAGGATTGCGGCTCTCTAAAAGACTTTGGCGTTGAATATGGTCAAATAGATTTGCTTGATGGCGGTGAAATTGACTATAATAAAATTATGTCAACCTTTGCAAGTGAAAAAGTTAAGCTTGCATTAATTCAACGGTCCCGTGGTTATGATTGGAGAGATTCGCTTACTGTTGAAAAGATAGGTACTATTATAAAAACAATAAAAGATGTAAGTCCAAACACCATATGTATGGTTGACAACTGTTACGGAGAGTTTTCCGAGATGCAAGAACCAACAGAGGTGGGAGCTGACATTATAGTTGGTTCCCTTATAAAAAATCCAGGTGGAAGTATAGCACTCAGCGGCGGATACATAGCAGGCAAAGAGGAGTATGTAAGGAAAATTTCATACAGGCTTACAGCTCCTGGGCTTGGCAAACACGTGGGTGCAAGCCTTGGATTTAACAGAAATCTTTATCAAGGCTTTTTTATGTCACCGCATATTGTTGCACAGAGTATGAAGACCGCTATGCTGTGTGCTGAAATATTTAAAGGATTAGGATATGAAGTATGCCCTGAACCGAATGCTGTAAGGTCGGATATTATTCAGGCGATAAAATTCAAAAATCCTGATAAGGTTATAAAGTTCTGTCAGGCTATACAAGCAGGTTCGGCTATTGATAGCTATGTAACGCCTGAGCCTTGGGATATGCCAGGATATGAGGACCCTGTTATAATGGCGGCAGGAGCCTTTGTTCAGGGGGCATCTATTGAATTATCTGCTGACGCACCGATTTCTGAGCCGTATGTTGCATATCTGCAGGGCGGTGTTATATATGATGCGGCAAAAGTAGGAATATTGAAAGCGGTAGATGCAATATCTAATATGCAATAATAGGAGATTTTTATATTTATGAAAAAGAAATGTGTACTTGATGATAAAAAGTTCTGCAATGATTGCGGCGAATGTGATTATTGTGACTTAAATCCATTTAAGATTTGCGACAACTGTGGTAAATGCATAGATTCATCTGAGGAATACAGAGAATTAAAGATAGACAAAATAGATTTGAGTTATCAAGGTGCAAAGAAGCACGCTGAAAACAATGAAGAACACGACTGTCATTGCTGTGACTGTGAAGAACATCACCATAATTAATTGTTATAATTTGTTAGATTTTTCGCATAATATATTTATACTTTACATAGTCGAGTGTAAAATGTGGAAACACAAAACTGTAGTAAACTTTCCGCAAAATCCGAAATAATTTTTATTAATAATTGCCCATAGCCCAGACAGTTGCCAAGCCCAACTGCAACGAAAAAATTATTTCGGATTTGTAGTGTATATACGATTTTTTCATTTTATATCCGACTATTATACTTTAAATTTTATGGAGGATATATTATGCAAATTTCATTTTCAGAAAGTGAAACAAAGAAAAATTTATTAAAGGCTTTCGCAGGAGAAAGTCAAGCAAGAAATAGGTATACTTTTGCGGCAAACTACTGCAAAAAAGAAAAATTGCACGTTGTGGAGGCTGTATTTAATTTTACTGCCGAACAGGAGCGGGCTCACGCTTTGGTATTTTATAATTTGCTTAAAGAGTCATCAGGTGAAAATATACTGATTGACGGAACCTATCCCATTGACAATTATGACAATGTATATAAGTTATTGGAAAGTGCAAAGCACAATGAGTTTGAGGAATATGATGTTGTTTATAAAGAATTTGGACAAACGGCAGAACGCGAAGGCTTTAACAGAGCGGCGTCGGCTTTTAAAATGATTGCCGAAATAGAGAAAACTCACGGAGAGCGTTTTTCAATGTTGGCAGAGGAAATTCAGAATAATAAACTGTTTGTATCTGATGTAAAAACCAAATGGATGTGTTTAAACTGTGGACATATTTATGAAGGAAATGAAGTTCCTGCCAAATGTCCTGTCTGCGAACACGATAAGGGCTTTTTTATCAGACTTGAACTTGCACCCTTCTCAAAGTAATCATTGGTTAATTTCAATAAATTTATATTTTGTCGCACATTTGTATTTGTTAAAATAAACAATTTTTGTATAATGTGAACAAAATATTAAAATTTTTTTATTAATAATAGAAAAAACTATTGACTTATTCGCTATTTTTTAGTATTATAATACTATGATAATGCGTATTAAAATCAGATAAATGTTAGATGGTTTTAGTTTGTTTGTTCAGGAAGAGGAGCGATTATATTATGTATATGAAAGAAGTAGTGGTTCAGAATCAAGTTGGTCTGCACGCAAGACCCGCAACTTTTTTTATACAAAAGGCGAATGAGTACAAATCAAGTATTTGGGTAGAAAAAGATAACAGAAGGGTTAACGCAAAGAGTCTTCTCGGTGTTTTGTCTTTGGGCATTACAAAAGGACTTGCTATTACCATCATTGCAGAAGGTGCTGATGAAGAAACTGCTGTTTCCGAATTGGCGGAGCTTATTTCAACTAATTTTGCTTAATTTCGTTATTTAATTTAAAAACATAGCACGTCGTTTATCTGAATGTGAGCGACGTGCTTTTTTTGAGGGTAACAATGAGTATTGCAGATATAAAAGAAAAACTTAAAAACCTACCGACTTCACCAGGTGTTTATATTATGCGAGATATAAACGGAGAGGTTATCTATGTCGGTAAGAGCAAGGCTTTAAAAAATCGTGTAAGTCAGTATTTTATGAATTTAAAATCACATACCACCAAAACAGATGCTATGGTATCTCACGTGGCTGATTTTGACTATATAATGACTGATACAGAAGTTGAAGCTCTTATTCTTGAATGTAATCTTATAAAAAAATATAAGCCTCAGTATAACATTCTTTTAAAGGATGATAAGCAATATCCTTATATAAAAATAACTGCAGGCGAGGAATATCCAAGGATATTTATGACAAGACGATTGATAAACGACGGAGCAAAGTATTTCGGGCCATATATGAGTGCTGCAACAGTGAGAAGCGTTCTTGAAACCGTTAAAAAGATATTTAAAGTCAGAAGCTGCTCTAAAAAACTCCCCAATGAAATCGGAAAGGGACGTCCGTGTTTATATTATCATATCGGTCAATGTTCGGCTCCTTGCTCCAACAAAATTTCCGCTGTTGAGTACAGAGAGTCTTTTGACAAAATTTCTGATGTTTTGGATGGAAAATATAAAGACATTATAAATGATTTAACAAATGAGATGTATTCCGCATCAGACAAACTTGAGTTTGAACGTGCCGCAAGATATCGTGATAAGATAGAAAGTATAAAAATCTTAGGCGATAAACAAAAAATGATTTCTACAAAGGACGATAATCGTGATATAATCGGTATATATAACGGCGAGGATGACAGTTGTATACGCATTTTTTATATGCGTAACGGAAAAATTCAAGGCTCTGAATATTATATCTTTGAAAATAAGAATTTAGGCAATGATGCTCTTTTGTCAGGTTTTATTAAACAATACTACTATAATGCTACTAATATTCCTAAAGAAATACTGATATCAGAGCAAATTGACGATATAGATGATATTTCCAAATGGCTTTCGGAAAAGACGGGGTACAGAATATTGATTAATGTTCCTCAGCGAGGTGAAAAGGTCAAATTAATAAAAATGGTATGTAAAAACGCCGAAGAATCGCTCAAGCAGTATTATTTTAAACGAAACAGAGAGCAGATGGAACAAAATAAGATACTGTCAGAGCTTGTTGATGTTTTAAACCTGCCACACATACCGTATCGGATTGAATCATATGATATATCAAATATATCAGGAGAAAACAGCGTAGGAGTTTGTGTTGTGTATAATGACGCAAAAGCATCAAAAAAGGATTACAGAAAGTTCAACATAAAAACTGTTGCAGGTGCTGATGATTACGAGAGTACACGTGAAGTTATTGCAAGGCGAATAAACAGAGCGTACCAAGAGGAAGAGAATATAGGCAATGGTGTGTTGGATAAGAGCAAAGCAAAATTTTTGCCTTTGCCTGACTTGATTTTGCTTGATGGCGGCAAAGGACACGTCAAATCGATTAGGATGCTTATGGAAACTCTCGGCGAAGAAATACCTGTTTTTGGACTTGTAAAAGATGATAAACATAGAACGAGAGCCTTAGTAGACGAGAATGAAGAATATCCTGTAGACGCTGACAGCCCTCTGTTCAGATTGTTAGCTGATATACAGGAAGAGGTTCACCGCTTTGCGATTACCTCGTTCAGAAATAAAAAGGAAAAGTCCGTGGTAGCATCAGAGCTTGAAAATATTTCGGGTATAGGTGAAAGCAAAAGGCGTAAGCTGCTTCAAACATTCATAAGTATCGAAAGAATAAAATCAGCCACTGTTGAAGAGTTGTCAGATGTGCTTGATAAAAGGTCTGCTGAAAACGTGTACAAATATTTTCATAGTTAATAAAACTAAAGGGTGACAAATATGATAGATATTAAAGAAAAAATTTCAAGTTTAGTATTAGAAAACAAAATTAGTTTAGTAAACGACAGACGTCACTTTCACAAAAATCCTGAACTGTCCTTTAAAGAATACGAAACCTCAGAATATATAAAGAAACATCTCGATGAAATGTCGGTGGATTATGTTAGCGGATTAGTGGGAACAGATGTTGTTGCCGTTATTAAAGGTACTTTAAATTCAGATGAACCTAAAACTCTTTTGATACGTGCAGACATTGATGCCTTGCCTGTATGCGAAACAAGAGAGAGCGAATATAAATCGGTAAATAATGGTATTATGCACGCCTGCGGTCACGATGGACATACAGCCATATTGTTGTGTGTTTGTGATGTCTTAAATAAGATGAAGGAGTATTTTTCGGGAACAGTAAAGCTTGTTTTTCAGCCAGGAGAGGAAACATCAGGCGGAGCAAAGCCATTAATAGATGCAGGTGTTTTATCAGCCCCTAATGTTGATGCTTGCATCGCATTACATATGGACCCTGATATTGACTGTGGAAAGATACGCATAAAAAAAGGTTCACTCTATGCATCGCCTGATGACTTTTTTATAAAAGTTATCGGTAAAGGCGGTCACGGTGCAGAGCCGCAG
>CACWIG010000012.1 GCA_902760955.1 uncultured Ruminococcus sp. | reverse complement strand
CGTTTTGTTAAGTTAAATGAAAATTGAGACCTTGAACTCCTTATGGTATAATGGTTTTACCCCTAAAACCTATACCTCCCGAAATTTCGAGAAAGGAATACAAGATCTCATGGATAATATTATACCAATTTGTTGCCCAAAGTGCAACTCTCATTCATTTTATAAATACGGCAAAGATAAATTCGGCAATCAAAAATACCAATGCCGTAAATGTAAACATCAGTTTGCACCTGATTTTGTTTCAAGTGGTTCTAAAGGTGCAAAACCACTTCCACTTGAAAAAAGAAAATATCCTTCTTGCCCCATCTGCGGCAAGTCTGCATTTCTTCATCACGATTATGACGATTATTCAAATTATCGTTGCTCTGATAAAAAATGCAATCATTCTTTCTTTCAAGCGAAACCTACTGTGAAGCTGCCGCCATCTATGTCCAACATCATTGGTAAAGATAATTTCAAACGTATGCGCCATAGCATACATCTTGTAATTACTGCTTTAACTATGTTTTACATAGGCGGTACATCTTTTCGCAAGATTGCTTTAATGCTTAATATTTTGTACAACATTAAAGTCTCTCACGTTACTATCAGCGATTGGTGTAAAAAGTTCGCACCAATATTTCACTCTAAAATGCTTACTCTTATGCCTGCTATGAATTTTGACTCTGATGAATGGCACGCTGATGAAACTGTTGTCAAAATATTAGGTGAAAAATATTACATTTGGTTTATCATTGATAGTGAAACAAGGTTTGTTTTAGGATTCCACCTATCGCCTCACAGAGATTCTCCACAAGCCTTTAGCTTGTTTGATAGTGTAAAGCAATACGGTAAGCCTAATGCTATTGTTACTGACCGTTATTCAGCTTACAAAGTACCTACCAAATCAATATTCGGTGTTAAACACATCAGAGTTGCAAGTTTTAGGGATGACATCTCTAACAATGTTATTGAAGCCTTTAACAAGCAGTTTAAATATTGGTACAAGACCAGATACGGCTTTAATTCCTTTGAAAGTGCCAATTCTATGATTATGATGTTTGTGTTCTTCTACAACTTCATCAGACCTCATAGCTCACTCTCTAACCTTACACCTGCTCGGGTTGCCGGTTTAAAATACACTGAACGACAACAAAATTCTTTGTTACTCGTATCTTGATTTTCGCCTAATCAATATTCAAATGGTCGCACTGTGATTTGTCATAGGGCGTGCGTCAGCACGTTCATTTTTACCCTTGACAAATCGCAGTCGATTGACAAATCGCAGTCGAGCATTTATGAGCTTTTCGGCGAAAATCGAAGATATTTTTTGAAATTGTTATGCCATTCTTTCATTTTAACTTTACACAACCTAATTCTGCGAGTTTTTTTCCTCTCATTGATGACGGAAATGTAATCGCTCCGTTGAGATGTTTTGCTTCTTTAACACATCTTTCATGCAGCTCATCAAAGTCATCCATATCGAGTTCAAGTCCGTCAAATAATATTCTGCATATTTTTGCAGATTCAACTATTAATTTGAACATCTGTCTGCCGATTCTGTTTTCAAGACTATCCAACATTTCTTCCATGCGATTAAGAATTTGTTTGTTAATATAATCTGTTGAGTCTTCTCTGGCTAAATAAGCATTATAGAATTCCAACGCATTTTTAACATATTCGCTGCGAGTTTTAATTCCATGCCTTATTTGATAGATATTACATTCTTTGTACAGGCTGTTTGGAATCCATAAGCTAATGTGTTTGCTGTCTTTTTGTTTATTCATTGAAAAATCCTCCTTTTTGGTGGTGCACACTATGGTTCACCTGAAATTATTGCTTAAACACTGCGTTTATTGGTGCATAGCACCCGAATTATCACCAAATCGTTTTTCAAAGCACCACCCCGAACGGCTCTGCCGGTCGGTGTTGACCGCACTGGGGCATCGAAAATGCACCAGTGCTTTTTCCTGCTTCATTTTATTTTGTCTACTTTTCGTTCAATTTGGTGTCATTTCAGTTTGGGGGCTTTATCATTTTCGCAGTGCTATTTTTATTATTTTTTGTTCCTTACGGTATTTCTGTCGGGAGCAACGGTTGTTTCTTTTCAGGGGCGTATTTCCCTTGCCGTGTTTTTTACTTTCCAATATCTACGACACTTCTGTTGCGACCGACGCTCAAATCGGTTTTAAGGGCTTATCATAGGGCTTATACCCTTGGTACGAGAGGCTAACTTTTCAGGGTGGTGTAACTACCTTATCCTGAATAGTTTTATGCTTAACACCCCGTCTTAACCCTTGGTCAAACGCAGATATATCGTTTTAATCCCGATATATATGCCGTGTTTGAGAGGTGTATCTTTTCGGAAGGGGTAAACCCTTTTCCGAATATGTTTTGTTTTCAAACACGGATATATCTATTCGATATAATCACTCAAAATCGATTTTAAGGTGTAACACTCCCTGTGGCGTTGGCGTAATAGAGAATTAAATTTTCGGGGTGGTGTAACTACCTTACTGCAAGTTTTTTATTTTCAAACTTGCTGTCGCATTGGCATCATTTCGACCTTTTCTTTGATTACTGTATAATAAATTTTAATATGGGGGTAGTAATCAAATCCTGAAAATATAATTTGAATTACGGTGGCTCTTTGGGATGCTTTTTATTATATTTTTCAAGTTCTTTTTGAGCTTTATCTATGGCAGCCTTTTCTGCATTTTCTTTCAGCTGTCGCTCGAAATTATATTCGAGTGCATCTCTTATAGGTCTGATTGTATATTTTAAATTTCCATTCCGTTTCTTACCATTTTTCAGAACAACCTCTGTCGATTCTGTATAGATAAGACTCTTTTCTTCAAGCTCTGCAACATATTTTGCCACCGTATTTTTGCTTTTTATTTTAAGAGCTTTCCCGATGGTTTTGTAGCTAGGGTAACACTCATATCTATCTCGGTCTTCTATGTACATGAGATAACAGTAAATGGCTAATGCTGTTGCACTTAAATCTAAATTCATGACATAGTTTGAGAGTATAAAACAATTACTCAGTTTGTTTTGTTGGTTATATAAATAATTCATCTGAATCCTCCTTTCTGGAAGAGGACACCGATGCAATATCTCCGTATTCAATTTTTATAAGTTCTTCCTCGTTATGTTTCAAAAGGTCATACAAAACCGAGATGAGATAGGGAATGGTATCTATATTTTTCTTTTGCCAAATGCCATTAACTTTTTCTCTCGGCAGTCTGTTATCTGCACAGGCAATATGCTCGTAGCTGATATTTTTTAATCGCTCACGAACCAATTCCTGCGGAATTTTTTCGCCGTAAACTTTTATATATTTTTGGCGATACATTCTTTCTAACGCTTTTTTAAAATCAATTTTTAATTGACCTTCAAGATTATATGTTTCTGCCTGATCCATCAGCCGCTCTATTGATGAGGATTGATTATTTATAAAATTTTTAATATTTGTATTTGAGTATTTATATAGTCCGTCCTGCATACTATCCGGTTCTTCTGAAAGACTATCACGATGTCCTTCGGGCATACTATCCATAGTCTTT
Organism: uncultured Ruminococcus sp.; assembly: GCA_902760955.1. Lineage (GTDB taxonomy): Bacteria > Bacillota > Clostridia > Monoglobales > Monoglobaceae > UMGS1820. Next base: position 36,894 of record CACWIG010000012.1, on the reverse strand, counting down.
TCTGCATACTGTTTTTCATCCTCATAGTATTCCTGACATACTGTGTAGAGATTAGAGCCTTTTCCGCCACGACCTCTTGTGCGATTTTCTTTTTCAATATAACCTAAATCGATAAGGCGATTGATTATATTTGCTGTTTTGGAACGGCTGATTTTCATGTTGGTAGCGATGGTGGAGTAGGAAGGAAAACAGACATTTTTCTCATTAGATAATTTGCATAAATAACACAGCACCTTGAACTCATATGTATCGAGTCTTGTGTCCAGGATTGCTTCGTTAGGTATTGTGGTGAAGTTGACTTTTAGTTTTTTCATATTGGTCCTCCTTAATTCCAAAACAAAAAGCACAGAGCATTTTTAAACTCTGTGCTTTGGAACTGATTTTGAATTAAGGGCTGGGGTTCAACTCCTTACGAAAAACCTTCGACAGTAACGAAAATACTGTTTTAGAGGAACACCACTTGAACCCTGAAAAACCGCATGAAAAAGCGTGATGACACTACTGACAGTAATATCATCACGCTACTATGGTGGAGGGAGATGGATTCGAACCATCGAAGCAAGAAGCAACAGATTTACAGTCTGCCCCCTTTGGCCACTCGGGAACCCCTCCATATCGCAACTCTGATATAATAACATATTTATTCAGATTTGTCAACAGTTTTTTTCGAATTTCTTTAAAAATTTTGAAAATTTATATCATATGGCTTACACATAGAAAAAACTTGACATACGACACTTGATATGATATAATATCTTTCGTTGTCGAGGTGTGGCTCAGTTTGGTAGAGTACTTCGTTCGGGACGAAGGGGCCGCAGGTTCAAATCCTGTCACCTCGACCAAAAAGCCTCACAGATAATCCTGTGAGGCTTTTTATTTTACTTCTGTTTTAAATTTAACGGAATTAAGAAAGCAATATACGGTCGTTTGCAAATTCTCCACCGTGTGCCGCCGAAAACAGCTCTACAAGTTGTTCCTTTGTCAAATTCTGCTTTTCCTCTCCTGATACATCAAACACGATTTTACCGCTATTCATCATAATAAGTCTGTTACCATATTTAATAGCATCATTCATATTGTGCGTAATCATAAGTGCTGTCAGATTATTGCTTCTTATAATCTTATCGGATAGTTCCAACACCTTTGTAGCAGTTTTAGGGTCTAATGCCGCTGTGTGTTCATCAAGCAACAAAAGCTTTGGCTTTTGAAGGGTTGCCATCAAGAGCGTAAGAGCCTGTCTTTGACCGCCTGACAATAAACCTACCTTGTCATTCAATCTTGTTTCCAGACCTAATTCAAGAATTTCAAGCTCTTTTTTGAATATCTCTCTTTCAGCCTTTGTTATTCCCCACTTAAGCGTACGTCTTTTTCCTCTGCGGAGGGCCAAAGACATATTTTCCTCAATCTCCATATCAGCCGCAGTGCCCATCATCGGGTCCTGAAAAACTCTGCCTAAGAATTTTGCCCTTTTGTATTCAGGCATATTAGTAACGTCACAGTCGTCAATATATATGGAGCCCGAATCTAAGCCCCACACCCCTGAAATAGCGTTCAGCATTGTGCTTTTACCTGCACCATTACCTCCGATAACAGTAACAAAATCACCGTCATTCAGCACAAGACTTAAATTGTCAAGCGCCAACTTTTCGTTTATGGTTCCCGTATTAAATGTTTTAGAAATATTACTCAGTTTTAGCATTACTATTCACCCCTTTTGTCGGCTTTGAAAAATACTTTTTCTTCCAGAAAGGTATTGCAAGGAATATTGCAACAATCAATGATGAAAGAAGTTTTAATAAGTCAGGATCCAAGCCAAGACATATTACAATTTGATAAACGATATAGTAAATAACACCACCGAGAGAAACTCCCAATAACCGCAAAGCGAAATTTCTGAAAATCTTTCCGAACAAAGCATTACCTATAATAACAGCCGCCAAGCCGATAACGATTGCACCGCGTCCCATCTGAACATCAGCAAAGCCTTGATACTGTGCCAACAGTGCACCTGAAAGTGCAACAAGCCCGTTTGAAATCATAAGACCTAATACTATGTTGAAATTAGTATTAATTCCTTGCGCACGGCTCATATTCGGATTTGCACCGGTAGAACGCAACGATGCACCGCTTTCAGTTCCGAAGAACCAATACAGCACAGCTATAATCACAATCGTAAATATGGCTATTACAAATATCGTATTTTGATATATGGGGAACTTTCTGATATACTGCAGTGAAATTGCTAAATCATAATTTCTGAAATTCAACGCCTGATTCGCCTTGCCCATAATTTTAAGGTTCAGGGAATACAAGGCAAGCTGAGTTAAAATTCCTGCAAGGATAGCAGGTATACCCATAAAGGTATGAAGAACACCTGTGATAAGACCTGTCAGCATACCTGCAATAACAGCCACAATCATAGCAACAGGAACGCTGTGACCTGACAAAATCATCATAACACATACAGCACCGCCTGTACACATTGAGCCGTCTACAGTAAGATCGGCAAAATCAAGTATGCGGTATGTAATATATACGCCGATTGCCATTATGCCCCATATCAACCCCTGTGCCACAGCACCAGGCATACTGTTAATTATATTAAATATCATATTCATACAAATCACCCTATAAAATTATAAAACATTGGGATGACAAACTTGCCATCCCAATGTACTAAAATCATCAATCCAGCAACTAATCTTTATTAATCAATAGCCTCGTAGCCGTCAGGAATCTGGATACCTAAAGCATCACAAATCTCTTTGTTATACTTCTTCTGGTAGTTCTCGTCATATTCTACTTCCATAGTTGAAATATCTTCGCCGTCCTTCAAAATTCTTGCAGCCATCATACCTGTTTTACGTCCGAGTTCATAGTAGCTGATTGAAAGAGTAGCAATACCGCAACCACTGCAAATACCTTCCTCGCCTGCAATAACAGGAACTTTAGCAGGTCTGCATATACCATCTATAATACCTGTAGAAGAAGCAACTGTGTTATCTGTCGGAACATAGATTGCATCACTGTAATCACAAGCTGATGTTGTTACAGCCGCAATATCGTTTGAGTCAGAGAAAGAAAACTCTTTGCACTCAATACCCTTTGCTTCGAGATACTCTTTTACAACCTTTACCTGATATAATGAGTTTGCCTCTGATGAACAGTATAACAAACCAACCTTCTTTGCATCAGGCAATAATTCAATAAGCATTTCTGCCTGTTTGTCAAGCGGAGCAAGGTCAGAAGTACCTGAAATGTTTCCGCCTACAACGCCGTTAAAGTCTTTAATTTCGAGAGCAACGCCGTATTCTGTAACAGATGTTCCCAAAATCGGAATTTCAGTTGTTGCAGCAGCCGCAGCCTGAAGTGCAGGTGTAGCGTTTGCCAACATCAAGTCAACATTCTTTGAAACGAAACCATTTACTATTGTCGCACAAGCATTTGAATCGTTTGAAGCGTTCTGCTCGTCAAACTTAACGCTGTCACCGAGTTCCTCTGTAAGAGCATCTTTAAAACCCTTTGTTGCAGCATCCAATGCCTCGTGCTGAACCAACTGACATATACCTACTGTGTATTCCTTCTTGTCAGCTGAGCCTGTTGTGCTTGAACCGCACGCAGCCAATGATACAGCCATTACGCATACCAATAAAATTGATACTAACCTTTTCATATGATTTCTCCCCCATATAAATAAATTTTAAAATAATACCTTTATAATACAATATTTACAGATAAAAGTCAACAAAATTTGTTATGTTTTTCTATTTATCCCCTAACCAATCGGTTCAAAGTCAGCCGCTCCGTGCTTACACAACGGACACACAAAATCATCGGGAAGTGTATCTCCCTCATAGACATATCCGCAAATCTTGCATACGTAGCCCTTCTTATCGGTTTTAGGCTTCGGCTTAACATTTTCGTGATAATAATTGTATGTCATTGTGGGAACATTAGAAATAACACGTGACTCTGTCACACTGCATATAAACATTCCGTGAGTGTCAAGGTCAATGTACTGTTCAACCTTTAATGACATAAATGAATTGATGTATCTCGGCAGGAACGCCAAGCCATTATCCGAACGCAAAGGCTCAGAATTTGCAAACTTGTCTGTGTTTCTTCCGCTCTGAAAACCGAATGTTTCAAATACGCTAAACGGTGCTTCTGTGGACAGGCAATTTATATTCATCACACCTGTCTGCTTGATAACGTGGTGAGAATAGTTCTCCTTGTTAATTGTAACAGCTATACGATTTGGTGTATTGGTAACCTGAGTAACCGTATTTACTATAAGTCCGTTATCCTTCTTGCCGTCGTTGGAGGTTACAACATAAAGTCCGTACCCAATGTTAAAGAGTGCTGTCAAATCATTCTTGTTGGCAGTTTCGTCACTCTGTGCAAGATAGTTCTGGCAAAGCTCGTCAGCGAGAGCCTCAATCTCGTTTTTGTTTTCATCATTCACTGCGGACATAATATGAACATTATTCTGAGTGTAAGATAAGTTATTGCAACCCTCAAGCATTGACTTCATAACCTTCATAGCTCTCGGTGCCCAGCTTCCGTTTTCCACAAAAGCGACTGTTCGATTGCTGAAATTACGCTCTGTCAAATGATTGATAAATTCGCGCATAAACGGGAAAATATCATTGTTATATGTTGTTGTTGCAAGAATAATCTTTCCGTATCTGAAGGCATCTTCCACCGCCTCTGCCATATCACAGCGTGCAAGGTCATTGACTACAACCTTAGGGCAGTTCTTTGCACGGAGTTTTTCAGCAAGCTGTTCCACTGCCTTTTTTGTATTTCCGTATACAGAGGTATAAGCTATCATAATTCCGTCGCTCTCAACCGAATAACTTGACCAAGTATCATACAAATTAATATAGTAGCCGAGATTTTCTGTAAGAATAGGTCCGTGCAAGGGACAAATCTTCTCTATATCAAGGTCGGCCGCCTTTTTAAGCAAGGCTTGAACCTGTCCGCCGTACTTGCCTACGATACCTATATAGTATCTGCGTGCTTCACAAGCCCAATCCTCTTCCACATCAAGAGCGCCGAACTTGCCGAAACCATCAGCCGAGAACAATACCTTGTCATACGCATCATATGTCACCATTACCTCAGGCCAATGAACCATTGGTGCCGCAACAAAATTAAGGGTATGCTTGCCGAGAGATAAGGTATCCCCCTCTGCTATAACAATTCTTCTGTCGGCATAGTCATTGCCAAAAAAGTTCTGCATCATTGTAAACGCCTTTTGTGATGCAACAATCTGAGTGTTTGTGTATATCTTCATAAAGTTGGCTATATTTGCCGAATGGTCAGGCTCCATATGCTGAATTATAAGATAGTCAGGGCTTCTGTCACCCAAAACATTCTGGATATTATCAACCCACTCGTGTGTAAATCTGATGTCGACGGTATCCATAACCGCAACCTTTTCATCAAGAATGACATAAGAATTATACGCCATTCCGTTTTCTACGATGTACTGTCCTTCAAAAAGGTCAATGTCGTGGTCGTTGACGCCGACATACTTTATATCCTTTGTAATTTCCATTAAATATGCACCTCCGAAATTGTATTGTCTATATCTTATATATTATCAAAAATTCCGCAAATGTCAAGTGTTTATAACGTCATAAATGAGTCATTTGAAACAAAACAATATCGTTTTGAATTGTATAATTATCACTATTAAACAAAATATACTAAATACGTGTTTTTTTTCGGTCTTTTGCGCGCAGATAATATTTGACAAAAGGTTTCAATTATGTTAAAATTTATAGGATTTAAGTTACAACAAAGTTTAACAGGAGGCGATTGAGATGCAGTTTATAATGGACTGTCTTAATGTAAACGAAAACGGAAACTTGGAAATGAGCGGATGCGATTTGGTGAAGATTGCCAAAGAATTTGGAACACCCGCCTATGTTGTAGATGATGCAACTATACGAAATAACTGCAAAAAATATAATGACTCCATAAAGAAATATTATGACGGCAACGGCCGTGCGATTTATGCAAGCAAGGCTCTTTCCTGCAAGTATATGTACAAGCTTGTAAATGAAGAGGGCTTTGGAATAGATGTAGTATCAGGCGGCGAACTGTATGCCGCATTATCCGCAGGCTTCCCTGCAGACAAGATATACTTCCACGGCAACAACAAAACACCTGATGAGCTTAAGTATGCACTTGAAAACAATATCGGCAGAATTATGGTTGATAACGCGCTTGAGCTTAGCCGTATAAACGAAATCGCAGGTGAGCTTAAGATTAAAGCAAACATCATAATCAGAATTACACCTGGTATTGACGCATCTACACACGACTTTATCAAGACAGGTCAGATAGACTCAAAGTTTGGTGCCGTTCTCGAAACAGGAGAGGCTGACGACCTTGTTGCCCTTGCTGTTAAGGCAGAGAATGTTTGTATAAAAGGCTTTCATTGTCACATAGGTTCGCAGATATTTGACCTTGAGCCATTTGAACACGCCGCTGAGGTTATGATGAACTTTATCGGTGATGTTAAAGAGAAGTACGGTATTATCACAGACGAGCTTGACTTAGGCGGCGGTTTTGGTATCAGATATACCGAAGACGACAATCCCTCAGACCTTGGCGAATATATGAACGCTGTATCCAAGGTTGTAAAGAGAGTTGCTAAAGAACGTGACGTTAAGCTTCCGTTTATAATCGTTGAACCTGGACGTTCAATGGTTGCAGAGGCAGGACTTACTCTCTACAGTGTGGGAACAATCAAGAACATTCCTAACATTCGCACATATGTATCTATTGACGGAGGTATGACGGACAACCCCAGATACATCTTATATCAATCAAGATATACTGCTGTATCCGCCGAGAACCCTCTCGCACCACAGGATAAGACTGTAACAATCGCAGGAAAATGCTGTGAATCAGGGGACCTTATCGGTAAGGATATGCCTTTAAATGATGTGAAAGTCGGCGAAATAATTGCCATACTCTCAACAGGCGCTTACAACTACTCTATGTCCAGCAACTATAACAGGGTGCCACGTCCGCCTATCATTATGATAAAGGACGGAAAGCCTACCGTTGCTGTCCGCAGAGAAACATATGATGATATGTTAAAGTGTGATATGTTCTAAAACTGATTTCTCATAAACGGGATATCGGGAACGCCGTTCCCTACAAATTCGGCAGGAGCAAGCCCCTGCCCTACAAATTATAATGAATGATTAGGGGCAGAATCCAAAATAATTTTTACTTTACGGTTGGGCTTGGCAACCGTATGGGCGTTGGGCAATTAATCATTAAAATTATTTTGGATTTACGTTATATCCCCAACACATAGTCCATCGCACAATCATTCGCATATTTCGGGACGTCGAGGACGCCGTCCCCTACAGATTCGGCAGGAGCAAGCCTCTGCCCTACAAATTGTAATGAAGAATGAATAATTGGTAATTATTGTGAATTTTCGCTAATCAGCGAAAATTATCCTGAATTATTCATTATTAATTATTAATTATTAACTTATATATCGGGAGGTTGCTATGCTTCTATCTATATTATCGAGTACGGGAATGAGTATCGGTCAAAAGCTGGTATATGTTTTAGTAATAGCTTTTTGTGTACTGCTTTCGCTTTCGGTACACGAAATGTCCCACGGACTTGCCGCGTATGCCTTAGGCGACAAAACAGCCAAGTCTATGGGCAGGCTTTCGGTAAATCCGCTCCATCACCTTGACCCCTTTGGCGCTATATGCTTATTCCTTTTCGGTTTTGGTTGGGCAAAGCCCGTACCTATCAACCCGTGGAACTTTAAGCATAACAAGGCAGGTATGGCTTTTACTGCACTTGCAGGACCTCTTTCAAACTTTATACTTGCATTTATTGCACAGATTGGAACGGTAATCCTGGGCGGTCTCAGTTTTAGTTCTGATACTTCCGTCACTTTCAATATTGCAACTGTCGCTTATATAATATGCAGCTATCTTGCAATTATCAATTTGGGTTTGGGATTATTTAACTTAATTCCCATTCCGCCTCTTGACGGCTCTAAGATTTTAAATGCACTGTTGCCTGAGAGAATTTACTTTAAAATAATGGAATACGAAAGATATGGTTTTATCATATTAATTATCCTAATCAACACACCGATTTTCAACACATTTTTAAGTCACGGCAGAGCTGCGATTTTGAGTTTTTATGATATGATAATAAATCTGTTTATATAAGGTAACAATTATGGAGCAATTAAATTTTAAATTGGATAGCTTCGAAGGGCCGTTAGATTTACTTTTGATGCTGATCCGAAAGAATAAAGTCAGCATATATGATATTCCTATCTCGATTATTCTCGACCAATACCTAAGCGTTATGGCTGAGATGAAGGAAATGGACTTGGAAATCTCAAGTGAATTTTTGGTACTTGCGGCAACATTGTTGCAGATAAAATCCAAGATGCTCCTGCCAAAGCCTGAGGACCAAGATGACGATGGAGTTGATCCTCGTGAAGAGCTTGTTAAAAGGCTTGCCGAGTATAAGAAAATAAAGGAAGCCGTACCCTTCTTTAAGGAACGTCAGAATATCGGAACAGTTATGTACTTTAAGGTACCTGATGCAATCGAGAGGCCTCCTGCAGAGCTAAACACAGCACCGCTTACACCCGAAAATCTGATATTGGCATACAAGCGTGCATATCAACGCTTAGAGCGTAAAATGCCGCCGCCAAAGCACTCTTTTGAGGGTATCGTAGGTCACGAAAAGGTATCTATCCGCTCACGTGTTTCAAATATATGGAGCAAGCTGAAAATCAAAAGCAAAATGTTGTTTAAGGACCTTTTTAAAGGCACAAAAACAAGGGCAGAAGCCGTTGCCTCCTTCCTTGCGGTTCTTGAACTTATTAAAATAAAAAAAATTCGCATTGAATACGAGGATAACGGCAACATCTCAAACCCTAAGGTATACAGGAATGACGACAACGATTTGGACCTTGATGTGTTTGAAGAATAAAAACATTAGTTAGAGGAAATTATATGGAAATAAGAGAAATTCAGGCAGCCATTGAGGCAGTATTATTTGCCGCAGGTGATGCTGTAGAACTTGAACGTCTTGCGGATATCGTAGATGTTGACAAAAAATCATTGCGTGAAATATTGAAAAAAATGATGGACGAATACAGCTATGAACGCAGAGGCATACACATAATCCGTATGGAGGACAGCTATCAGCTCTGCACTCGCGGTGAGTTTTCAGAATATGTTTCCCGTTTGGCAGAACCGCCCAAAATGATGAATTTGTCAAATGCGGCGTTGGAGGTCTTAGCAATAGTCGCATATAAACAGCCTGTTACCAAAAGCTCAATTGAACACATCAGAGGTGTCAACTGCGATTACATAGTAAATCGCCTGATAGAGCGTAACTTCATTGAGGAAAAGGGACGTCTTGATGCCCCGGGCAGACCAATTTTGTTTGGTACAACACAACACTTTTTGCGTATTTTCGGCGTATCAGAGCTTGAGGACTTGCCTGACTTTGACTCCCTCGGTCAAACTGCCGAGGAGGGCGAACAACTTGAAATGGAAGCTGTTTCCGACTTAAATCAAGAAAAAATGCCTAATATTGACCTTTCGGATACTCCCGAGGAGATATAAGGCAATATCAATTCTTTAAAGCGAGGGGTTAATCAATGCTGTATGTTTTAATTGTATTAGTAATTATTGCATTGATTATATTTGCTCTGGTTTTTCCGTTTACCACAATTACTGTTCACTACAAGGATATGCAGCTTGACGTAAAGATTAAACATTTGTTTTTCAGAAAAAATCTTTTCTTGGATTTTGCAAAAGAGAAAAATACTGAGCAGAAACAAAACAAAAAAACACAAGATGAAAACAACATCGCCGAAAAAAAAGGTTTTGACATAAAGTCAAAAATTAACAATATTAAGGACAGAATATACAATTCCGAAACAGGTTTTAATATTGATGAGGTTAAAAACGTGAAGAACGAATTAACTGATGCTTATTCAGAAACATTCGCTTTGATACGTAAATTTTTAGGCAAGACAAGATTTAAAATTCATATTCCTACACTCAGAGTTAAATTGGATTACGGAACAGGCAATCCTGCGAATACAGGAATAATATACGGCTCTGTATGGGGACTCGTGGGAGTTATATATCCCCTTGCCGCTATGTATTTCCACATAGCTTTTCCTCAATTGGACATAACACCCGACTTTTACGGAAAGCGTTTTAACATAGAAATAAAGAGTATAATTAAGGTAAGGCCAACACATATTATCAATGCGGCACTGACAACACTATGGACTCCTATCCTTACCTATTTAAAAAATAAAATTAAAAAAGGACGTGACAAATAATGGCAGATAAACACCCTATTGAAGGAATTATGTACACAGCTTTGCAAGGTCTTAAGGATATGATTGACGTAAACACAATCGTTGGCGATGCAATAACGTCACCTGACGGCTCGGTTATCATTCCTATTTCAAAGGTTGCAATCGGTTTTGGCGTAGGCGGAAGTGAATTTGAAAAGTATAATTCAAAAAGCACAGACGGCTCCGACCCCAAAAATATGTTCGGCGGTGCAACAGGTGGTGGCATTTCTCTTACCCCTGAAGCCTTTTTGGTAGTCGGCAACGGAAAAATCAGAATGATTTCCGTCACGCCTCAAAACAGCATTTATGACAGATTAATTGACTTTGCACCTGATGCAATAGACAAGGTTGCAGAAATCTTTAAACCAAAAGACAAAAAGCAAAAAGATGTCGAGATAACAACTGAATACGCAGAGCCTGCAGACCCCGAAGTATAATTCAAAAAACAAACAGGACGTCAGCTAATAATGCTGACGTCCGTTTTTATTAGTCTGTCAATTTTTTATTTCCGCACAACTTAACAGCAAGCGAAGCAACCAAAAGAATTATGGGAGATATAACCCCGAAAAGCAACCCTATTTTAATATTGTCCGAGAAGGCTCCTGACACAAAGCCTACCAATGATGGCCCCAGCGTGCAGCCTAAATCTCCCGAAAACGCAAGTATACCAAACATTGCACTTCCTCCGCTCGGATATCTTTTTGCCGCAAAGCTAAATGTTCCCGGCCAAAACACCCCCACAGATAAGCCTACAAATCCACAGCCTACAAGTGCAAAAATCGGATTGTTACACAGAGCCGTCACCAGATACGAGATTATACATACCGCCGCAGATGCCGCCATATACAACAATGTATTAATTCTCTTCGCTAATGCTGAGTATATTACTCTGCCCGTTCCCATCATTACCGCAAACAAACAAGGACCTGCTATATCCCCCACCGCTTTTGACACGTTTAAGCCTCTCTCCGCAAAGGTAGATGCCCACTGGCTTACCGCAAGCTCTGCTGCACCTGCTGCAATCATCAACAAGATAATAACATATATTACCTTTTGGCTGAAGAGATTTTTTATACCGCTTTTGCTCTCTTCTTCCTCTATTGTGCTAATCGGCACATACATATACGCAATTCCGTTACATATTGGAATAAGCGCCCATATATACGCCATTATATGCCAATTTTCTATCCCGAAAACCTTAAAGAAAATCGTAGTAACAATTATGACCAAAGCTGTACCCCAACTGTAAAATGAGTGCAGAAACGCCATTGCTGACTCCTTGTTAGGTGTGGGACAAGCCTCTACAATTGGACTTACCATAACCTCTATCATACCGCTCCCCAGGGAATAAAAAAATGTTGCAATCATTATTCCCACAAAGGGACTTCCGCAGATGTCAGGCAAAACTCCGAGCAATATAAATCCCAATGCAGCAATAAAATGTGATGTTACTGCACATACTCTGTATCCTATTATGGGAATAAATTTTGCCGACAAAATATCTACTATCAACTGCACCACAAAGGTGAACAATATCAAACTGCTGATATTTGCTAACGACAGCCCATAATCTCTGCTAAAGGTCACAAACAACAATGGTGAAAAGTTGACCGCTATCGCCTGTGTTATATATGCTATATAAGATGCTCGCAATGTGTGTGAATAGTTATCTCTTATACTCATTATTTTTCTCCTTAATATTATGCAATATTCATTCTTCATTACATCTTGTAGGGGCCGATGCCCACATCGTCCCGAAAAGCCCAACTGACTTAAGTGTCAGCTATTTTCTTTGTCGCAAAAGGTATTTTATCATATTTTCATCTATTATGCAAATATTATTTGATTTTATTATAAACAAGTGTTATTATATATCTATACTTCAAACAATAAAAGGAACAATATTTGATGAAAAAATTAATATTTATAATTTTAATACTCACGCTTCTCAGCGGTTGTAATTCAAATAAAAGCACCGAACTTTCGGACACACAGTTTTTAATGGATACTGTTTGTACAATACGTGTAGGGGGTGCCGAGGAGGAAATTCTAAATACTGCTTTAAAAGTGGCATTTGACAAGGCATATGAAGTTGCTGAAGTTACTGACTATTATTCTGACACCTCAGACGTGACGGCGATTAATAATGCACAGGCAAATCAAGCCGTACCTGTCAGCACTCACACCATATCAATTCTGTCTACTGCACTTGACATATGCGAAAAATCACAAGGAGCATTTGACATAACAATTGCACCTCTTAAAGATTTATGGGGGTTTAATCAAGGCGAACACACACCTCCTTCAGATGATGAAATCAATTCTGCCCTTTCACTTGTTGAGTACAAAAAAATTATAATTAACAAAGAGAACAACACGGTCACAAAAACAGATACTAACACCAGGATAGATTTGGGCGGCTGTGGAAAGGGTTATGCCGAAGATTGTGTTTTAGAGGTACTAAAAAGCTATGACATAGAATACGCCCTAATAGATTTTGGCGGCAGTATTCTGACCTACGGAGAAAACCCATCACGAAAAGATAAAAGCTGGATTGTAGGTATTCAAAAGCCGTTTTCGCAAAACGGAGAGGTTGCCAAGACTATTACTGCCAATAATTCCGCCGTTGTTACCTCAGGAACTTATCAGCGTTATTTTGAATGGGAAAATAAAAAATATCATCACATATTGGACACAAACAGCGGTTATCCCACAGACAACGGTATAGCAAGCGCAAGTGTAATACACTCCTCTGCACTCACCGCCGATTGTCTTTCCACCGCCTGTTTGGTTTTGGGAAACGACAATGGATATGAGCTTGCCAAACAATTTAACGCAGATGTCATCTTTATTTTTAACGAATAAAGTATCTGTCTGATTAGTTAAATTTACCTTACAATGTTTAAATATATATTGACTTAGAATGTATAAAATGATATTATAATCTTTAACCTAAAATTTATGATTATCTATAGGAGGGGTAAAAAATGCCTGAATTGTCATATGATAAAAAAATTGAAAAGGTTTTGGAATTGCTGCACAAGGATTGCAGAAAATCACTTGAAGAGATTGCCACAATGCTTGATATTCCTATGACAGAAGTCGCGGACATTATTGATAAGCTTGAAAAGGACGGCGTAATTATCGGCTACGGAGCGAGAATAAATTGGGATAAGGCATACAGCCAGAACACCGTCACCGCCTATATTGAGCTTAGGGTTACCCCACAAAGAAATAAAGGCTTTGACAGAATAGCAGAGCGAATTTATCAGTTTCCTGAGGTTAAAGCTATCAATTTAATGAGTGGCAGCTATGACTTTGGCATCACAGTAGAGGGCAAAAATATTAAAGAGGTTTCTCTATTTGTTTCGGAGCATCTTGCTCCAATGGAATCAATAGTTGGCACAGCGACACACTTTGTGTTAAAGAGATATAAGTATGATGGTGTAATATGCTGTAAGCCAAGCAAAGACGAAAGAGAGGTTATCTCCTTATGAGCATAGATATTCAGGGGCTTATAAACCCTGTTGTAAGAGATATACCGCCATCGGGAATACGCAAATTTTTTGATATTGCTGCCGAGATGGATGACGCTATATCCCTTGGTGTCGGCGAACCTGACTTTGTAACACCTTGGCATATCAGAGATGAGGGTATATACTCTCTTGAAAAGGGTATGACATACTACACCTCAAATTCAGGTTTAAAGGAACTGCGTTTTGAACTTTCCAAATATATGAAACGCAGATTTTCACTTGATTACGACCCGTTAACACAATTATTGATTACTGTGGGCGGAAGCGAAGCAATCGACTTGTGCATACGCTCCCTTATATGTAGCGGTGATGAAGTTTTAATTCCCGAACCGAGCTTCGTGTGTTACAGTCCGATTACTCGGCTTGCAGGCGGTGTTCCTGTTCCTATTGTGACGAAGGCTGAAAACAACTTCAAGCTTACTGCTGAGGAATTAAAAGCCGCAATAACACCAAAGACGAGAGTTCTTATTCTTCCTTTCCCGAACAACCCCACAGGAGCTATAATGAGTGAGGAGGACTTGTGTGAAATAGCTGAAGTGTTACGCGGAACAAATATTATTGTTTTATCTGATGAGATTTATGCAGAGCTCACTTACGGCGACAAAAAACACTTCTCGATTGCTCAGATACCCGATATGTATGAGAGAACAGTTCTTGTCAGCGGTTTTTCAAAGGCGTACGCTATGACGGGTTGGAGATTGGGATATGCCTGTGGCCACCCTGATTTGATAAAGGCTATGACAAAAGTACATCAGTTTGCCATTATGTCAGCTCCTACAACCGCACAATATGCGGCTATTGAAGCGTTGAGAAACGGCGACGACGACATAGAAATGATGAAAAATGAATATGATATGCGCAGACGTGTTATTGTTCAAGGCTTCAACGATATGGGCCTTGAATGTTTTGAGCCAAAGGGTGCGTTCTACGCATTTCCGAGCATAAAAAGTACGGGACTTACATCAAACGATTTCTGCGAACGCTGTCTGCGTGAGAAAAAGGTTGCCGTTATTCCTGGTACCGCCTTCGGTCAAAGCGGAGAAGGCTTTATCCGTTGCTCATATGCGTATTCAATCGATAGCATAAACGAGGCACTGAATCGCATTGAGGCTTTTGTAAAAACACTTAGATAATTAAATATCCAAAGAGGATTGACGCAAATGTCAATCCTCTATTCATTTAAGCAAGGGAGCCTAAAAGAGAAAAGCTAATTTCAATTAAATTGTTCATAAAATGTTCATTGACTTTAAAATATAATATGTTATAATAATATGACAGTAAACAAAATGCTATTATTTTATGACAATAGTTTTTAAGGTGGTGAAAAAATGACAACAAGTCAAATTCAGGAACTGTTACTTGCCACACTTCCCCAATGGCATTACAGAATTGCCAAGCCTTTTAAGCAATTGCTGGATGAGGGAGTGAGCTTGGAAATGTATTATTGTATTCAAACTCTGCGTATGAATAACAACGAGATATCTATGACAGAACTTGCAAATATTACCAAGATGCCCAAACAGCAAATGACAAAGATGGTGAACAAGCTTATAGAATGTAAGTTTGTCGAGCGTGTCCCCGACCCTGATGACAGAAGAATAATTAAACTTAAAATCACAAAAGAGGCAATTGATTACATTGACAAATTTTTAGATGAAGATGCCATATATTACAAAACTATGTTTGACAGTATGGAAGAAAACGACAAAGAAAACTTTGGGGAGGCGCTCTTGACCATACACAATATATTTAATAAAATGCCTTGCGAAACTTATGTTCGACATCATAAAAGGCACAAAATTCCTCACGAAGCATCTTCACGACACCATACGAGGCACAGAGTTGCTAAGTAAAACTAAAATATTATAAAAGGATGTGAATATATGATAAAAAAGCTTGCAGGTTGTATAAAAGAGTATAAAACAGCAACGATTTTAACATTGCTTTTTATCGTTGGCGAAGCAATTGTGGAAACACTTATTCCGTTTATAACTGCTGATTTGGTCAACAGCATACAATCAGGAATAGAAATGAATGAGATTTTTAAAACAGGCGGAATATTGGTTGTTATGGCACTTTTATCATTGGCGTGCGGAGGCCTTGCCGCCGCAACTTGTTCAAAGGCTGCCGCAGGATTTGCCAAAAATATGCGCAAAGATATGTTCTATCGCATACAAAAATTTACATTTGAGAACATTGATAGATTTTCTTCGTCATCACTTGTTACACGTATGACAACAGATGTTACCAATGTTCAAATGGCATTTATGATGCTTATCAGAACAGCCCTGAGATGTCCATTGATGCTGATATTTTCTATAATTATGGCATATATAATGGGCGGTGCGCTGGCATCTGCATTTGTTATTGTTGTGCCTGTTTTAGTATTCGGTCTTCTTATGGTCAGCAGAAAGGCTATGCCTGCTTTTCAAAGAGTGTTCAAAAAGTATGACCGATTGAACGAATCAATAGAAGAAAATGTCAGAGGTATGCGTGTTGTAAAGGGCTTTTCACGTGAAGAATATGAAAAAGAGAAGTTCCAAAAAGCCTCCAGCGAGATATGCAATGAATTTACAAGAGCTGAGAGAATTGTTGCATTAAACAATCCCCTTATGCAGCTTTGTATGAACTTTAACTCAGTATTTATTCTGCTTATCGGCTCTAAAATGGCAATACTTCACTTAAACAATATAGGTGTAGGACAAATCTCTGCAATGTTGACATACGGCGTTCAGATTTTGATGAGTCTGATGATGCTGTCAATGGTTTATGTTATGATTACTATTTCGGCAGAGTCAATGAAGCGTATCTACGAAGTGTTAGCCGAAGAACCTTCCCTTAAAATAGCGGATAAACCTGTTACATCAGTTAAAGATGGCTCAATTGATTTTGATAACGTCAACTTTAAGTATAACAAAAAGGCAAAAAGATATGCCTTGGCTGACATTGATTTACATATCAAATCAGGTATGACTGTTGGCATTATCGGTGGAACAGGCTCAAGTAAGTCCTCACTTGTTCAGTTGATACCAAGATTATATGATACGACAGATGGTACGGTTAAAGTCGGTGGCATAGATGTCAAAGACTATGACATCAAATCTCTGCGTGACGCGGTTGCAATGGTATTGCAGAAAAATTTGTTATTCTCAGGCACCATTGCCGATAATCTGCGTTGGGGTAACGAGAATGCAACAGATGAAGAGCTTAAAGAGGCTTGCCGTCTTGCTTGTGCTGACGAGTTTATAGAAACCTTCCCCGATAAGTATGACACCAAGATAGAACAAGGCGGAACCAACGTATCGGGCGGACAGAAGCAGAGGTTGTGTATTGCAAGAGCATTGCTTAAAAAGCCTAAAATATTAATTCTTGACGACTCCACAAGTGCGGTTGACACAAAGACAGATGCTATGATAAGAGCAGGCTTTAAGTCGTACATACCTGAAACAACAAAAATTATAATTGCACAGAGAATTTCGTCAGTGCAAGATGCAGATATGATAATTATTATGAATAACGGCGAGATTTCGGACATAGGCACTCACGCAGAATTGCTTGAAAGCTCTGAGATTTATCGTGAGATATATGAACAACAGACGAACGGAGGGGATGACAATGAATAAAAATCAAAAGAGAAAAGCAAACCCCAAAACATTAAAAAGAGTAGGCAAGATGCTGTTTGAGTTTTATCCCGTTCTTCTGCCTGTCACCTTGGTATGTATATTAATTGCTTCTGCAGCGGCACTAATACCTGACATATTTATTAAAAATGTAATAGAAGTCATATCTAAGTGGAGTGACACTTCAAATTGGAATGAAGCATCAAAGACAATAATTCCTATGATGATTTTGCTGGCTTCCATCTACGCGGTGAGCTTGATTGCCACCATAGTACACACACAGCTTACTGCTATTATCACTCAGGGAGCTCTCGCAAAGTTCAGAAACAAAATGTTTAGCGGAATGCAGAATTTGCCGATTAAGTATTTTGACACTCACAAGCACGGCGATATAATGAGCCATTATACCAACGATATAGACACATTAAGACAGCTCATATCTCAAGCAATCCCATCTGTTCTGCGTGCAGGTACTATCGTTATTTGTGTCTTTTGCTATATGCTGTACCTGTCAATATGGATGACGTTGATTTTGACTCTGGGCGTTGTAGCAATGATATTTGTATCCAAAAAGCTGGGCGGTGGCTCTTCTAAGTTCTTTATCAGACAGCAGAAATCCCTCGGTGTGACAGAGGGATACATTCAGGAAATGATGAACGGACAAAAGGTTGTCAAGGTTTTCTGCCGTGAAGAAGAGTCAAAAAAGGACTTTGACAAACTCAACAATGCTCTGTTCAATGACAGCTTTAAGGCACATGCCTATGCAAACGCTTTAGGTCCTATAATTATGAATATAGGTAACGTATTATATGTAATTATGGCTGTCGCAGGAGGTGTGTTCTATTTGCTGAATATCAGAAATGTCGGCTTGTCTATGGACCCTGTTTTCTCCATTGCGACCGCTGTTACCTTCCTTAATATGACACGTCAGTTCACAGGAAACGTAAATCAATGCACACAACAGATAAATTCTATAGTAATGGCAATGGCAGGTGCTGAACGTCTGTTTGAACTTATGGACGAAATACCCGAGGAAGATGACGGATATGTTACCCTCGTCAATGCAAAACTTGGTTCTGACGGAAACATAGTCGAAACAAAAGAACATACAGGTATGTGGGCGTGGAAACATCCCCATAGTGACGGAAGTATAACATACACTCAGCTTAAAGGTGATGTTCGTATGGTGGACGTTGACTTTGGCTATAAAGAAAACAAAAAGGTACTGCACAATGTCACTCTGTATGCTGAACCCGGACAAAAGGTTGCGTTTGTTGGTGCAACAGGTGCAGGTAAGACCACCATCACTAATCTTATCAACAGATTTTATGACATCAGTGACGGAAAGATAAGGTATGACGGAATAAATATAAACAAGATAAAGAAGTCTGATTTAAGAAGCTCTTTGGGAATTGTTTTGCAGGAGACCAATCTGTTTACGGGAACAGTTCTCGACAACATCAGATACGGCAGACTTGACGCAACTGATGAAGAATGTTTTGAGGCGGCAAAATTCGCAGGTGCTGACGACTTTATCACCAGATTGCCTGACGGGTATGATACACAGCTTAATAATAATGGTTCAAATCTTTCCCAAGGTCAAAGACAGCTTATCGCAATTGCCCGTGCGGCTGTTGCCGACCCGCCTGTTATGATTTTAGATGAGGCTACCTCATCTATTGACACAAGAACTGAGGCGATAGTTCAAAAGGGAATGGATAAACTGATGGAAGGCAGAACTGTGTTTGTAATCGCACACAGACTCTCAACAGTTAAAAATTCTGACGTTATTATGGTTCTTGAAAAGGGAAGTATAATAGAACGCGGAACACATCAAATGCTGATTGACGAAAAAGGTATGTATTATCAGTTATACACAGGCGCATTTGAGCTTGAATAAAATTAATTGCAAAGGGAACCTCTCTGATGAGGTTCCCTTTCGTATTGTAGGGGCGATTTACAAATCGCCCTTTTGTAAGTGTCGGCAATAGGCTCGTCTTGTGCATTTGTAGGGGCGATTCACGAATCGCCCGTTTGTCAGCGATAGCTATATACTGCAACACGTGATTTATTTGTTGGTATGTTTGCGGGACGTCGAGGACGCCGTCCCCTACATCGTGATGGTTTATGTAAATTCGCCAACGGATAGTTTATTGTACACATGTCGGCAGGAGCAAGCCCCTGCCCTACAATATCCGATTTAATTACATACGAAATGGCAAACATCACAAACGGGCGATTCACGAATCGCCCGTTTGTGATGTTTGCCAACGGATAATGTGTTATACAAATGTTGGTATATCGCCGATCCTTCCGTCACGCTTTGCGTGCCACCCTCCTTTACGTAAGGAGGGTATTTTTGTTCGGTTCACTTACTTTGTTTATTTTTATATGGCACTGCACGGCACTTTATACTTTTATATATTATAGTAGCAGGAGGAAATAAATTTTACTGACGCAGTATGAAAGGAAGAACAGATACGCAATGAACGAACAAGAGATTTATGAAAGAATGACATCTGCCGAGCAATCGTTAAAATCTGCGCACCACAGAATTGATTCGGTTGCGGACAACGGCAAGTGTATAACCGAACTGCTGGTTGAGATGAAGTATATCCGCCGAGATTTAAACGAATTTATTGAGCGTGTAAGCGCTCTGGAATCAAAGCCTGCAAATCGTTATGATATGATTATCAGTGCGGTTATCACTGCAATCATTGCTGCGGCAATAAGTTTTTTAGTAAAATGATTTCCCCAAAACAAAGGAGGTGATAGCGTGAAAATTTCAGCAGGAACAATAGGGAGAACGGTATGCCTTGCACTTGCGTTGATAAACCAATTTTTGATTTTGTTCGGCAAGGGAACAATTCCGTTTGCAGAAGATGATATCTATCAGTTTGTGAGTATGCTTTTTACGGCAGTGACAACTGTTGTTGCGTGGTGGAAGAATAATTCTTTTACCAAAGAAGCTATTGAGGCTGATATGATGTTGAGGGAAGAGAAGACTATGAAAGCTAAGCTTGATAGCGCAAAGGAGGATTAAGGATTATGGTTATAGGAATTAATTGCGGTCATACCATAAGCGGAACAATAGGCAGTGGTGCCTATGGGTATTTGGACGAGAGCAACGAAACACGAGCTGTGGGTAATGCTCTTATGAAGATGCTGAGAAATGCAGGCTGTGAGGTAGTAAATTGCACCAATGACAGAGCGGCATCAGTCAGTGAAAATCTTGCTGAGATATGCAGACTTGCAAATGCTCAACCCCTTGATACTTTTATTTCAATTCACTTCAACTCAGGCGGCGGTGTCGGTGCCGAGGCTTACACTTACGGCGGAGAGAGCAAGGCGTATGCAGGTAAAATGTTGACAGCATTAAACAGCCTTGGTTTTAAAAACAGAGGTATTAAAAATGGCTCACATCTATATGTGATAAGGCATACTAAAGCACCCTCTTGTTTGCTGGAGGTTTGCTTTGTAGACAGTAAAACTGATGCGGAGTTATATCAAAAAATAGGAGCAGAAGCCATTGCCTCTGCACTTTGCAAAGCGATTTTAGGGGTTGAACCCAATGAGGAGGAATTGACAATGTCACAGTACGAGGAGTTAAAGAAAATGATTTCTGATTTGTCGGATAAGGTTGACAAACTTGAAAATCCGATGATTTATAACTATATTGATGATAATATGCCCGAGTGGGCAAGACCTACCATTCAAAAGCTTGTTGACCAGGGGGTATTAAAAGGCGGCGAGGACGGACTTGGACTTACCGATGAGATGCTGAGAATGTTAGTCATCAATGACAGATGCGGATTATATTAAGTTAATATTGCCGACAAAAAAGGCTGAACATTTCGTTCAGCCTTTTGCCATATCTTGATTATACGTAATGTATCTTGTCCTTCATATTAACAGAGTCATTGTCGATTTTATATTTTGCGGCACGACGCTGTTCAAAGAACTTAACTGCAACCTGGTCAAACAAAGCGTATGACAAAACATCCTCGTCCTGTTCAATCCATTCAGCACATTCCTTTTTAAGCTTCTCAAGCTCAGGCTTGATTAAATCAGCAGGACGGCAGGTAATTGCCTCTTCGTTGCCGATAATCTTCTTTCTGAATTCCTCATCAATGGGAACAGGAGTTCTGCCGTATTCGCCTTTGCAGATACCCTTTGTTTCTTTTGTAACCATCTTATAGCGTTCGCCCATAATTACATTAAGAACAGCCTGAGTACCTACAATCTGGCTGGTAGGTGTAACGAGCGGAAGATATCCCAAGTCCTCACGAACTCTCGGTACTTCCTTGAGAACTTCCTCAAGTTTGTCCTCCTTGCCCTGCTGTTTGAGCTGTGATACAAGGTTTGAAAGCATACCGCCAGGGACCTGATACTTAAGTGTATTGATGTCAACACCCATAACCTTAGTGCTGAGGAGACCGCTTTCTAAATACTTCTCACGCAGAGGCTTAAAGTAATCAGCAATCTCTGTCAAAGCGTCAAGGCTGATGCCTGTGTCGTACTCTGTACCCTCTAAAGTAGCAACCAACGGTTCTGTTGGTGGCTGAGATGTTCCCAATGCCAAGGGTGACAACGCACAGTCAACAACGTCAACTCCTGCTTCTATCGCCTTTAAATATGTCATAGAAGCAACACCGCTTGTATAGTGAGTATGCAACTGAATAGGAATTTTAACCGCCTTTTTAAGAGCAGTAACAAGGTCGTAAGCGTTATATGGTGTAAGAAGACCTGCCATATCCTTAATACAGATAGAATCTGCACCGCAATCCTCGTATTCCTTTGCGAGTTTTACAAAGAACTCGTTGTTGTGAACAGGGCTGATTGTATATGAAATAGCCGCCTGAACGTGACCTTTTTCCTTCTTGGTTGCATTTATTGCCGTCTGCAAATTGCGGACATCATTAAGTGCATCAAATATTCTGAGTATATCAATACCGTTTGCGATAGACTTCTGAACAAAGTATTCAACAATATCATCAGCATAATGACGATATCCCAATATGTTCTGTCCACGGAAAAGCATTTGAAGCTTTGTGTTGGGAGCGGCGGCTCTTATTTTACGAAGCCTTTCCCAAGGGTCCTCGTTCAAGAAACGAAGACAAGCATCAAAAGTTGCTCCGCCCCATACCTCCAAAGAATGATAACCAATCTTATCCATAAGAGGAAGTGCGGGGAGAATTTCGTCCGTAGTCATTCTTGTAGCAATCAATGACTGATGTGCATCACGGCATATTGTTTCTGTAATTCCTACTTTTCCCATTTATATTACCTCCTTATTAAATCAATATTAGTGTGCAAAGAGTGATAAGAATACACCTGCGGCAACAGCTGAACCTATAACACCTGCAACATTAGGACCCATAGCGTGCATCAAAAGGAAGTTAGAAGGATTTTCCTTCTGACCAACCGATTGAGCAACACGAGCGGCCATAGGAACCGCAGATACACCTGCGGAACCGATAAGCGGATTTATCTTTCCGCCTGTTAATTTACACATAATCTTACCTAAGATAACACCGCCTGCCGTACTGAAACAGAAAGCGATAAGACCCAATACAACTATACCGAGGGTTTCGACTGTCAAAAATGTTTCAGCCTTAGCGGTAGCACCTACTGTTATTCCCAAGAATATGGTGATAATATTCATAAGGCTGTTTTGAGCAGTATCTATAAGTCTGTCAACAACGCCTGATTCCTTAGCCAGATTACCAAGCATAAGCATACCCACAAGTGTTACTGCATCAGGAACAATAAGTGCAACAACTATTGTAACAATTACAGGAAAAACAAGCTTCTCTGTCTTGCTTACAGGTCTGAGCTGTTCCATAACGATTTGACGTTCCTTCTTAGTTGTAAAGAGCTTCATAATCGGCGGCTGTATAACAGGTATAAGTGCCATATATGAGTATGCGGCTATTGCTATTGCAGGCAATAGTTCGGGTGCAAGAGTCTTGGTAACATAGATAGCGGTAGGTCCGTCCGCACCGCCTATAATACCGATAGAAGCCGCCTCGTTTACACCAAAGTTAATGCCCGGAATAAGAGCACTAAGCACAAGTGCGCCTAAAAATGTTGTAAAAACGCCCAACTGTGCAGCCGCGCCGAGAATAATACTCTTTGGGTTTGCGATAAGGGGACCGAAGTCAGTCATAACGCCTATACCCAGGAAGATAAGCGGCGGATATATACCAAGTTTAACGCCTAAATACAGCAAATCAAGCAATCCGCCGTGTTTAATAATCTCGCCCATTTGAAGACCATCTGCACTGTTAAAATATTCGGGGTGCATCATAATTGCACTTGAATTTGCAAACATAGGTAAGTTTGAAAGCAACATACCAAATGCAATGGGCAAAAGTAACAACGGCTCAAACTGCTTGACAATTGCCAAGTATAACAGCAAGCAAGCAATTACAATCATAAGGGGTGTTCCGATAACCGAAATCAAGCTGTCGAACCCTGAAGATGCAGCGGCGATACCAAGTTTTGCGTTTTCAATCAAAGCAGCTACGCCTGTCCTGCTTAAAAAACTTAAAAGTCCTTCTATCATAAATACCTTCCTTTCGTTTATCCGAATTAATCAAATAGATTAGGGTGATAGCATAAATCCGAACCGTGATTTTGAAAGGTAAATTAATTGTTTTTGGCAGGTTCGGATTTGTACTTTCGCCCTAACCGATAGAAACAAGTGTGTCACCGGTATTTACGTTATCTCCGCCCGATACATTTACAGCAACAACCTTGCCTGCACTCGGAGCCATAATTTCGTTCTCCATCTTCATAGCCTCAAGGATACAAAGAACGTCACCCTCGTTTACTGAGTCACCTACGTTTACCTTAACAGATACAATTCTGCCCGGCATAGGTGCAGAAACTGCGGTTGAACCTGCAGGAGCGGCAACAGGAGCGGCAACAGGAGCAGGTGCAGGAGCAGGTGCAGCAGCAGGAGCAGGTGCAGCAGCAGGAGCAGCAGGAGCAGGTGCAGGAGTACTTGCAGTTGCACCGCCTACTTCTTCGACTTCAACTTCATAAAAATTACCATTTACGTTTATTCTAAACTTTCTCATAATTCATAACAATCCTTTCTGAATAGTCCTTCTTAAAATCTTGAATCAATAATATCTCTTACACCGGCTTTGTTCCAGGCAGGAGCATTATCACCGATTCTTCTGTAAGACTTAATATTCAAACGAGAGGCAGGTGTGTCCATTACGGCGGCAACAGCGGCAGTAATGACAGCCAACAGAGTACCTTCGTCTATGCCGCTATCTGCGGCGGCAGGAACAGGAACAGTTGTCACATCAACAGCAGTATCGGAAATTGGTGCTGTTTCGACTTTTTCGCTCGGTTCCTTAGTCTTGTCTTTTTTATTCGGCTTGTAGAAAATAGCCTTCATTGCCATCATAACAAGCATCAATATAACAAGCACAGAAAAAACTATGATTAAGCCAATGCCTGTTACTTGCAAGCCTTCACTTAACGCTTCAGCTAATGACATATTAAATTTCTCCTTTCAGAAAATAAAATGTGATTATAAATTTATAATCGAAGCAATTACATAGGAATATTTCCGTGCTTTTTAGCAGGGCGATTTTCCCTCTTGCTTATCAACATTTCAAGAGCACTGATAATTCTCTGACGAGTAGAATCAGGTTCAATAACGTCATCAACATAACCGCGTGCTGCAGCGGCATAAGGACTTGCATACTTTTCTTTGTACTCTGCAATTTTAGCGTTACGTGTTTCAATAGGATTGTCAGATGCGGCAATGTCGTCCTCAAATACAATGTTTGCCGCTCCGTCAGCACCCATAACCGAAACCTCAGCGGTCGGCCAAGCAAGAACAATATCAGCACCCAGGTGCTTGCTGTTCATTGCAATGTAGGCACTTCCGTACGCCTTATTCACAATAACATTTACCTTAGGAACAGATGCCTCTGCAAAAGCATAAAGAAGTTTTGCGCCGTGTCTGATAATGCCGTTGTGTTCTTCGTCCTTGTCAACTACATATCCTGCTGCATCTGTGAATGTAACAACGGGAATACCATAGCTGTCACAGAAACGTACAAATCTTGCACCTTTTTCTGATGCCTTACTGTCAAGTAAGCTGTTTGCGGCATTGGCAACAACGCCGATAGAGGAGCCATTCATTCTTGCAAAGCCTGTAATGATGTTTTGGGCATAGCCTGCAAACATTTCGGTAAATTCACCATTGTCAACTACCTCAGCAATAACAGCTTTCATATCGTAAACCCCATTGCTGTCTGTGATAATCTCATTCAACGTCTGTGATACTCTGTTCAAATCATCTGTGCAATCGTACATAGGCACAGAGTCAAGGTTATTTGAAGGCAGATAAGAAAGCAAATTCTTAATCTGTGCAAAACACTCCTCCTCGTTTGCACATCTTACAGCCGCAAGACCACTCTTTGTTGAGTGAACCTCTGCACCGCCGAGATTGTCGGCAGTGATATCATCATTTGTACTGCCCTTTACAACAGAAGGACCATTCATAAATACGTGGCTTATCTTGTCAACCACAAAGGTGAAGTCCGCCATAGCCGTTGTAAAAGCGGCGCCGCCTGCACATTGACCGAGAACAACCGAAATCTGAGGTATAACACCTGATGCGGTTGCACTCTTGCGGAATATCTCACCATATCCTTTAAGAACATCAAGTCCTTCACTAATTCTGGCACCATCAGAATCTAAAATGCCGATAATGGGAGCGCCCATTTTAAGAGCCATATCCATAACCTTGCAGATTTTTTCTGCGTGCATTTCACCGACAGAGCCGTTTACTACTGTGTAATCCTGAGAATACGCGTAAACAAGACGTCCGTCAACTGTGCCGTAGCCTGTAACTACACCCTCGGCAGGAACATTCTCAACACCGCCTATGTTGTCATATCTCTGAGTTACAAATGCGTCAACCTCGATAAAGCTGCCTTGGTCAAAAAGCATTGCGATTCTTTCTCTTGCAGTCTTTTTGCCGTTGTTGTGCTGTTCCTTTATAAGTTCAGCACCGCCGCCTTCTTCAATGGTCAAACGCTTTTCCTGTAAATCGTTTAATTTACCCATCGTTTAAGTTTTCCTCCTTAACATAAGATTGTATAATAATTAATTCATTTATCTGTGTTTATTTTTGGTGTTCTTTCCAAACACCTTTTTGCTCATTTCAGCAGAAGATTTTTTGCCTGTCCCAATTTTTTTAAGCATATTGACTTCGGACTCGGTCAACTTTCTCCATCTACCAAGAGGTGTGTGTCCAAGTTTAAGACCTGCTTCCTCTGTCCTCTTTAACTTTTTAACACTGCAACCTACAGCCTCAAACATTTTTCTGACCTGTCTGTTTCTGCCTTCGTGAATGGTTATTTTAACCTTAGTACCAAGACGTGTTGCGCCTATAACTTCAACTTTTGCACGGCTTGTCCTCACTCCGTCAACCATTACGCCTTGTCTGAGCTGAGTCAGCGTATCCATACCTATGTTGCCTGTAACCTCAGCCTCATATGTCTTTTGAACATTGTTTTTAGGATGAGTTATTCGATATGTCAGATCACCGTCATTTGTCATAAGCAACAAGCCTTCGGTATCATAGTCAAGTCTGCCTACGGGATATATCCTGACAGGAATATCCGCAACTAAGTCCATAACGGTATCTCTGTCTTTGTCGTCCGAAACGGTGGTGACATAACCCACAGGTTTATTGAGCATAATGTATATCATCTTTGTCTGAGGTTTAATACGTTTGCCGTCATACTCTACAATGTCGTTTCCCTCATCAACCTTAATGCCCATCTCGCGGACTGTTTCGCCGTTTACTTTAACACGTCCTGCCTTAATTAATGTCTCTGCTCCTCTTCTTGAAGCAATACCGCAATCAGCCAGAAACTTTTGTAATCTAACCACAAAATCAATCCTCCGTTTTTATCCGTAAAACAAAAATAATACTATACCGCCATTTTAATGCTATACAGTATTATTATATAATATTTTACATTTAATTGCAATAATTTTTTCTTTCTGATACATAGGACAACAGAGCTTTTTTTGGCATTTTTTTGTGTAATTTGTATAACATTTTAAACCATATTCAGCCACTCAACAAAGAAGTTCTTTATCCTCTCCGCAATCTTAGTACCAAAATTTTCAGCTTTATGCTCAGCCTCCACTTCGTTGCGAACGATAAGCGGAATTTCAGCCTTTCTGCCTGTCATTTCGATTATCAATCTGCCCACCTGTTCGCCATCTTTTAGGGGTGCGGAAAGTCCAGGATATATTTCTGTTTCCACGTTATAGCCCTCGTGTTCTTCAAGAGGAAAGTGAATGTCACAACCCGAATATACATCAACCTCTGTGTTGATTGCCCCGTTAACATATGCGGTGCATATTGGAATATCACAGCTTATAATCTTTTTGTATTTATAATTCTCAAAGGCGTAGTCAAAAAGTTGCATATGGTCGTTCCAATCGTCGGGAGCATTCAGTGTCACGCATATCAAGGTCATACCCTCACGCTCTGCGGCACTTACAAGGCACCTGCCTGCCGCCTTGGTAAAGCCTGTCTTTACGCCCTTGCATCCGTCATACATTTTAAGCAGTTTATTGTGGTTGGTCAGGGTTCTGGGATACGCCTTTTCGGGTCCCTCTATCTTAAAAACTTGCGTGGATACTATTTCGGCAAATGTGCTGTTTGACAAAGCATAGCTTGTAAGTTTAGCCATATCGGAGGCAGTGGAATAATGCCCATCATCAGGAAGACCGTTGGGGTTGGTGAAATGAGTATTTTTTGCTCCGATTTTCATTGCCTTTTCGTTCATCAGCTTGACAAATTCCTCTTGTGTGCCCGACACTGCCTCAGCCACAGCAACAGCAGCATCATTGCCTGAGGAAAGCATAAGTCCGTACAGCAACTCACGCATTGTCAACTTTTCGCCTGCTTTTAAATACATACTTGAACCCTCAACATTTGCCGCCTGAGCTGATATTTCTATTAAATCATCAAGAGGAATTTCACTTTCAAGAGCCGCAATAGCTGTCATAATTTTAGTCGTACTTGCCATTGGCATTCGTTGTTCTGCGTTTTTCTCATATAAAACTCTGCCTGTGTTTTTTTCGGTTACGATTACAGAATGTGCCGAAACCTCAGGTCTTGCATATACATTTGTGCCAAGTAAAAATAACATCAAAATAACAACTGCTGCACATATTCGTTTACTCATTATATCACCTCTTGATTTATACAGTATGCCTAAACTTATTCAAAATATACTTTCTGATAAATTCAATGGGAAAGATAGTAGCGGCAAGAAGCAATACAACGCACCATTCGTATGTATTAAGTCCTGCTGTCCTCAGCAAACTTCCGCCGTAATAGGTCATAATAATCTGAACTGCTGATATTCCTGACATAACTGTTATAAACTGCTTGTTCAGCGACAGATTTTCCAATAAGTCCAAGCCATCACACCGAGCATTAAACGCATTGAACACACTTATAAATATAAAAAATGTAAAATATCCTGTGTAGAAGTATATGTCGTTTATATCGGCTCTGAATACATTTTTGATTGACGGCAAAGTAAAGAATAGCAGACTCAGCAAACATATATATAAGCCGTCCGCTATAATACCGCTCCACATCTCATTATCGATAATTGCTTCATCTCTTTTGCGCGGTTTTTCCTTCATAAATTTATTGAGGGCAGGTTCTCCGCCAAAGGCTATTGCCGCAAGACTGTCTATCATTAAATTTGTCCATATCATCTGGGATATATCCAACGGTTTTTCCACCCCGACAATGGGACCGAGCATAGAAACAGTTACAGCCGCAACATTGATTGTCAGTTGAAAGCGTATGAATTTTTTTATGCTCTTGTATATTGTCCGCCCGTACAGAACAGCATTCCTGACAGATTTAAAATTATCATCAAGTATGACAATATCTGATGCCGCAGCCGCCGCCTCAGCACCACCGCCCATTGCAAAGCCCACATCAGCCAGCTTAAGTGCAGGTGCATCATTTACTCCGTCGCCTGTCATTCCTGCAACATAATTCATACTTTGAGCAATTTTTACCAATCTGCTCTTGTCTGAGGGCATTGCCCTTGCAACCACCTTTAAGTCCTTTAATATACCGCGTACCTCGCTGTCGGACATTTTTGATAATTCTTCTGAGGTCAAAACCAAATCACCCTCACACATCAAGCCTGCCTCTTTTGCAATTGCGGCGGCGGTTTCGGCTCTGTCACCTGTAATCATCACTATCTGTATCCCTGCACGCAAAACGTCGGTTATAGCCTCTCTTGCCTCAGGACGTACATCATCGCGAATGGCGGCAATTCCCACAAGTGTCATATTATCGGGCAGATTGCCGTCAGTTGCAAATTCATCAGATATGGCAAGGGCAATCAAACGCATAGAATTTTCCGCATCACTTTTAAGAGTTTTCTCAATGGCGGAGAAATTGAATTTTTCTTTCTTGCCGTTTTCGTCATAGAATTTTGTGCATTTGGAAATTATTATTTCAGGCGCGCCCTTTACCAAGGTGAGCTTTTTACCGCTATATATACCTGCCATAGAATATTTTTTACTTGAAGAAAAGGGCACATTCATCAAAATCTGTACGCCGTTCATCACCGCTCCGCGTCTGCCTGCAAACTCAAGCAAAGCCTTTTCTGTGGCATTTCCGCCAATGACCTTTTTACCCGAAAACCGTGCGGAGGAATTGGCGGCAACAGACAACCCCACAAGCCTTGCAAGCTCATTTGACAGCTTGTCAAATCTCTCGCACTCGTTACCTTTGCCGTCAATGAATTTGATAACTTTAGGCTTTCCCATTGTAATTGTTCCCGTTTTGTCGGTGAACAGAATATTTACTCCGCCTGCTGTTTCAATACCGATTAGTTTTCTGACAAGGACATTTGCCTTCAGCATCTTCTTCATATTAAGTGAACAAACAATGGCAATCATAAGAGGTAAACCCTCAGGCACCGCTACAACAATGACTATAATTCCGATTATAAGTGAGCCTACAAGGTCCGAAAAAACCTGAGCCGCATCAGAAAAATAGTTGGAAATCAAAGCCGGATTAAAGTTATTTGCAATAAACGCATCATCAAAAAAGCTGATTATGATAATGGCAATGGCACTAATCACGCCAAACTTGCTTATACTTTTGGCAAGTCCTGTCAGCTTAACTGTCAACGGACTTTCTCGGCTGTCCTCCTGTGCCTCGTCTGCAAGCTTGCCATAAACCGTGTTATCGCCGACAGTATCCACAACCATTGCTGCCTCACCCGAACATACTACACAACCCCTGAACACGCTGTAATCATTCCAAAAATCATTGAATTTAGGTTTTTTTTGCAATCTTCCGTCGGATTTTTTCTCAATCTCCTTGCTTTCGCCGTTCAGGGGAGATTGGTCAATCATAACAGAGCCATCTAATATTCTGCCGTCAGCAGGGACTAAATCACCTGATTGCAACAGCAGTGTATCACCCACCACTATGTCCGAAATCGGTACTTCACACAGCCCTCCGTCTCTCCATACCTTGCAGTTGGTATTTGACGCCTCGTCGTGCAGTTTTTGAAAGGTGTTTTCGTTGCTGTACTCTGAAATCGCAGATACAAATGTCGAGATAATAACAGAGAGAAGTATTCCTGCACACTCGTGCCAATCCACCTTGCCTATAAATGTAAACATAACATTTATGCCAAGTGCAACAAGCAGTACAATAATTATAGGGTCATTGTAGTTATCCCAATACACGTTAAAAAAACTTCGCTTTTTCTTGGGCGTAAGTCTGTTTTTTCCATATTCTTTTGCCGACCTTTTAACTTCCTCTGCCGTAAGCCCCTGAATTTTTTTCATTTTTACTCCGTTCCGCCAGCTGAGATATTGGCTATGGTTATACTATACTTAAATATTATGCCTCACGGACAGCCATTATGCACAAAAAGCATTTGGAGCGGAATAGATTATGTATTTGACAAATTACAAAACAGAGGCAAACGGGACGTCGAGGACGCCGTCCCCTACAATATGCAGGTGAGCCTATTACCGAGGCAAACGGGACGTCGAGGACGCCGTCCCCTACAATATGCCATTTCGCATATAATTAAAATCGAATAGTGTAGGGCAGGGGCTTGCTCCTGCCGTCATTTACATTGATTTTCGGCAGGGGCTTGCTCCTGCCCTACAAATGTAACGAATAATACGCAAGGGAGCCGAAATTAGCCCTCCTTGCGTAAAGGAGGGTGGCACACGCAGTGTGACGGGAGGATCGGCGATATACCAACGTTGCACAACACATTATCCGTTCCCAAATTTACATAAACCATCACGCTGTAGGGAACGGCGTCCTCGACGTTCCGAAAACATACCAACGCTATGCAACACATTGTCCGTTGGCAGAACATATTAACCGATCCCTCAGTCAGCTAACGCTGACAGCTCCATTTACGCAAGGGAGCCGAGATTTGTCCTCACAAACGGGCGATTCGTGAATCGCCCCTACAAATACGCAAGGGAGCCTTTTATAAATAAAATATTTGTATGTTGTTTTATTTTGTCGAAAAAAGAATATGAAAATTTACAGAAATTTCCATAAAACACTTGCAAAATACGAAAAAGTATGTTACTATAATATTGCTACCAAATAATAAAAAATATAGATATATAGGTTAATTTATAAACGTGGAATTTGTTTTTTCCTCGGAAAAAACGCGTAACTTCCTTATCCACGTTTTTATAGTTAATTTTATTATCTATATTTAATGAATTATTATTTGTAGCAAAATAATAGGAGTTGCGTGTTTTTCGTGCGTGGCTCCATTGCGAGGCCGCGCATTTTTTATTATAAACTAATAAAGGAGGAAACGAGTATGTCTGATACAGAATACAGAAATGCTGTTATTAGTGCGGCCAAAATTGCCATTGAATTATCCAAAACCCTTGACGAATATCAGCAAGACCTGTTTGAAGAATACGGAAATATGTACGAAATAATAGTACAATATGAAACGCTGTTAAAAAAATAATACATAAAATTGCCGAGTGTCCAATGACACTCGGCAGTAATTATATGTGTTGCAATATCCAAAATAATTTTTCATTGCAGTTGGGCTTGGCAACTGTATGGGCTTTGGGCAATCATTCATTAAAATTATTTTGGATTAATAATTTAAACCATACGCAATAAATTATAAACTGACGAAACATCACAAACGGGCGATTCGTGAATCGCCCCTACAAATACGCAAGGGAGCCGAAATAATCCGACCTCTCACAAACGGGCGATTCGTGAATCGCCCCTACAACACGATTATTCAAAAACTTCAATTCTTCCTAAGTCGCCGTCTGCTTTGCAAAACACCTTACATCTGTGAATATCGGCATCATCTGCCGAAACATATGGATTTTCCTTGCAGAGCTCGCCTATGACAACGTCGGGCTTTATATTTCTCTCGCCCCCTGCATCAAGCACAAGCTTTATGGTAATTGTGGTCATACTCTTGCCAACAATTTCCCACGCTCTTATATATTCCATAATGTTTATCGGCTTTTCGGTTTTCTTCTTTGTCTTCTTCATAACGACTATTTCGTCATTTGCAAAGAAATCTTTTATCCATTGCTCATCAATTTCGCCGTTACCTTTTAAAACAATAATGTATTCGGCTCTCACAATATCTGCCGCCTTATGACAAACATCTCCTGTTTTAATAACTCTTATATCGGGAGGCAGGTTTTGGTTCAGCTTTTCGCAAATTTCAGTATCTGTCGCCTTTCCGTCCTCAAAGAATATATCAACTGCCTCGCACTCACTTGTGACACCCACAGGCAAGGGCAGAGCAAATGTCATCTTCTGATGGGGATTAAAGCCTTGTGAATATTCAACAGGCAGACCGCTCCGCAGTATTGCCCTCTCAAAGCATCTCAGCAAGTCAAGGTGCGAAATAAATTTAGCCATACCCATTTTTGAAAAAGTAACTCTTCTTTTACTCAAAGCAAACACCCCTTCCGAACTGAGCCGCTCCGCAGGCTGAACAATTATCTCTGCAGGACGGGGTTGTTTCGCCCTTGTATGCTCTCTCCCGCTCCTCCATCAAGAACTTTTTGCTGACGCCGATATCTGCATAATCCCAAGGCAAAATCTCGTCATATGGGATTGTTCTGTAAGCATAAAATTCAGGGTCTATTCCATTTTCTTCAAAGGCTTTCATCCACTTGTCATAATCAAAGAAGTCCGACCAGCCGTCAAACTTACAACCCATCTCCACAGCGGTAATCAAAACTTCACCCAAACGTCTGTCACCTTTGGCAAAGACCTCCTCCAAAAAGCTGACGTCACTTTCGTGCCAATTATACACAATCTTTCTGCTTTTTATGCTGTCTTTAAGCATAGCGGCTTTCTTTTCCATATCCGAAATTCTGTTCTGGGGTTCCCATTGAAATGGCGTAAAGGGCTTAGGCACAAAGAATGATGTGCTGACTGTGACAGACACACTTCTGCCCTTTCTCTCCTCTATGGGAATTTCGTAGAATGACTCGATAACCTTTTGGGCAAGCTCACCTATGCCGAGTACGTCCTCGTCTGTTTCGGTGGGAAGTCCCAGCATAAAGTACAGCTTAATTCTGTTATATCCGCCCTTGAATGCAATATTTGACGTTCTGAGCAAATCCTCTTCCAAAACATTCTTGTTTATTACATCACGCAACCTCTGTGTTCCTGCTTCGGGAGCAAATGTCAGACCGCTCTTTTTAACCTTTTGAACCTTCTCCATAAGTTCCATAGAAAAATTGTCAACGCGCAATGATGGCAACGACAGATTTATTCTCTTGTCAACGGTTATATCAAGAAGATTGTCAATCAACGGGAAAAGCTTTGTGTAGTCGCTTGTACTCAAAGAGGACAGGGACATCTCCTCATACCCTGTTGCCTTTATGCAATTTTCTGCCACGCCGACCAGCTTTTCAACCGAACGCTCACGGACAGGGCGGTAGATATATCCTGCCTGACAAAATCTGCAACCCCTTATACAACCTCTGAAAAGCTCTAACATAATTCTGTCGTGAACAATATCACAAAACGGAACTATAAGTT
Source organism: uncultured Ruminococcus sp. (assembly GCA_902760955.1). GTDB lineage: Bacteria > Bacillota > Clostridia > Monoglobales > Monoglobaceae > UMGS1820. Next base: position 2,214 of record CACWIG010000012.1, on the reverse strand, counting down.
TTTCAGGTATAAAAGTGTTGTCAAGGTCTTTGATAATTCTCTTTTTCACCTTTTCGGGCGCACAACTTCTGTTTGGTTTAAAGGACTTTATGGTATTGTCATCATTGAATTCTACATCATAAAAAGACGGAACATAAACACCCTGAATTTCCGCAATTCTTTCCAAAAACTGTTCACGTGTTTGGTCACTATCCCGCCACACCTTGTATGCGTCCATAATCTCATTATTAACTTCCTCACCCTCGCCCAAGATGAAAAAGTCCATAATATCCGCAAGAGGCTCTGCGTGGTATGCACACGGACCTCCGCAGCACACAAAGGGGTCCTCCTTTGTTCTGTCCTTGGTTCTGTATGGTATTCCCGAAAGACGCAGCATATTCACAATGTTTGAATAGCTCATTTCATACTGCAATGTAAAGCCCACCATATCAAATTCTTTGACAGGCTTGTAGCTTTCAAGAGATAACAGGGGTATACCCTCCTTCTCCATTTCCTTTTCCATATCATCCCAAGGGGCAAAGACTCTTTCGCATATTGTATCCTCACGTTCGTTCAACATATGATACAAAATCTTCATTCCCAAGTGGGACATTCCCACCTCGTAAACATCAGGAAAACAAAATGCAAATGTCATCATTTTGTCGTCCCATTCTTTATGAACGCTGTTAAATTCGTTTCCAATATATCTTGCAGGCTTTTGCACTCTCTTAAGACAAGCCTCAAATTTAGTTTTATACATATCTGTCCTCCGATTTTTCCGACAAACTTTCTATTACATAATACACTAATATAGCCAAACTTTCAAGCATAAAAATGGACAAAGCCAAATAAAATTAAATATAAAGCGAAAAGAGGTTAATACATATGCACGATAATAAACACAGAAAGAAAAAAACCAGCGACAAAAAAGAGCGGTTATCAGGAATATTCGGTATGTTGGCAAGACAAACCGCCGCCGCAATAGTCTGTTTTGCAGTAGTCCTGGGTATGAATAACAGTCCCAATGCAAAGTTTAAAAGTTATGCCTCCTCCTTAGGCAAAGCTCTTCGCCACGATGCAAATTGGGAGGAAAACGTAAAAACTGCAATATATAAAATAAAAGACATTGCCCTGCCCGATAAAAACGAGCAAGATACACCATCAGAGCAAAAGGATGATATTGAATTTCGGTAATGACTAAAAAACTTTATATTAACATAACACCCTTTGTCAAGATACATATTTTGTTTCTGCCCTTGATAGCCGCAAGCATTTTCGGTAACTACCACATAATGTTTTTATCAGCCTATACCTGTGCAATGCTGCACGAGCTCGGACATATACTCGCTGCACATCTTTCAGGTGTTAAGATATCACATATAGAGATATTACCCTTTGGCATATGTGCAAAATTAAAATCAGAGGTTATCAAAAATCCCTCTGCAGAGATAGCCATAGCCATATCAGGTCCTCTTGTCAATATTGCTTTGGCACTCGTCGCTTTTTTATTCAGAAGTATTATATCTCAAAACAGCTTTGTGTATTGGGAACAGTTAAACTTATCCCTTGCCGCAATCAATCTTCTCCCTGCTCTGCCCCTTGATGGCGGCAGAATAATGAGAGCATATCTGACCAAAAAAATCGGTTCTATCCGTGCATATAACATCTCTGTCAGGTTCAGTTACATTCCCATTAGTTTGATTTTAGGAATAGCTGTATACAGCCTGCTGACAAACAGCTTTAACTTTTCATTAATTTTGATTTCGGCGTTTCTTCTCGGTAATTTATGTCTTGAACAAAAAAACATCTCAAAAAATGTTGTGTCCGAGTTGTTAAATTACAGTACCAAACTCGACAAAAACACCCTCAACCGCTCCTTTGTGATAACGGCACACCAATCCACATCGGCAAGGCTTATCTTAAAACAGCTTTCATATGACAGATATTACATAGTATGCGTGGTTGACGATAATCTGAAAGTGACAAAGATATTAACCGAGGGCGAAATTCTGTCCGCTTTAACCCAAAAGAGTATAAGAACAACACTTGGTGAAATATAAATGGTTATATCTCACACATAAAATTACCTCATTTTATTTTATGTAGGTTTGTCAATGATGTGTTACAAAATTAGTTAAAAAATTTTCTGTAGTTGTCAAACATATGTTACATTTACACTCAAAAAAGTGATAACATAGTTTTGCTTAAATCCCATAACTGCTTTTAAACTTAAAT
>CACWIG010000011.1 GCA_902760955.1 uncultured Ruminococcus sp. | reverse complement strand
TTGTCTATTCTAAGACACTCAACATCACACATTATGGCACAAGCCGTTCAAAGCCTGTTCCCTTCTGCAAAGTTAGCAATCGGACCTGCTACAGCTGACGGTTTTTACTATGACTTTGATTTGACAGATGGTCATGCCTTCACTCAAGAAGATTTGGCTAAAATTGAAGAAAAAATGAAAGAAATCATCAAACAAAATCTTACATTTGAAAAATACGTCATTCCTGATGTTGACAAACAAATTGAAGAATTTAAAAAAGAAGGCGAAATCTACAAAGCTGAGTTATTGGAAGAACACAGAAACGATAATCCGACTTTATACATCACAAAAGATAAAGACGGAAACGCTTTGTTCAATGACCTTTGTGCTGGTCCTCACCTTCATAACACATCATATATAAAAGCTAACGCTTTCAAATTGTTGAAAGTTGCAGGTGCATACTGGAGAGGTAACGAAAAGAACAAAATGTTACAAAGAATCTATGCTACTGCTTACTGGAACAAAGAAGATTTGCAAGCTTATTTAACATTCTGCTGTCTAAAACACGGCGCTTGCTATATATTCCGTCAGACATAAAATAGTCAGTTATGTTATCAATTTCATACTTCATACACAGTTGTAAAAAGACGTTAATCGGCGGCTCTGACTTTCCCGTTTCCCAAGAACTAAACGTGGATTGTCTGACACCTAACCATTCACATACATCCTTCTGGGAAAGTCCTGCCGCCTTTCTTGCGTCCTGTAATTTTCTGCATATAATCTCGTTAGCCATATAATCACCTCAATTGTATAATAACAATTTTACAGTTATTTGTCAATATAAATATCAAAATTTTTGATAATTTTCTCTTGACAAACGAAATTTTTGATATATAATTATAACTATATTAAATATTTCGTTATTATTTGGAAATTTATCATATCCACGAAAGGAGGCTGTAACGTGACGCATCCCGAAATAATAACGATTGAAAAAATGGGTATTCCTTATTCAGCAGACGAACATATAAAAATAGGTGAATGTCTGTACTGTGAGTCGAATATATACGAAAGCTCCGACACTATAGAGAGTACAGATGGTATGTTCTGTGACATTGATTGCTGTCACGAATACTATGAAATACGAAAAAGATAAAGGTATTAAATAAAATCTACGAAAGGAAAAAGAAAATGAAGTTTAACAATACAAATGAAGTGAGAAAATGGTTGCGTAACATTCCTTTTTTAAAAAAGGAAATTGAATTAAAAATTAAATTCTACAAGGAACTGCAAAATGATTTTGACACCTCGTCATCTTTTTCAGATGCCTCTGAATATTATAAAACTCAAATAGAGGAATTACAAAGCAGAATGAAACAGCTGATGGAGGATGTTGATAAGCTGTTCAGCATTTTAGACGATAACGAAAGAACCGTTATGACCGCACGATACATAAACCTAATTCGGTGGGACTATATTGAGTTTCAAGTATTTTACAGCAGACGGCAGGCAATCAGGGTTCACGATAAGGCTCTGTTAAAATTGGTGGGACAAACTGTTGCTTAAAAGGAGGTTAATATGAGCGATACTTATAACGAGCTTTCCAAAGAGGCTCACAAAAAGATAAACGAACTGTTAAACTGCGGCAACGAACGTGTTGAGCTTGCCGCCGCCAAGGAATTATTGTCCGCATACTCAAAGGAATCGGATTCCGATAACTCGGATATTCATTTGGAGGTTACCATTAAGATTATATAAAATGTAATTATTCAGCTATAACCTAACGGGACGATGTGGGCATCGTCCTCTACAAATTCGGCAGGAGCAAGCCCCTGCCCTACAATTATGCAATGATGCGTATAATTCAAAATAATTTTTTCATTGCAGTTGGGCTTTACGAGACGATGTGGGCATCATTACCCACAAACACACTATTTAAAACGGAGAACATAATGAAAACAGAAAAACTATACATAGAACTTACAAAAACTCAGAAAGAATTTATAGATGCCACGGCTGACGAAGTCCTTTTCGGCGGTGCCGCAGGCGGCGGTAAATCTTACGGACAGTTAGTGGACGCACTGCTGTATGCTCTTAAATATCCCGAAAGCCGTCAGCTTATTCTCAGAAAGACATATCCTGAGCTTGAACATTCTTTGATATTGGTATCTCTTAAATTCTATCCTAAATCAATCTGCAAATATTCATCAACATCACGCAAGTGGCATTTTATAAACGGCTCTGTAATCGAATTTGGCTACTGTGCCACAAAGACAGACGTTATACGATACCAAGGAGCCGAGTATGACGTTGTCAGATTTGACGAATTAACACATTTTTCAGAGGAGCAATATACCTACCTTATTTCCCGTATAAGAGGTGTAAACCCATATCCCAAAATGGTAAAGTCCAGCACTAATCCAGGGGGTATAGGACATAATTGGGTTAAGCAACGTTTTATAGACGGCTATGAACCCAACAAAATACACACAGACAGCCAAAGCGGTGCCAAGCGTCTTTTTATTCCCTCATTTGTCCAGGATAATGTATTTTTAATGAATGCAGATGCGGACTATGTAAACAGGCTTATGCAGCTGCCCGAAAACGAACGCAAAGCACTGCTTTATGGTGAATGGGATATTTTTGACGGACAGGTATTCACCGAATGGAAAAACTCGTCTTTAGGTTCAAAAACAAGGCAATGGTCACACGTTATTGAGCCATTTGATATTCCAAAGGAATGGCGGCGTTACCGCGCCTTTGACTTTGGATATTCCAAGCCTTTTGCTGTATCCTGGTATGCAGTGGACCACGATGGCAGAGCATATAACTACCGCGAGCTATACGGCTGCACAGGCACACCTGATGTAGGCGTTAAATGGACTGCCCAAAAAATAGCTGATGAAATACGCACAATAGAAGAAAATGAGATATCCAATCAACCCATAATCGGTATTGCCGACCCTGCAATCTGGAACAGTACAGGCTCTGTTGACGGCAGTATAGCTGATATGATGGAAAAGAGAGGTGTTTATTTTGAAAAGGGAAATCACGACAGATTAGCAGGGAAAATGCAGGTTCATTACAGGCTTGCCTTTGATGATGAAGGCTTGCCTATGATTTATTTTTTTAACACTTGCAAAAACATAATTCGCACTCTGCCTCAACTAAGATACGACCCCGTTCGGCCCGAGGACGTTGACACAGGGCAGGAGGACCATTTATATGATGCGTTGAAATACTTTCTGATGTCAAACCCAATCGCTGTCCGCGAAAACAAAACAGAAAAGCCTAAAGACTTTAATCCGTTAAGCACAGATAAAATTGCTGCATATCCGAGATTTATAGTATAGAAAACTCTCGACATATTTATTTTAATGGTGTATAATATAGTCAAGTGAGGAGATTACTATGAAAATATTAGTTATCGAAGATGATTTGAATATTGCAGAGCTTGAAAATGATTTTTTACATATGGACGGCTATGAATGTGATATTGCCATAACAGGAAATCAAGGTCTCGAGATGGCACTTAAGAATGACTATGCCCTGATTTTGCTTGATATAAATTTGCCAGGTTGCGATGGCTTTACAATCTGCAAAGAAGTCAGGAAGTCAAAGGATATCCCTATAATATTTGTATCTGCCAAAACAGATGACATAGACAAGATAAGGGGTTTGCGATTAGGGGCGGACGACTATGTAACTAAGCCATTTTCCCCACCTGAGTTGATGGCAAGAGTAAAGGCTCACATCAGCAGATACGAAAAGCTGATTGCAAAAACACCAATTAAAAAATCTGATGTCATTACAATGCGCGGACTTAAGATAGACAAAAATGCCCGACGTATTTACGTTGACGGCAAAGAAGTGTCTATGCCTGTCAAAGAATTTGAACTTCTTTTGTTCCTCGCTGAAAACCCAAACATTGTTTTCAGCAAAGAACGTCTTTTTGACAGAATATGGGGCATAGACTCAATAGGTGATGTATCTACTGTGACCGTTCATATCCAACGCATCAGGGAAAAAATAGATAAAAATCATTTGAATATCAAACATATCGAAACTGTATGGGGTGCAGGTTACAGGTTCCGTCTTTAAAGAATGCTTATATTTTTATTATAGGCATTCTTTTTTTACAAAATTATTACTTCGCGTAATATTATTGTAAACCAATTTTAACATAACAAAACCCTGTTTTTCCCTATAAAATCGTTGCCTGTGGATAACTATTGAAAAACGGCTGTTTTTCCTGTTTTTTCCATTAATAGCCTGTGGAAAATGTGTATAAGTCTGTGAATAACTATAAAATCGTCAAATTTAAAGTGGAAAAAAATTTTTTAAATTTTAAAAAATTGTTTCTAATATTACATTTATGTTACAATTTGGTTTACATAATTCTGAATAAATTTTTCTTGACTTTTCACTATTTAATGTTCTCAATAATTAAGTCTTATACTTATACAATAAACCCCAAAAACCATTTGGCTTTTGGGGTTTACTTTAATACATTGTATTACTCAATTTAGAAATTATTTTATCATAATTTTCTGCTATGTGCGGAAAACAGCAATTACTGCAATCCTTTATATTCTTACCGCCCGACTTAATATAAGACGGAGAACCTCCGCAATCGGAAACATTATACAACGGACAGTAGCAAAACATACAATTAATATGCTCTAAACTGTGACAAGGATAATATTCGCAAGAGGTATTCTCAAAGTATTTATAACTCATAATTATTTAGGTGCAACAACCAACTTACGATTTGGTTCTTCGCCAACGCTGTACGTCTTAACCTTTGTGCTGTTCTGCAATGCAGAATGGATAATTCTGCGTTCGTTAGGCGACATAGGCTCAAGTGTAACCGCATTGCTTTCGCGTATAACTCTGCGTTCCAGGCTCTTTGCAAGCTTAACAAGAGTTTCCTCTCGCTTTGAGCGATAGTTTTCTGTGTCAACATTGACCTTTATATATGAGTTTTTAGCCTTGTTGACATACAGACTTACCAAATACTGTACTGCGTCGAGGGTATCTCCCCTCTTGCCTATCAAAAGTCCCATTTTAGAACCCGACACATCTATGTCAATGCTGTCACCGCTGTTTACAACATCAACAACAGCATCTTCAAGACCGATTTTGTGGATAAGCTCTGTGGCAAAGAATTTAGCATCTTCCAATGACTTCTCGGTAACCTCGCGGTTTTTCTTGGAATTAACGTCCTTTGTCTTTGTTTCAACAGGTTTCTCCTCGTTTGCCTTATTCTCCGTTTTAACAGGTTTAACTTCTTTTTTAGGTTTCTTTCTATCCTCATTTGCATAGTCGTGTGCCTGAGGTTCTGTTTTAGGTGCATAAGGGTTATGGCCATCTTGTTCTATTTTGTCAGACAAAGCACGTTCTTTAGCTATTTTCTTAACTTTTTCCTCTTCCTCTGCCTCTTTTGTAATCCAGGCAGAAATGAAAACCTCCTTGCCAAGCAAGAGTCCCATCAAGCCCTTTCCGACCTCACGCTCAACTTCATATGATAACTCAGATACCGAAACGCCAAATTCCTCAGCAGCAAGTTTTAACGCTTCATCTTTACTTTTTGCGCTTTTTTCTATTTTTCTTGGCATTAATAACCTCTCCTTCTATCTGTTCATCCGTAATTCCAGGATTAATAATCTTATTTAAAACAAGCGTCTGTGCTATGGCAAGAACATTACTTACTATCCAATACAAGCCGATTGCAGCAGGCAAGGTAAATGCAAACCAAGCCGACATAAGCGGCATCATAACCATCATACCCTTCATTGGGTTTGATACCTCATTGCCGTCTTTATCCACCTGTGGCTGTTGCTGAGGCTGCATTGCCTGAGAGAGCTTAGATGAAGCATATGCACTCACACCCGACAATGCAGGTATAATCCATAACCCTGCCGTCTGCGCCGTAATACCATCTATTCTTCCAATAAACAATTTTAAGAATGCACTTAAATTAGGTGTTTGTGACAAATCAAGACCTAAGAAATCAAAGTTGATTATAGTCAGGTTTTTGCCTGTTTCGGTAATCCAATGGTTTGCCATAATCTCAGGATTCATATGCAAAAATCTTGCAATCTGAATTTCATACATACCAAACATCTTATAGGCATTATCCGTCAATTGATTGAGGGAGTCTATACCGAGGGCAGACATAAAAGTCTGCATACGTGTGGGATCACCCTCTGCCCACTCAACAACTGCACTTACTATTCTCCAAACGTCATCTGCACCAAAGCCCATAATATATACAACAGGCTTTCTGACAACCCAATAAAGCATCATTAAGATAGGAAGCTGTATCAACATCGGCAAGCAACCACTCATAGGATTTATCTTATACTTCTGATAAAGCTTCATTGTTTCTTGGTTCAGCTTTTCTTTATCGTTGGCATACTTCTGCTGAATTTCCATCATCAGAGGCTGAATTTTTTGAGTTTTAAGCATAGACCTTTGCTGTTTCACCGTCAAAGGCATAAGCAACACCTTAATCAAAACGGTGAACAAAATTAAAGCAATACCATAATTCCCCGTGAGAACACTGCATATTTTAAGCACCCACCCGAGTAGCATCATTATGTAGGACAATGTATCTTCCTCCTTAGTACGAATGTTGTGGTTAGGGTGATAGTATAAATCCGAACCGTGATTTTGAAAGGTAAGTTTACGTTTTATCTGCGTTAAAATGCTCGGTAATCCGTCAGGATTACCTCCGCTTTTGCCTTGATAAACCAAAAATTTCCTCTTTCAAAATTCTCCGACCAAAAACTTGTTAATTTTGAGCAGATTTTGGTGCGGAGGATGCAGATAGGCTGACGCCTATCAAAGACGACAAGCCGAAAAATGCCTAAATTAATTGTTTTTGGCAGGTTCGGATTTGTACTTTCACCCTAATTACGGATAATCAATTCCGCCATCGTTTAACGGATTGCATCTGATTATTCTTAAAATCGCTTTTAAAACGCCTTTGCAAACTCCATACTTTTCAATAGCCATAATTGCATACTGCGAACAAGTCGGATAAAATCTGCAACAGGAACCCTTAAGCGGCGAGATATGTTTTTGATAAAACTTAATACCGCCAATCAAAATTTTTTTCATAATATCAATTCTCTTTAAGACCTAATTCAGCTACGGCAGAGTCAAAATCCTTTTTTACCTTTGCCGCATCTGCAGAAATTATAGCTGTCCTCGCAACAATACAAACATCTTTTCCTGATATAAAACCATCTTTGGCAATCCTGAACAGCTCTCGTATTCTGCGCTTGGCACGATTTCTTGATACAGCTCCGCCGATTTTCTTGCTCGCCGTTATTCCGAGCCTAATCTTACCTTTTTTGCCTGTGGCAGAGTACACAACCATTGTGGGTCTGACCACACTTTTGCCCTTGCGGTACAACCTTTGAAAATCCGAATTTCTTTTTAAGCTGATAATTTTTGACATATTTTCACTCTTAAATATTTAATTGGAAAATATTATAATAAATTTTCCATATAGACAAAAAGACGCCCGAAGCGTCTTTTATGCGGACAGCTTCTTTCTGCCCTTAAGTCTTCTTCTTGCTAAGACTTTGCGACCATTTTTAGTGCTCATTCTCTTTCTGAAACCGTGTTCCTTTGCACGATGTCTCTTTTTAGGTTGGTATGTTCTAAGCATTCCTACCCCTCCTTCTATATAGTAAGTATTAAATTATTTCACACGAAAATCTATATTATTTTATCACGTTTTTTAATAAAAGTCAAGTATTTTTACCTAATCTCTTAAAATTTATCTTTATAATATCATTGTATTATCATCCTCAATTGGTTTTTCTGCCTTATCATCAGATGATTTTGCATTTTCTGTTCCGTTTTCGCCTTCAAATTTGACTTTTATACTTCCCAAGCCATCAGAAAACCTTTGTATTTTATTTGCAATTCTTTCCCTCTCGCTTCCGCTTGACGGAGTTGGCTGATAGTTATTTCTTGATGTTGTTGAGGAAATCGAACAGGGTATCACCTTGTAATCATCATATCCGACAACTTTTCCGCCCTTGACTGTAAAGGTCTGTTGATATATCATACTGTCCTTATCTCTTGGATTTTGGTTGCCGCCAAAGCAAAAGTTACCCATACTATACGCTATCATTCTGCCGTTGTAGCACTCCAATCCCTGCAACACGTGGGGATGATGCCCTATAACCAGGTCTGCACCCATATCTATCGCCTTGTGAGCAAGTGTTTTCTGCTCTGCCTCAGGGTAGTTTTCGCCTTCAATTCCCCAATGTATCTGAACCAAAATCAGTTCTGCTCCGCCGTTTTTAACCTGTTCTATGGCTTTTGGCATATTACCCTCAGCACTCTTATCCAAATCGTACAAGCCAACAAGACCAACTTTAATTCCGTTTACATCAATTACCTTGGTGTTCAAATTCTCAAACCAGACTACACCTGCATCCTCAAGATATTTCTTAGTGTCCTCCTGGCTGACGCTGCCGTAATCCTTACTGTGATTGTTGGCAAGTGTTACCGCCTCCACAGAACCCCTTGTCAGTATTTCTGTATATTCAGGGTTACCCTTAAACGCAAATGTTTTATCCTGACGTGCTCCCCTTTCGGTCAGAGTTCCCTCAAAATTCACTATTGTCAAATCATCATTTGCAAAATACGGCTGGACATTTTTCAAAAAGTAACTGTAATCATAGTTTTGATTTTCCACCTCGTCAGGCAATGTACCGCCGCCAAAGTTTACATCTGTTCCAAGTGTACAATCCCCTGCACAAGTAATTGTAATCTTTTTTTCTGTTTCCATCTCATTTTTGTTTGCCTTTACCGACGGCTTATCTGCACTTCCTCCGCAGGCACATATAAGCACCCCTAAGCCAAAAATAACAAAAAACAGAATAATCTTTTTTATAATAGACATAGTTTCCTCCCAACAGAGTAAAAAGTCGGGACAAACCCGACTTTTTCACGCACTTATTTCGCTCTCCAAGTAATTCTTCCTTTTGTAAGGTCGTATGGTGATATTTCAACCGTAACTTTATCTCCGGGTAAAATTCTGATAAAATGCATTCTTAATTTACCTGAAATATGTGCTAATATCTGATGTCCGTTTTCAAGTTCTACCTTAAACATAGCATTCGGCAACGCTTCAAGAACGGTTCCTTCAACTTCCAAAACGTCTTCCTTTGACATACAAAACTCCCTCCCTTAAATTAATTCTATCAAGCGTTTTATCTCACGTCTGATATTTGCATCAACCGCATATGGCGGTACTTTATTTATAATCTCTGTATACAAGCCCATAGGTCTTATATGCTTAATTTTCTTTTTCTTGTTTTTGGCAATCTTTCTTCTTTTGCCGTCACAGATGGTTACAAATCCGTCTGCCACATCTGTCACAATAAAGTAATCGCCCTTATCGTGACCGCAAAGGGAAAGCACCAACTCTCCAACAGATACCACGAACTATACCTCCGCAATTCTTATTTCGGGAGAGTGAGCAAATATGGTTCTCCGTTTGTAACAAGCACAGAATTTTCATAATGTGCTGTCAATCCCCCGTCCTTTGTTATAACAGTCCAATCATTATCCGCAACATATACTTGATGATCAAACTGACATACCATAGGTTCTATTGCAAGACACATACCAGGCTTTATGCGGATGCCTCTTGCCGAAGTCACATAGTTAGGTATCTCAGGGTCCTCGTGCATTTCTGCACCTACACCGTGACCGCAGTAATTTCTCAAAACAGAATATCCGTTTTTCTCAACGTAGCTCTGAATAGCCGCCGATATATCCCTTATTCTGTTATTATCACGCACGTAATTCAAGCCTTCAAAAAAACTCTGCTTTGTAACGTCGATAAGTCTTTGCGCCTCCTCAGATATCTGACCTACGCCAAAAGTCCTTGCCGCGTCGCCGTTATATCCTTTGTAGCACGCACCTACGTCAACACAGATGATATCCCCTTCTTCAAGGACACGTGAGCTTGGAAAACCGTGAATTATCTCGTCATTTACACTTGCACATATGCTTGCGGGAAAACCGCCGTAGCCTTTAAAGCTTGGTGTGCAACCCTGGGATCTGATGTACTTCTCAGCAATTTTGTCAAGTTCAGCAGTTGTAACTCCAGGTTTGACAGCTTCTTCGACTGCACACAACGCACCATAGGTTACAAGACCTGCCGCCTTCATCTTTTCAATTTCTGATTTTGATTTTATTGTTACCATATTATCACAGCCTCAATCAGTTATGTAGTTCGGGCAGTATCTGCCCGAAAAATAATTATTACTCGCCAAGAGCCTTCAGCACTTCAACTGTTGTGTCAGCAATTTCATTCTGACCCTTAGCAGTACGCAACATACCCTTGCTTGCATAATATTCAATAAGGGGTTCCGTCTGAGTGTGATAAACATTTAACCTGCTCTTAACTGTTTCGGGCTTATCGTCCTCTCTGCAAGTCAATTTTCCGCCGCAGTTATCACATATTCCGTCAACCTTTGGCTTTCTGTGCTCAATATGGAAGGTTGTTCCGCATTTTGGGCACTCTAATCTACCTGACAATCTATCTATAATTACCTCGTCAGGTACGTCTATATTTAATACATAGTCGATTTTTATATCCGACTCATCAAGTTTTTCTGCCTGAGCAAGTGTCCTTGGGAAGCCGTCAAGTATAAATCCGTTTTTACAGTCATCTTCTGCAAGTCGAGCATCCATAACCTTTATCATTATATCATCCGGAATGAGTTTGCCATCGTCAATATACGTTTTAGCTATTTTACCTAATTCTGTTCCGTCTTTAATATTCTTTCTGAGTATTGCACCTGTTGAGATTGAAGGAATACCGAAATGTTCGCACAACTTTTCTGCCTGAGTTCCTTTGCCTGCCCCAGGTGCTGCTAATAATATAAGCTTCATAATGAAATTACTCCTCCTTAACTTAATTTCCATATAAACGGATAGAGCAGAACCTTCACCTGACTAAAAAGGTGGCGTTTCTACTCTCTTTTTAGATTTTACAGTTATTTTGCAGGGATAATCCCTACAAAATAACTGTTTTATTTAATTTACTCCAAAAAACCTTTGTAATGACGCATAAGCATCTGTGATTCAATTCCCTTAACTGTCTCAAGTGCAACACCTACTACAATCAAGAGAGATGTACCACCGATTGAGAAGTTGGAAATGTGTAATCCAAGGTTCATAAATATCGGAATAACTGCGATAATACCTAAGAAGAATGCTCCTGCAAGAGTAACCTTAGAAAGTGTATTTGCAATGTAATCCGATGTCGGTCTGCCAGGTCTGATACCTGGGATAAAACCGCCATTCTTCTTCATATTATTTGACATTTCAATCGGATTGAACTGAATTGCCGTATAGAAATATGTGAAGAATATAATAAGCAAGAAATAAAGTACAGCATATACCCAAGACTGACCTGAGAATACCCATAAAAATCCGCCCCAGAAACCGCCGCTGCTTGCACTCTTACCGAAGAAGCTTGCAATAGTACCAGGGAATGCCATAATTGACATAGCAAAAATAATAGGAATAACGCCTGCACCTGCAACCTTAATCGGTATGTGTGTGCTTTGACCGCCATACATTTTTCTGCCTACTACACGTTTTGCATACTGAACAGGCAAACGACGCTCTGCTTCGTTCATCATTACAACAAATGCAACAACTAAAAGCATAAATACGACAATGGCTGCCACCATAATCCAATTAAGCGTACCGCCTTCTACATATGCATAAAGTGATGTGAACATACTTGGAAGTCTTGAAACGATACCCGCAAAAATAATGAGGGAAATTCCGTTACCAACACCCTTTTCAGTAATCTGTTCACCAAGCCACATAAGAAACGCTGTTCCTGCTGTGAATGTAGAGATAATAACAACAGCTGAACCAAAACCAGGGGTTGTAACTGCGTTATAGCTCTTAAGCAAGAAATAAAGTCCAATTGCCTGAATGAGAGCCAAAACAACCGTTCCGTATCTCATTATCTGAGCAATCTTTTTTCTACCGTCCTCACCTTCGCGCTGCATTCTTTCAAGTGCAGGAATAGCCACACATAAAAGCTGCATAATAATCGAAGAGTTAATGTACGGTGTAATACCCATAGCAAAGATTGTTGCATTCTGGAACGCACCACCTGATACTATGTCTATAAAACCGAACATTGAATTTTCACCGCTGAAAAGCTGACTCATCTGTGATGGATCAAGAAGCGGAACAGGTATACAAGAGCCCAATCTGAAAATTACTAACATTATCAATGTGTAGATAAGCTTTTTTCTCAGATCAACAATCTTCCACGCATTTCTAATTGTTTCGAACATCTTATACCACCTCAGCCTTTCCGCCGGCAGCCTCTATTTTCTCTGCCGCAGTTTTACTAAATCTTTTAGCCTTTACAGTCAGCTTCTTATCGAGCTCACCTCTGCCGAGAATAACTATTCCGTCGCAAATCTTTGAGATGATACCTGCCTCTTTTAATGCCTCAGCGGTAACCTCAGTACCATTTTCTAAATTATTGAGCATCTCAACATTGATTGAAACATATTTCTTAGCGAAAATGTTATTAAAACCACGCTTCGGCAATCTTCTGTAAATAGGCATCTGACCGCCTTCAAAACCCGGACGTACACCGCCGCCGCTTCTGGCATTCTGACCCTTGTGACCTCTGCCTGCTGTCTTACCGTTGCCGCTGCCGTGACCTCTGCCTACTCTGAAAGCCTTTTTCTTAGAGCCTTCGCTCGGAGATAATTCGTGAAGTTTCATTGAGTACACCTCCTCCTTTTTTATCGAAATAAAAGTTTTACGGGCATTGCCCGAACATTCCATAAATTAATTACTCGGATACTTCAACCAGGTGTTTTACCTTGAATATCATTCCTCTTATTTGAGGATTATCAGGATGTTCTACACTCTGTCTGATTTTTTTAAGGCCAAGTGCTTCTACTGTTGCAATCTGGTCTTTCTTGCATCCGATTGTGCTCTTTTTAAGAGTAATTTTAATCGTATTAGCCAAGGATAAACCCTCCTGTCCTTATATTTTAATTAACCGAGGATTTCCTCCGGTTTCTTACCACGAAGCTGAGAAACCTCTTCAACACTCTTAAGTGATGCAAGTCCCTCAATCGTAGCTGCAACAACATTCTTAGGATTATTGCTGCGTAAACATTTAGTTCTTATATCTCTGATACCTGCAAGTTCAAGTACCGCACGTGCGGGACCGCCCGCTATAACACCGGTACCTTCTGCAGCCGGCTTTAAGAGAACTCTTCCTGCACCTGATTCACCGATGATTTCGTGAGGAATTGTGCTCTTATACATAGGAACGGTAATCATATTCTTCTTTGCGTCATCTATACCCTTACGGATGGCATCGGGAATTTCAGCAGCTTTGCCCATTCCGCATCCAACGTGACCTTTACCGTCGCCTACAACCATCAAAGCACTGAAACGGAAAGTACGTCCGCCCTTTACAACCTTTGCAACACGGTTAAGATGTACCATCTTTTCCTGCAAATCAAGGGTATCTGCTTCAATGCGTTCCTGCTTCTTTGTGATTTCGCCTTTCTCTGCCATTAATCTTTCACCTCTTTCAAACAAATTAGAATTTCAGTCCGCCCTCGCGAGCTCCCTCAGCGAGTTCTGCAACTCTGCCGTGGTATACATATCCGCCTCTGTCAAATACAACTTCAGAAATTCCGGCAGCTAATGCTTTCTTTGCAACAAGTGCACCGACAGCCTTTGCTGCGTCCTTGTTTCCGCCGTAATTTGCCTTTAATTCTGCGTCAAGAGACGATGCAGAAACCAAAGTCTTACCTGCTGTATCATCAATGATTTGAGCGTATATGTTTTTAAGACTTCTGTATACACACAATCTCGGTACTTCAGCTGTTCCTGAAACCTTTTTACGAACTCTTGCGTGTCTTGCAAGTCTTGATACATTACTGTTTACCTTCTTAATCATTAAGTTACACCTCCTGACGGTCTATTACTTCTTAGAACCTGCCTTACCTTCCTTACGTCTGATATGTTCATCAACGTATTTAATACCTTTACCCTTGTAAGGCTCAGGCGGTCTCTTCTCGCGAACATTTGCCGCAAACTGACCAACCTTTTGTTTATCCGGACCTGAAATGATTATCTGGTTCGGCTGAGGAACATCAATTGTAATTCCGTCGATTTCTTCCATCTCTACCTGATGTGAATAACCAAGGTTCATTACAAGTTTCTTTCCCTGTTTTGCAGCTCTGTAACCAACACCGTTGATTTCAAGCTCCTTTTTAAATAGTTCATTTGTGCCGACAATCATATTGTTGAGTAAAGTTCTTGTCAAACCGTGAAGAGCTCTGTGCTCTTTCTTGTCTGAAGGACGCTTTACTTCAATTATATTGCCGTTCTGTTCTATAATCATATCCTGTGAGAACTGTCTTGAAAGCTCTCCCTTAGGACCCTTTACGGTAACTTCATTGTTTGTACCGATTGTAACTGTAACGCCTGCAGGCACTTCAATCGGTGAATTTCCTATACGTGACAATGAATTCTCCTCCTTTCCTTGTAAGTCAAAATCTTACCAAACAAATGCCAATACTTCTCCGCCTACATTCTGACGGCGAGCTTCTTTATCAGTCATAACGCCCTTTGAAGTAGAGATAATTGCTATACCGAGTCCCTTGAGTACCTTAGGGAGCTCATCTTTAGATGCGTAAGCACGAAGGCCCGGCTTTGAAACTCTCTTCAATCCTGTCAATACCTTCTGCTTGTTCTCAGCATACTTAAGTGTTATACGAATGATACCCTGAATGTCGTCCTCTATGATTTCAACATTCTTTACGTATCCTTCTTTAAGCAAAATATCGGCTATTGCCTTTTTCATATTTGATGCGGGAATGTCAACAGTTTCGTGTCTTGCATCATTTGCATTTCTGATTCTTGTCAGCATATCCGCGATCGGATCTGTTATATGCATTGTTTAACCTCCTTTTTATCGGAATAGAAGTCGGTTTGACTGTCCGTAACAATCTATTGTTAGTCACCTGACTTCTTCTTGATTTAATTTCAGATTACCAAGACGCTTTCTTTACGCCCGGAATCTGTCCTTTGTAAGCGAGCTCACGGAAGCAGATTCTGCAGATACCGAACTTACGAAGGTAAGCGTGAGGTCTGCCGCAGATTTTACATCTGTTGTATTCACGTGTGGAATACTTCTGCTTTCTTTGCTGCTTTACAATCATAGATTTCTTAGCCATAAGCTTTAATCCTCCTTATCGACATTATCTTGTAAACGGTGCACCCATCAATGTAAGCAATTCTCTTGCTTCTTCGTCTGTTTCTGCAGTAGTAACAAAGATGATGTCCATTCCGCGGATTTTGTCAATCTTATCATAATCAATTTCAGGGAAGATAAGCTGTTCTTTGATACCGAGCGCATAGTTACCTCTGCCATCAAAAGAATTAGGATTAATTCCTCTGAAGTCACGTACACGCGGAAGTGCCGCATTGAAGAGTCTGTCTACGAACTCATACATCTTTGAACCTCTGAGTGTAACCTTACATCCGATGTTCATACCTTCTCTGATTTTAAATGTTGCGACAGATTTGCGAGCCTTTGTGATAACGGGCTTCTGACCTGTTATTAAGCCTAAATCGTTTGCCGCACTCTCAACAGCCTTTGAATTTTCCTTTGCATCACCTACGCCCATATTGACAACAACCTTATCGAGCTTAGGAATTTGCATTGTGCTCTTGTAATTATACTTTGACATCAAAGCGTCTTTGATTTCTTTTGTATACTTTTCTTCGAGTCTCATTTAGAGTGAAACCTCCTTCCTCATCAAATTCTATTAAAATGTTTCGCCGCACTTCTTGCAGTAACGAACGTGTGTACCGTCTTCCAATACCTTGCGTCCTACTCTTGCTGCAGCATTGCATTTAGCGCAAACATTCATAACCTTACTTGCATATATTGGTGTTTCCTGCTTGATGATACCGCCGGCTTCACCCATTCTTCTGGGCTTCTTGTGCTTGGTAGCCATCGAAACACCTTCAACGATAACAGTACGTTTTTCAGGGTTTACAGATAATACCTTACCTTTTTTACCCTTGTCCTTACCAGACAAAACTACTACGTTATCACCTGTTCTGACGTGCATTTTGGTAGCCATCTTTCTTCCTCCTATCTTTTTAGGATTAAAATGTTCCGAGGTTTACACTCTGCCAAAGTTTAAATCTTAGCAGAATGTAAAATCTCTTCTGCAAAATTTATCGCATTGAATTTGGTAAATTTTAAAGTACTTCAGGTGCGAGAGACAAAATCTTCATATAGTCCTTATCTCTGAGTTCTCTTGCAACAGGGCCAAAGATACGAGTTCCTCTGGGAGTCTTGTCGTCTCTGATTAATACTGCTGCATTCTCATCAAATCTGATTTTAGAACCGTCTGCTCTCTTTACACCATTTACGCTGCGGACAATAACTGCCTTTACAACGTCACCTTTTTTAACAGCACCGCCGGGTGTTGCTTTTTTTACAGAAGCAACTATTACATCGCCGATGTTTCCGTAGCGTCTGAATGAGCCGCCCAGAACACGTATGCAAAGAATTTCCTTTGCACCGCTGTTGTCAGCAACCTTTAAAATAGTCTGCTGTTGTATCATAACGGATTTCCTCCTATTCTTATTTCGTTATAGCGAATATTCGCAAAAATAGCTTATTTAGCCTTCTCAACGATTTCAACGACACGCCATCTCTTATCCTTTGATAAAGGTCTTGTTTCCATAACTCTAACCTTATCACCGATGCCGCAGATGTTTTCTTCGTCGTGTGCCTTAAGCTTGTAGGTGCGCTTAATAACCTTATCATAAAGCTTGTGCTTTACATTTTCCTTAATGGCAACTACTATTGTTTTATCCATCTTATCGCTGGTAACAATACCAACACGTGTTTTACGATAATTACGTTCACTCATTATTTACTGCACCTCCTACGCATTTACGCTTGTGTTAATACCAAGCTCTTTTTCCTTGAGGACGGTTTTTACTCTTGCAATATCCTTCTTAACGCTAGCAATTCTGACCGGATTGTCGAGCTGGTTGGTAGCGTTCTGGAAACGAAGGTTAAAAAGCTCTTCCTTTAAGTCCTTGATTTTTTCTTCAAGCTCCTGCGTTGAAAGGTCTCTGATATCCTGTATTTTCATTAACTATCACCTTCCGTTTCTTGGTCAGCCTTCTTTACAAACTTACATTTAACCGGCAGCTTGTGCATTGCAAGACGAAGAGCCTCGCGAGCAACTTCTTCTGATACACCGCCGATTTCGAACATAACTCTGCCCGGCTTTACTACTGCAACCCAGTATTCAGGTGAGCCTTTACCACTACCCATTCGAGTTTCTGCAGGCTTCGCTGTAACCGGCTTGTCAGGGAATATCTTTATCCATACCTGGCCGCCTCTCTTTGTATAACGTGTCATAGCAACACGGGCTGCCTCTATCTGATTACTTGTTATCCAAGCAGGTGTGAGAGCCTGAAGTCCAAACTCACCGTATACAACCTTGTTGCCTCTGTGAGCTGCGCCCTTCATTCTGCCACGCTGCTGCTTTCTGTGCTTAACTCTTTTTGGAGATAACATTATTTGTTTCCTCCTTCCGTGCGTTTGTTAGATTTCTTTGCAGGCTTCTTCTCTTCAACAACATTTCTGCCCTCTGCAAGAATTTCGCCCTTATAAATCCAAACCTTAACACCGAGCTTACCATATGTGGTATCTGCTTCTGCAAAACCATAGTCTATATCAGCTCTGAGTGTCTGAAGCGGAATAGTACCCTCGTGATACTGTTCTGTTCTTGCGATTTCTGCACCGCCCACACGACCTGCAACATATGTCTTGATACCCTTTGCACCAAGCTTCATTGTGCGGCCCATACACTGCTTCATTGCCTTTCTGAAAGAAATACGGCGTTCAAGCTGTGATGCGATGTTTTCTGCAACCAACTGTGCACTCATATCAGGAACCTTAACTTCGATTACATTCAAGATAATTGTCTTGCCTGTCATCTGCTCAAGCTCCTTCTTGAGCTTCTCTATCTCGCTGCCGCCCTTACCGATTATGATACCAGGCTTGCCTGCGTGGATAGATACGCGGATTTTATTTGCGAATTTTTCAATTTCGATTTTGTCAACTCCGGCCTGGAATAACTTTTTCTTTAAGAACACTCTGAGGTTATAGTCCTCAACGAGACTGTCGCCGAAGCTCTTTTTGTCAGCATACCAACGTGAATCCCAGTCCTTGATTATTCCGACTCTGAGACCGTGCGGATTAACTTTCTGACCCATATTCTTACCTCCTATCTTATTCCTTCTCCTGAAGTTTCAATGTTATATGACTTGTTTTCTTATTAATTCTGAATGCTCTACCCTGTGCTCTTGCCTGTATTCTCTTAAGCGTTGGGCCCTGGTCCGCATATACTTCTGAAACGTACAGATTTTCAACGTTCATATGGAAGTTGTTTTCTGCGTTTGCCATAGCGGATTTGAGCAGCTTTTCTACAACAGGGCTTGCAGCCTTAGGTGTATTTCTTAATATTCCGATTGCTTCGCCTACAGGCTTGTTTCTGATAAGGTCGATTACTATACGAACCTTACGCGGTGCAATGCGGACATTAGTAACTTTTGCTACTGCTTCCATCTCTGTGCAGCTCCTTTCATCAAAATAAAAGATATCTGTAACTATTTACAAATTATTTAGTAGTCTTTGAACCGGAATGTCCCTTAAACGTACGTGTCGGAGCAAACTCACCAAGCTTATGTCCAACCATATCTTCTGTTACATATACCGGAACGTGCTTTCTTCCATCATATACCGCAATGGTATGTCCAACCATTTCGGGGAATATCGTGGAAGCTCTTGACCAAGTCTTTAAAACGACTTTTTCGTTCTTCTCGTTCATAGCAACTATTCTTGCCATAAGCTTGCTATCGACGAAAGGACCTTTTTTAACACTTCTTCCCATTGATAAATCCCTCCTTATTTAGCGTTACGTCTCTTAACAATAAACTTGTCGGACTTTTTCTTCTTGTTTCTTGTCTTGTAACCGAGAGCCGGCTTACCCCAAGGAGTAACAGGACTCGGCATACCGATTGGTGACTTACCTTCACCACCACCGTGCGGATGGTCGTTCGGGTTCATTACAACACCGCGGACGGTAGGTCTGAAGCCCATATGACGCTTTCTTCCTGCCTTACCGATGTTGATGTTTTCGTAATCAATGTTACCAACCTGGCCGATTGTTGCACGGCAGTTTAATCTTACCATACGTACTTCGCCTGATGGAAGTCTTACCTGTGCATAACCGTTTTCTTTAGCCATAAGCTGTGCTGTGTTACCTGCACTGCGGACAAGCTGACCGCCCTTACCGGGATTTAACTCTATATTGTAAATAAGAGTACCAACAGGGATATCTTTAATCTCCATTGCGTTACCTGGCTTAATGTCTGCGCCTTCACCCGATACAACTACGTCACCCTTTTTGAGTCCGAGAGGAGCGATAATATATGTCTTTTCGCCGTCCTCGTACTGAAGCAATGCAATGTTTGCACTTCTGTTAGGATCGTACTCGATTGAAAGAACTTCTGCGTTCATTCCATCCTTGTAGCGCTTGAAATCAATAACTCTGTATTTTCTCTTAGCACCGCCGCCACGATGTCTTACTGTTATTCTACCGTTGGCATTACGTCCTGCTTTGCTTTTAAGCGGACGAAGCAGAGATTTTTCAGGTGCAACCTTGTCAATCTCTTCAAATGTCGAAACAGTCATCTGACGCAGCGAAGGTGTAGTAGGATTATATTTCTTAATTCCCATTTTAAATTCTCCTTATCTGCAAATTTTAAGGCATTATATTAGCCTTCAAACAATTCGATTGTCTTGCTGCCTTCCTTAAGTTTTACAACAGCCTTTTTCCAATCGGCTCTCTTGCCTGTGAAAACGCCCTGTCTTTTGGGCTTGCCGTCATAATTCATTGTTGTAACCTTTTCAACTTCTACCTTGAAAATCTCTTCAACAGCCTTTTTAATTTCGATCTTGTTTGCATTTTTAGCAACCTCAAAGGTGTACTTTCTGTCTGCAACCTGATCCATACTCTGTTCAGTGATTATAGGTCTTTTAATAATATCGTAAGATAACATTATGCGTACACCTCCTCAAGCTTTGTTACAGCATCCTTTAAGATGATGCACTTTGTGTGATTGAGAACTTCATAAGTGTTAATTGCACCAACATATGTTGTATCAACACCCTTGATGTTTCTCGCTGAAGCAACAATGTTCTTATCGTTTTCAGGAAGAACTATGAGAGCCTTCTCTGAAACACCGAGATTTTTAAGAAGGTTTGCAACCTGCTTTGTCTTAATCTCAGGAGCCTCGAATGATTCGAGAACAATAACTTCATTATCCTGAACTTTAGAAGTAAGAGCAGACTTTAAAGCAAGTCTTCTTACCTTCTTATTAAGGGTATATCTGTAATCTCTGGGCTTAGGACCGAGAGCAACTCCGCCGCCAACCCACTGAGGAGCACGAATACTTCCCTGTCTTGCGCGGCCTGTACCCTTCTGTCTCCAAGGCTTAATACCACCGCCCCTAACTTCTGTACGAGTTTTGGTGCTCTGTGTGCCTTGTCTCTGATTTGCTAAGTAGTTTACAACTACCTCGTGCATAACGTCAACTCTTACGTCAACGCCAAACACATTTTCATTTAAATCCATATTGCCGACTACTTTACCGTCAGCATTATAAATATCAACTGTAGGCATTATCTGTTTTCCTCCTCTCTCTGCGGCTTAGGCGTTTGCCTTTACTGCGTTTTTAACAACGAGCAATCCGCCCTTAGGTCCTGGAACCGAACCCTTAACCAACAGAAGATTGCGTTCTGTATCTACTTTTACGAGGTCAAGGTTCTGGATAGTAACGGTATCCACACCCATATGACCGGGAAGCTTCTTACCCTTGAACACTCTTGACGGGCTTGAACAAGCACCGAGTGAACCTGGGCCTCTGTGATAGTGACTACCGTGAGTCATAGGACCTCTGTGAGTTCCCCATCTCTTGATTGTACCTGCATAGCCGTGACCTTTGCTTGTTCCGGTAACGTCTAAAACGTCGCCGTCTGCAAACTGATCAACACCGAGTACGTCACCAACATTGAGCTCCGCTGCGTTATCAAGTTTAAATTCCTTCAAATAGCGTTTAACGGGAACGTTTGCCTTAGCAAAGTGACCCTTTTCAGGCTTGTTTGCTTTGTTTTCCTTCTTGTCCACAAAACCTACCTGAACTGCAACGTAACCGTCAACTTCTTCAGTTTTTTTCTGGACAACAGGACAAGGACCTGCTTCTATAACCGTAACCGGTACAAGATTGCCGTCCTCCGTAAACACTTGGGTCATTCCTATTTTTTTACCCAAAATTGCTTTTTTCATTTTTATCCTCCTATTTTACACAAGCATTGGTTTCACCGAAACATACCTGCGGGTTATTGGTTGACTTTCGCCAACGTGACCAAATTTATTTTTTCTTCTTCCATCGTTCAAACGCCGTATAAGCGTCAGAACTTATTTTCAGGCTTAACTATATCTTTAATTCGATATCTACGCCTGCAGGCAAATCGAGGTGCTTAAGTGCATCGATTGTCTTGTTTGTAGGACCGAGAACGTCGATAAGTCTCTTGTGAGTTCTGAGTTCGAACTGTTCACGGCTGTCCTTATACTTATGAACCGCTCTCAAAATAGTAACAACTTCTTTTTTAGTAGGAAGCGGAATAGGTCCTGAAACCTTTGAACCTGTTCTTTTTGCGGTTTCAACAATCTTTGCGGCACTCTGGTCGATAAGATTGTGGTCATAAGCCTTTAATCTGATTCTGATTTTCTCTGCTGCCATTGGTTTACCCTCCTTAAAAATAAGTTTACGCTGTGCCGGGCGTTTCGCACAGACCAAATAATAAAACCCGATTCCGACAAACCTCTCGTCTGAGGTAACGGCTCGGGGCATACAGACACAAACATCCTCTTGATAAACAGCATCAGCATACTGCTGCTTAATATAATGTCTTCAATTTTATACGGTTTTTCACCGCACAATCTTTCCCCGATAACACTGCATTACAGTTTGTATCGGGCTTTCATTGTCTGTTATAGTGACTCGCCGCCCGCTTTTCTGAAACCGGACAATCTCCTCCGAAATTCCCAAAATACGTATGTTTCCACACGTTTTCGCCACCTTCGGATTCATCGTATGTCTTTGTCACGCCTATCTATAATATCACGTTTTCCGTTCAGTGTCAAGGGTTTATGCCCTTTTTTTAATAATTTTTTCATTTTTGTAAATTTTGTTTATTTCTTAGAATTTTATGCTTGTTTAATATACAAACTGCACAATTATAACAAAAAGGCTGTAAAAAATACATTTCGGGACGTCGAGGACGCCGTCCCCTACAATTCATTTTGTATGATAATTAAATTTCACACAAACCGCTATGTCATACTTTTTAACAGCCTTTTACATTATATTTCTATCTTTTTATGCCAAATCTGATTAACGCCTCATCAAGCTGTTCATCATTTACAACCTTGCTCATTTTAATTCTTGTATACAATTCGTGTTGCGTTGTATAGTCAAGAACTCCATAGGGATACAAGCCTGTTTGAGCCTGGAATTTATAAACAGCATTACTTAGCTCATCGTCATACACATCATTTATCTCGCCGTTGTAACTGCCCCATACAGTCAAAAGCTCTTTGGTCATCTTTATTTCATCACCGCTGTCGCCCTGATTATATACCTTTGTATATCCGTACTCTTGATACGGCGACATATCAAATGGCTCTTCAGTATTTTCAATGTGTATATCAGGCTGAATGCCCACACCATTTATATTATTTTTTTTCGGCGTTAAATAATATCCCACTGTATATTTCATACTATCGCCGTAGGGAAGCTCTATTAGGGTCTGAATTGTACCCTTGCCGTAGGACTTACTTCCTATTTTATACGCACAATCATTTTCTGACAACGCCGCCGTCAGCACCTCTGATGCACTTGCTGAATTTTCATTTATCAAAACAATGGTATTATACTTTTGAGTATCCTCTTCTTCGGCATAATACTCTCTGTTAAGCATTGTAATTTTGTGGTCCTCAACTGTTATCAAGCTACCCTTAGGCACAATGTAATCCGCCATCTTTATAGCCTGTTCAAACAATCCGCCTCCATTATTGCGAACATCTATTATAATATTTTCTATTCCCTGTTCAGCCGCATTGTCAAGCTCCTTTTTAAAGCATTCCGCCGTATTTGAAATAAACCCGTAAACGCGAATATACATTGCCTTATTGTCGCCATCTTCAAAAATGTGGCTTTCCACAGAGGTTCCCAAAATCTCCTCACGGGTCATA
Source organism: uncultured Ruminococcus sp. (assembly GCA_902760955.1). Classification (GTDB taxonomy): domain Bacteria; phylum Bacillota; class Clostridia; order Monoglobales; family Monoglobaceae; genus UMGS1820. The sequence continues at coordinate 26,012 of CACWIG010000011.1, read as the reverse complement.
TCCAGATAGATAATTTTATCTTCGCCCTTGCGTTTTACACCTGCCTTAAATGATGAACCCATCTCGCCTCTGATGTAGCTTGCCGCCGTATCGGAGTTCATCCCCACAAGTGAAACATCATCAACGCTTACTATTATATCCCCAACCTTAATACCTGCCTTTTCTGCAGGCATATCAGGAATAACACTAACTACCTCCACTCCGTCTTTGCCCATCTGGAAGGTAATACCTATACCCACTATTGTACCTGTTATAGATTCCTGAATCAATTTCGTGTCCGTAGGATTATAATATTCAGAATGTTCGTCGATTGAATTTAGTATACCTGTCATTACACTTTCATATATTTCGGGATAATCCTTTAGCGCCTTCAACAAACCCTCTCGGTATAAAGACGATTGAGAAACCTCGTCGTATCTTGAATATATACTCAAATGCTCCACAATCTCCTTAACTAATTCAGCCGTTATCTCGGGATTTTGTTCCGTTGTATCTTCGCCGTATACACACACAGCAGGAATTGTAAGCAAAACCGTAAGCGCTGTAAACAATATTCCCATTCTCTTAATAACATTTTTAAAATCTTTCATTATATAATCACCTTTCTGTTCAAACTAAGTCTATCACTTTATTTAAACTGAAAATACATAACCCTCATTGTGCCGTCATCTCGTCTTGCGACAATTATTTGGGCAACATCATCTACATTATTATTCAACCAATCGTACTCCGCCTTTGTTCCGTCTTTCATATACAGAGCCTCTGCAGAAATACCTATCTCGGCATACTCTATCGCCTCTGCTATCTCGGTTCCCACCTGTGACTTCACTACAGGCGAAACATTTTTCATTACAATCTTTCCGTTTTTGTGGTCACAATAATACAGATTTCCCTTTAAAACGCATATGTCAGTAATTCTGCTTGTTGTATCTTCCCCATAAACAGATATAGCTGAGCAAATCAATATACAAAAACACAAAATTACTGTTCCGATTTTTTTTGACTTCAACAAATTTAACACTCCAAACAAAGTTTTACATTTTTTCAGGGGCTGATATTTTTAACATACCGAGTATTCCTGCCATAACAATGCGAACGCTGTCCGCCAATTTAAGACGAGCCGCCATAAGTTCTTCATCCTCACCCTTTACGTGACAAGAATTGTAGAACGAATGGAAATCTGTTGCCAGGTCCATAATGTAACGTGTAATCTTGGCAGGCTCCAACGCCTCTGCCGCATTTTTTATCTCCTCAGGCAAATCAGCAAGCTTCTTCAACAAGGTCAGCTCTGTTTCATCTGTTAAAAGAGATGGGTTTATCTCCGAATACTTTTTGACTTCAACTCCGTCTTCCTTTAACAATCTGATAATACTGCAAATTCTTGCATATGCATACTGAACATAGAAAACAGGGTTTTCATTGCTTTGCTCAGCCGCAAGAGTCAAGTCAAAATCAAGGTGACTGCCTGCACTTCTCATATTAAAGAAAAATCTTGCCGCATCCACGCTTATATCCTCAAGCAAGTCAGACAGAGTAATCGCCTTGCCCGTTCTCTTTGACATTCTCACAACCTCTCCGTCCTGCATAAGACGAACAAGCTGCATAAGAACAATGTCAAGTCTGTCAGAATTTATATTCACCGCTTCAAGAGCCTTCTTCATTCTTGCCACGTGTCCGTGATGGTCAGCGCCCCATACATTTATTGCCCAATCATACTTTCTTGTTTCCAGCTTATTCATATGATATGCAATATCTGCCGCAAAATATGTTGGTATGCCGTTCTTACGGACAAGAACCTCATTCTTCTCAAGCCCCATCTTTTCACAGTTGAGCCACACCGCTCCGTCTTCTTCATAAGTATATCCGTTGTCGGTAAGTTTCTGTATCGCTGCCGTTACTTCGCCATCGTTATGGAGCTTACTCTCTCTGAACCATACATCATATACAATTCTGTATTTTTCTAAGTCCTCACGCAGTGCGGTAACATTTTTTTCAAGGGCATAATCAACAAGAGCCGCCTTGCGTTCTTCTTCGTCACATTCCAAATACTTGTCGCCGTTGATAGCAATAAAGGCTTTTGCGTGCTCTGTTATATCGTCGCCGTGATAGCCGTCTTCGGGAAATTCAATTGCATCTTCGCCCTTTAACTGCTGAATATACCTTGCGTTCAATGAGTTTCCAAACTTTTCTATTTGATTACCCGCATCATTTACATAAAATTCACGTGTTACGTCATAGCCCGCATATTCAAGCACAGATGCAAGACAATCGCCCAAGGCACCGCCTCTGGCATTACCCATATGCATAGGCCCTGTGGGGTTGGCACTGACAAACTCAACCATAACTTTTTTACCCTTGCCCAAATCAATCTTGCCATAGTCCTTGCCTTGCTCTTCGATTTGCTGTATAGTTTTATAAAGCCAATTAGGCGTAAGATAGAAGTTTATGAAACCTGCTCCTGCAACCTCAACCTTACATATATCCTCGTCTGTTTGAATATGAGCCACAATCGCATCTGCAATTTTTCTCGGTGTCATTCGCAATTCCTTTGCAAGCATCATTGCAATATTACAAGCAAAATCGCCGTGGAGCTTGTCCTTCGGAACCTCCAGCTTAATCATATCTGAAATTTCAGCCTCTGTTGCATTCAGTTCTCCGCCTGCAACCGCCTCGTCAAATGCATCTGTAATTTTTGATGCTATTTTATCCTTCATATTTTCAAACAAACTCATATGTAATCTTCCTTTCATCTGTTTTATACAGTTCTGTTTATTTTATGTATTTTAGGTTTTTCCTCTGATACGCTGTCAATAGGGTTTATTGATATGTTCAGCGAATTTTTGCAAAAGTTCTCATTGTCGGCATCTATTGTATAATCAACCTTAAGCCACCCTGTTTTATCACCAAAGTCAAAATCTACATTAAATGTTTTGATTGATGCCCCAATCTCACCGTATGGTGTGGGATACAAGCACAAATTCTGCTTGCCTTCAACATAGCAGAGCTTCATATTATATTTGCCTCGCCTTGTGACAATAACATTGCCCTCCCATATCTTAAGAGTGGTAACCGTATCGGGAAAACCCGTCATATCACTTTCTTCATACTTAATAAAATACTTATTGTTTATAATTCCGAATTTACCGCCTGTTTCAAGTTCTATCGGTTCATCAGGGTTTGGGCTGTCAATATCCTGATAGGTCTTTATCTTTATCATTACATTATCGTCCATAATCCCAATCCTTCTCTAATACTTTTCAATATCAATTTTATGCACACTGCCCTCAATATGCTTATCAAGAAAGGCACTTCCAAGCTCCTCAAAGCCAACAACCGTATCACTTACATAATATTTGGCTGTACCTGCATTTTCAGAACCGCACAAGCTGCCGTTCTTTAGCAGATGTGCCTTTGCCTCAACTGCCGCCGCCGCTCCCGAGTCGATAAGCCTTACATCATCGCCCATAAACTTTTGTATTTCTTTTCTGAGCAAAGGATAGTGGGTACAACCCATTATCAATGTGTCAACACCCTTTTCTTTAACAGGTGCTAAATACTCCTCAACTATTATTCGGGCAACCTCGCCCTCTGTATATCCGTTTTCCACAAGGGGCACAAACATCGGACAGGCTGTGCTGTATACCTCTGTGTCGGGGTTTATTCGATTGATAGTTTCAAGGTACTTTCCGCTGTTTATCGTTCCTTGAGTTCCAATTACGCCTATCTTGCCGTTTTTTGTAACAGCAATCGCTTCACGGCAGGTAGGTTCAAGGACCCCTATAACTTCTGTCTTTATCTCGTCCTGTATATTGGGCAGTGCCGCACTGCTTGCTGTTCCGCAGGCAATTATTATAAACTTTATATCAAATGTCTCAAGAAAATTTATGTTTTGTCTTACGTACTTTATAATGGTTTCCTTACTTTTTGTTCCGTATGGAACACGGCCCGTATCACCAAAATATATAATATTTTCGTTTGGCATTATCTCCATAACCTTTTTCACACAAGTAAGTCCGCCAAGTCCTGAGTCAAAAATTCCAATAGCTCTGTTATCCATAACTCTTTAACTTTCCCCCAAATTAATCTTCCATAGCGTATTCAATCAACTTATCAATCAGATTTGTTATTGCAAGTCCGCTCTTTTCCCAAAGTTTAGGATACATACTTATAGAAGTAAATCCAGGTAGGGTGTTTATCTCATTTAATTTAATTTCGCCTGTAACCTTATCAACAAAAAAGTCAACACGCGAAAGTCCGCGACACTCACAAATCTTATATGCCTTTACTGCGTATTCGCGGATTTTATCTGCGGTTTCCTCGTCAACAGGTGCCGGCATTAAAAGTTTTGAATTATCATCCTTGTACTTTGCGTCATAATCATAGAACTCTGCCGCAGGCACAATCTCGCCTATAACAGGTGCACACACAGGGTTCAAGTTCCCCATAACAGCACTCTCTACCTCTCTGGCATTTACCGCTTCTTCAACAAGAATTTTTCTGTCGTGAGGTGCTGCCGCCTCTATTCCTTTTTCAAGTTCTTCTCTGTTTTCAGCCTTGCTTATTCCCACAGACGAGCCTGCATTTGACGGCTTGATAAAGCAGGGGTAACCGAGTTTTTGCTCTATCTCGTCAAGGCTACTCTTATCATAATTTCCTTTTGCGTCAACCCTTACAACTACCCAATCAGCCTGAGGGATTCCTGCTTCTTTAAACAAAATCTTGGCAATGCACTTATCCATACACATTGAACTGCCGATAACACCCGGGCCGACGCACGGAATATTCGCAAGCTCAAGCAAGCCCTGAATTGTTCCGTCCTCGCCGTTCTTGCCGTGCATAGCAGGAATGGCAACATCTATGCCAATCTTTTTAATGCCGTCATTATCAAAGACAAGTATTCCCCCGTCTTCTCTGTCAGGAGAAATTATAGCCTTTTTATAGTTGTCTGCATTTTTATCAAACTCAACCATTTTATCAGCCTCGTCATCAAAATAACGCCATTCCCCTGTTTTTGTTATACCTATTTTATGTATATTATATTTATCTTTATCAATGGATTTAACAATAGTTGTAGCAGACACAAGCGAAACCTCGTGCTCACTTGATACACCGCCAAACAATACACAAACATTAATCTTATTCATTAGGCTGTCATCCTCCCAAAACATAATAATCCACCATAATATCATTATAAACTATATTTTACATCACTTTGTTTTAAAAATCAATATGTATATATACTAAATATATGTTAAAAATATATTAAGTTACTAATTTTTCATAATTATTACTTCAAAGGAGCCAAAAAAATGCAAACAAAACTTACAAGAGTTGTGCTTTCGTTTATTTTTATGTCTATAGTCTTTATGATATTTACCATAGGTTATGTTATGAATATGAAGACAAACATAGAGGACAGTGTGCTGAGGTTACATATAGTCGGTGCAAGCGACTCTGCACACGACCAGGAACTAAAGCTCTGCGTCAGAAACAGAATTTTGTCGGACTTTTCTTATGTCCTCTCTGACTGCTCCTCTGTATCAGAGTCTAAAAATATTGTCACTAAAAATCTTGAACAGATAAAATCTGCCGCCGAGGACGAGCTTAGCCAAAGAGGCTGTCCCTATTCCGCAATGGCGTCCATAGAGGAATGTCAATTCCCTACAAAAAAATACGGCAGTATCCTTTTACCTGCCGGGAAATATTATGCTCTGAATATAAAAATTGGTCCTGCACTCGGTCAAAATTGGTGGTGCGTTATGTATCCGCCCTTGTGCATAACCGATACCTCTGTTGAAATTTCTGAAGAATCAAAGAAAAAGCTGAAAAGCATTTTGTCCTGCGAAGAATACAGATTAATCTGCGACAGCGAAACGCCTGATGTTAAAATTAAATTCAAAATTGCTGAAATAATAGGAAGATATTTCAGATAAACATTTTAATGGGGCTGTTAAAAAAGTCAAATACAGCGGTTTATCGGAAATCGCCAAATCCTACATTTTATATTTTAAATATTATACAAAATATATTGTAGGGGACGGCGTCCCCGATGTCCCGAAAAGTACTTTTTGAACAGCCCCATTGATTATCTAAAACTATTTTAGCCCCCTGTTACAGCAGAATATAGGCTTACACGCATCGTTGCAATATTACCCGTACTGTTGCTGAACATAAAATCCTGTAAATAGTAATTGGAGGTGTCCTCCGACTTAAGCTCGCTTGTCAGCTTTGTACCGAGATATTCGATTTTTCTGCCTGACTTCTTAAAATATCTCGTAGCACGTGAAGCCTCTTTTATGCTTTCACCTGTGGCTTCATCTGTACTCTGAGAGCCTTCGCTGTAATCTGCACCATATGCCTTTTTAAAATCTTCTGCTGTGCTTCCGATGTGTACTCCCCTCGATGTTGAATACCTTGTTCCCTTTTCGCCTTCAAAAACACCATTGGACACACTCAGCATAACCGCAATATCATTGTCATACTTTATAACAATTCCGTCATATGTGATAGTGTTTCGGTCAACCAATTCAGGCTCACCAGCAATCTCTTCTACCTCTGCTTTATTCATACCGAGAGAAATCTTTTTGCCCGTTACTGTATCTATAAACGACAAGTCATCCTCACCATATTGATATTGGGTGTCCTCATCTCTCTCGTCAAGTACAACCTCATAATTTCTCTCTTGCCCATCATCTATTTTTACAATATTTTCGCCTGACTCACTTGCAGTCTTTTTTCTGCAACCGCCAAATACAAAAATAGTACATATAATCAATGCTATACTTATAAACCTAATCTTTTTCACTTGGGTTTTCACCTACTTTAAATAAATTAAAAGAACCGCAATATCCGCAGGGGACACGCCTGAAATTCTTGATGCCTGACCTAAGGAAACAGGTCTGACTTTGTCCAACTTTTGACGTGCTTCGAGTCGCAGCCCATCTATTTTTGTATAGTCTATGTCTTGAGGCAGTTTCTTATTCTCAAGTTTGGAGAATTGTTGTGCCTGTGCAAGCTGACGGTTTATATAGCCCTCATATTTTATGCTGATTTCAACCTGCTCGCATACGTCTTTGGGAAGTTCAGGTCTGTCCTTATCAATCGGCGCAAGAATTTCATAGGTAATCTCAGGGCGTTTTAACAGTTCATCTGCGTGAATACCCGTCTTTATCGGTGTACAGCTTACGCTGTTCAGCACCTCCAAAACCGCCTCTGACGGCGGAAATACAAGTTTTTTAAGTCTTGCAATTTCCGCGTCAATTTGTTCACGCTTTTTCAAAAACTTCTCATATCGCTCATCTGATATCAAACCGATTTTATGTCCCAAAGGAGTTAAACGCAAATCTGCATTATCCTGTCTTAATAGGAGTCTGTACTCAGAACGTGAGGTCATCATTCTATAAGGCTCATTTGTACCCTTTGTTACCAAATCATCAATCAGAGTACCGATATACGCTTGTGAACGCTCAAGAATAAACGGCTCTCTGCCCAAAAGCTTTAATGCCGCATTTATGCCTGCAATCAAACCTTGTGCGGCTGCCTCCTCATATCCCGAACTGCCGTTGAACTGTCCTGCACCATACAAGCCCTTAATGTTTTTAAATTCAAGAGTGGGATTTAACTGAAGTGGGTTTGCACAATCGTATTCTATGGCATAGGCGTTACGTGTAACCTGAGCGTTTTCAAAGCCCTTAAGAGAGTGTATCATTTGCAGTTGTACGTCCTCAGGCATACTGCTTGAAAAGCCTTGCAGATACATTTCCTCTGTATTTAATCCCATTGGTTCAACAAACAGTTGATGTCTTTCCTTGTCCTTAAATCGAACAATTTTATCTTCAATAGAAGGGCAGTATCTCGGTCCGATACCCTTAATATCACCGCCGAACAACGGAGAGCGGTCTAAGTTGTCAAGAATTATTTTGTGTGTTTTTTCGTTTGTATATGTAATATGACAGGAAACCTGATTTTCAAGTTCTCCCTCAGACTCAAATGAAAACGGAGTTATTTCGTCATCGCCCTTCTGTTCCTCAAGCTCGGAAAAATCTATACTGCGTCGATTAATTCGAGGCGGTGTGCCCGTTTTAAATCTAACCAATTCAACACCTATTTTGCGTAGGCTGTCGGACAATCCATTGGCAGGGAAAACTCCGTCAGGACCGCTTTCCTGACTAAATTCACCAATTATAATTCTCGATTTTAAGTATGTTCCCGTACACACAATTACCGCCCTGCACAGATATTCTGCACCCGACATAGTGATTACGGAGCGGACAGAGTTGTCGTCGTTAGTCGTAACCTCAACTATCTCAGCTTGACGCAAATCAAGATTTTCACACAGTTCAAGGCGATGCTTCATATCGCTTTGATAACTTTTTCTGTCAATCTGTGCCCTGAGAGAATGAACCGCAGGCCCTTTGCCTCGGTTTAATATTCTTGATTGAATAAAGTTTGCATCGGCAGCCTTGCCCATTTCTCCGCCCAGGGCATCAATCTCTCTGACCAAATGCCCTTTCGCCGTGCCGCCTATGCTGGGATTGCACGGAAGATTGGCAACACCGTCCAGCGTAATTGAAAATATGCAGGTTTTAAGTCCCAGCCTTGCCGAAGCAAGTGCCGCTTCTATTCCTGCGTGACCGCCTCCGATAACGACCACATCATATGTGTCTGCAGTAAACAAATTATTTCATCTCCTGTTGTTGATTAGAACAAGCCTGTAATGGTTCCGTCATTGTCTATATCCATTTTATTCGCCGCAGGAACCTTAGGAAGTCCCGGCATTGTCATTACATCACCTGTGAGTGCAACCACAAAGCCTGCTCCTGCAGATACGCGAACCTCTCTGACTGTAATTGTAAAGTCCTCGGGTCTGCCGAGAAGTGTCGGATTGTCAGACAGCGAATACTGTGTTTTTGCCATACATACAGGCGTTTTATCGAAGCCAAGCTCCGTAAGCTCTTTTATGGCTTTTTCCGCCTTTGCAGTGTATGCAACATCCTTTGCTCCGTATATCTCTTTTGCAATTGTTGCAATCTTTTCTTTAATTGGCAAATCAGCGTCATATATAGGTGCAAAATTCAACTTATTTTCTTTCTCTGCGTTTTCGATTGTTGCAACTACCTTGCCGGCAAGGTCTGTACCGCCGTCGCCGCCCTTTGCAAATACTTCGCACATTGATGCAAGCACACCCTTTTCAGCACAGTAGTTCTCAACGACTTTGATTTCAGCATCTGTATCTGTTCCAAAGCGATTGATTGCAACTACAACGGGAACGCCGTATTTGTGCATATTCTCAATATGCTTACCAAGATTTACAATTCCTGACTTAAGTGCTTCGACATTTTCTTCTGAAAGGTCAACCTTTTTAACACCGCCGTTATATTTCAATGCTCTGATTGTGGCTACAAGTACCACGCAAGAGGGCTTAAGCTCACCAAAACGGCATTTAATATCAAAGAACTTTTCTGCACCCAAGTCCGAACCAAATCCTGCCTCTGTAATACAATAATCAGCAAGCTTCATTCCCAGCTTGGTAGCACGAATTGAATTACAGCCGTGTGCAATATTCGCAAAAGGTCCGCCGTGCATAAGGCAAGGTGTGTTTTCAAGAGTTTGAACAAGGTTTGGCTTTATGGCATCGTGAAGGAGTAATCCCATTGCCCCTGCAACCTCTAAATCTCCTGCTGTTACAGGCTTGCCGTCTGTGTTATAGCCAATAACAATTCTCGCAAGTCTGTTCTTTAAATCTGTCATATCCGTCGCAAGACACAATATAGCCATAATCTCACTTGCAACAGTAATCATAAATCCGTCCTCACGAGGAAACCCGTTTACTTTTCCCCCAAGGCCTACTACAACCTCTCTTAAGGCGCGATCATTCATATCCAGACAACGCTTCCAAGTTATACGTCTTACATCTATATTCAGTGCATTGCCCTGATGAATGTGATTGTCAATAGCCGCAGATAAAAGGTTATTTGCCGCTGTTATTGCGTGCATATCTCCCGTAAAGTGAAGGTTTATATCCTCCATTGGTACAACCTGAGCATAGCCGCCGCCTGCCGCACCGCCCTTGACACCCATAACAGGTCCCATTGACGGCTCACGCAGAGCGATAATTGCAGACTTGCCTATTTTTGGCATAGCTTGTCCCAAACCGACAGTCACTGTTGTTTTACCCTCCCCTGCGGGGGTTGGATTGATTGCGGTCACAAGTATAAGCTTGCCGTCCTTTTTAGAGGCAGCCTCGGCAATAAACTCATCTGAGAGTTTAGCCTTATACTTTCCGTAATATTCAAGAGCATCTTCGGGTATACCGACCTTATCGGCTATCTCGCGTATTGGTAACATTTTTGCACTTTGAGCTATTTCAATATCAGTTTTCACTTGGACTCCCTCTTTCATAAAAATATAATATTTTATGTTTACCACTTATATAATACCAAAAAAGATATTGATTGTAAACAACCAAAATTAAATTTCATAAAAGATTTACAAATAATACGAATACATTGTAACCAAATTTTAAATTCCGCGTATGATAAAGTGAACACTAAATAGGAGGTGCAAATTTATGTTTGGTAATGGTTGTGGGGATAACTGCTGTTGGTGGATAATCATAATCTTATTATTGATCTGCTGCTGCGGTAACGAAAACAATGGTCTTAGCCGCGGAAATAACAACTGCTGCTGCGATTGATGTTTAAGTGAACAGCAAGTACATAATCCCTTTAAAACCGGATTATGTACCCCTTGACAGATGAAAGAAAATAATATAAAAGGAGGTAACCTGTATGTCTTGCTTCGGAGGAGATAACTGTTTGTGGATTATCATTCTTATAGTCCTCATCTTCTGTTGCTGTGGTGACAACGGCGGCTGTGGCTGCGGTAATGGCTGCTGCTAAAACATAAGTCGGGGCTGAATGTGCAAACATTCAGCCCCTTGTTTATTTCAGCATAAGACTTACAATTAACGCAGAAAAAATTATTCCCGTAAGGTCTGCCGACAGAGCAGAAGGAATGGTATGCCGTGTATTCTTTATGCCCACCGCACCGAAGTATACGGCAATGGTGTAAAAAGTCGTTTCGGTTGAACCCATCATAACAGAGGCAATTTTACCTATTTGCGAATCAGGTCCATAGGTTTTGAATATATCCGTAACGAGAGCCAGGGAAGCACTGCCCGATATAGGCCGCAATATAGATAAGGGTAAAACCTCAGCAGGCAAACCAACATACGATAAAATCGGGGAAAGTGCTTTTGCAATTATCTCAAGCGCACCGCTTTCACGGAACATAGAAATGGCGACCATCAGCCCCACAAGAGGAGCGATAATCCCGAACATACTCTCAACACCGCTTTTGGCACCCTCCACAAAACATTCGTATACATTGACCTTGCGTATAAGGCCAAAGACGATAAATGAAACTATAAAAACAGGGATGGCATAAACAGAAATATACTTCACTTAAAGTGTCCTCTTTTCGAGAATTTTTGCAACGATAACGCCTGCAACAACAGCAATGATGCTGACTATCCACACAGGAACGATTACCTCACCCGGGTTTGCGGAACCAAAGCTCTGCCGCATTGAAATCAAGGTTGCAGGAAGCAGTTGAATTGATGCTGTATTGATTACGATAAACATACACATATCATTGCTTGCATCAGGGCGGTATTTATTTTCCTTGTGAAGTTCTTTAATGGCATTGATGCCAAGAGGCGTTGCGGCATTGCCCATTCCCATCAGATTTGCAACAATGTTCATCACAATGGCACTCATTGCAGGACTGTTTGATTTAACATTGGGAAACAACAGCTTTGTTATGGGTCTGAGCAAATGCGAAAAGAAATTGATAATACCCGATTTCTCACCGATTTTTGCAAGCCCTGTCCAAAGACACATAATCCCCAACAAAGATATACAAGACTCTATTGCAGATGCCGCTCCTGCTGTTGCGGCGGCAGCAGTTTCTTCAACTCTGCCCGTAAAAAGCGAAACCGCAAAAGACAGCAAAATCATTCCGCCCCATATGTAATTCATCATTTTTATCACCGATATAAATATATTCGGCAGCCCACCATATAATACATAAAAAAAGTGGCTGTTAAAAAAGTATGACACAGCGGTTTGTCAGAAATCACCAAGCCCTACATTTTGTATGATTATTAAATATCACACAAAATGTAGGGGACGGCGTCCCCGACGTCCCGAAAAGTACTTTTTTAACAGCCCCACAAATATAATATTTTCTATTTTGTAATCATTGTTCCTATACCGCTATCGGTAAATATTTCAAGCAACAAACAATGAGGAATACGTCCATCTATTATATGCACAGTATTAACCCCTGCGTCAATGGCTTCTATTCCGCCCTTAACCTTAGGTATCATACCGCCCACAATCTTTTCATCATTAATCATTTGATTAATTTCCTTTTTGCCTATCTTGTAGATTATTTCATCACTGTCTACGGACTCCTTTATTCCTTCTATATCGGTAAGAAGAATTAACTTTTCCGCTTCAAGAGATGCCGCTATTGCACCTGCCACCGTATCTGCATTAATGTTGTAGCTGTTACCTTCTTCGTCAACACCGATTGGAGCAACTACAGGAATGTAATCCTCTTTGGTCAAATCCTCAAGCATCTTTGAATTTACACTGACAATGTCACCCACAAAGCCGATATCCGTTTTCTGTCCGTCAACTTCTGTATACAGTTTTTTGCACTTCAGCAAACCGCCGTCAATGCCCGATATTCCGACACCTTTTCCGCCCTTTGTGCCAAGGAGAGAAACAATCTCTTTATTTGTTTTACCTATAAGCACCATTCTGGCAACATTCATTGTTTCCTCGTCGGTAACACGCAAGCCGTTAATAAATTCGCTTTTTATATCAAACTTTTTAAGTGCCGATGAAATATCAGGGCCGCCGCCGTGAACAACGATAGGATTGATGCCTATGTATTTAAGAAGGGTGACGTCCTCCATCACTTTATTCTTCAATTCGTCATTTATCATTGCGTTTCCGCCGTACTTTATAACAACTGTCTTTCCGTAAAAGCGCTGTATATAAGGTAGTGCCTCTATAAGTATTTTTGCCTTGTCTATAAAAGGCTTCATTTCGGGTTGATTCATTGTATTTCCACCTTTCAATTCTATATCAGAGATAGTTCGGCACCAGGTCAAGACCTGTATCCTCAGGGAAACCAAACATAATATTCATATTCTGAACAGCCTGACCTGCGGCACCTTTTACAAGGTTATCTATACAGGATATAATAATCGCACGTTTTAATCTCTTGTCTACCGCAATACCTATCCCCACATAGTTAGAGCCATTAATGTGCTTGAGCTCAGGGAGTGTTCCCGCATCATATACTCTGACGAATTTTTCATCTTTATAGAAGTTTCTGTATAACTCAACAAGTTCCTCTGCTGACTTTTCTTCTTTAAGGTTTATATAGCAGGTTGCAAATATTCCTCTCTTCATAGGTGCCAGATGTGGCGTAAAAGAAAGAATTATATCCTCGCCTGCGGCGTGAGATAACTCCTGCTCAATTTCAGAGGTGTGTCTGTGGGTTGCAATCTTGTACGCCTTCATTGTTTCCGTACATTCACAGAACATATTGGGAAGGTTCAAGCCTCTGCCTGCACCTGTAACCCCTGACTTTGCATCTATTATTATGCTGTGATTATCCGCATAACCTGAATTTACAATAGGATAAAGTCCCATTATTGAACAAGTTGTATAGCAACCTGGATTACCGATAAGTCTTGCTCCTTTTATTTTATCACGATACAACTCACATAAGCCGTAAACGGCTTTTTCAAGCAATTCGGGGTCAGAGTGAGGTTGTCCGTACCACTTCTCATAAACGGCAGGGTCATCATATCTGAAATCACCTGAAAGGTCAATTACATAAAGACCTTTGTTATACAACGCAGGTATCACTTCCTTGGAAGCTCCGTGAGGAAGTGCCGTGAACACAACGTCACAGTTTTCGGCTATATCATCAACATCAAGTCCCGTGCATTCTATGTCACATATGCCTTTCAAATTTGGATATAAATCAGAAATCTTTGTACCCTCGTATGAATGTGATACAATTCTGACAATTTCTGCCTCTTTATGTCCTGCAAGCAAACGGACCGTTTCAATTCCCGCATAACCTGTTGCACCGAGGACTCCGACTTTAATCACTATCAATCATCTCACTTTTTGTAAATTTTTCTCAACTCACCCTATTATATATGAATTGTTACTTTTTTTCAAGTATTATAAACGAAAATGCTGAAATTTTGAGCATTTTTTCAAATTAAAAAACTTGCATTATTGTACTTTATACATTTTTGCCAAAAAGATTTTTTAATTTTGTGCATTTAGGCTCTAACAATTTCCAAAGTACTGTGATATAATAACATACATACAATAAGAAATTATTCGAATTAATTTTAGGAGGTTTTATTATGGCAAGTTTGAGTCTTAAAAATATTACAAAGACTTATTCAGGCGGTTTTACAGCAGTAAAAGATTTTAATCTTGATATAGAGGATAAGGAATTTATAATTTTCGTTGGTCCTTCAGGTTGTGGTAAAACCACTACATTGAGAATGATTGCAGGTCTTGAGGAAATATCCGATGGTGAGCTTTACATAGGTGACAAGCTTATGAACGATGTTGTTCCTAAGGACAGAGATATTGCAATGGTTTTCCAGAACTATGCACTTTATCCTCATATGACAGTATATGAGAATATGGCATTTGGTCTTAAACTCAGAAAGGTTCCGAAGGACGAAATCAAGCGTAAGGTTAACGAAGCAGCTCAAATCCTCGGCATTGAGCATTTGCTTGACAGAAAGCCAAAGGCTTTGTCAGGCGGTCAGAGACAGCGTGTTGCTTTAGGTCGTGCCATCGTTCGTGATCCTAAAGTATTCCTTATGGACGAACCGCTCTCTAACCTTGATGCTAAGCTCAGAGTTCAGATGAGAACTGAAATCGGTAAACTTCACAAAAAGCTTCAGACAACATTTATATACGTTACCCACGACCAGACAGAGGCTATGACAATGGGTACAAGAATTGTTGTTATGAAGGATGGTATCGTTCAGCAGGTTGACACACCGTCAAATCTTTATATGTATCCTTGCAATATGTTCGTTGCAGGCTTCATCGGCAGCCCACAGATGAACTTCATCGATGTTACTGTTGATGTTAATGCTGACGGAACATACCTCAGAAATGACAACTTCTCAATCAAGCTGCCTGACGGCAAAGCTAAGAAGGATGAGCTTGCTCCTTATAACGGTAAAGAAGTTGTTATGGGTATCAGACCTGAAGATATCTATGATGATCAGCTTCATATCACTGAGATGGCTGATTGCGTATGCGATGTTGAGATTGACCTCACAGAAATGATGGGTGCTGAAACATATCTCTACTTCAAGATTAACGATGTAAACTTTACTGCAAGAGTTAATCCTCGCACAACTGCACAGCGTGAGCAGACTATCAAAATCGCTATTGATCCAAACAAGATTCATTTGTTTGACAAGGAAACAGAGAACACAATTCTCAACTAATTACGAAATTCAGCAACGCATTATGCGTTGCTACACATCAAAAATCCCGAGACGAGAAATTTCTCGTCCCGGGATTTTTATATTCTTATTATCCGATAGATTTTTTTATTTTGTCCGCTCTGCGTGGAAACTTATTTGGTGTGTTCTTGATTTTACGTATAAGAACAATATATCTCACAATATCGCTTTGGGGAAGGCTGACCTTGCAGATATTCTCCACTTTTCCGCCAAGAGTTTTAATCATTGGTTCCGCAGCCTTTATCTCATCCTCTGCTCCTTCAGCCTTTAAGGCGAGAAACATACCGCCTACCTTTGCAAATGGCAAACAATATTCTGAAAGCATAGTGAGATTAGCTACTGCCCTTGATACAACAGCATCATAACATTCCCTGTACTCCGCTTTTTTGCCCAGCTCTTCTGCCCTGCCGTGTATACACACAACATTATCAAGTCCCAATTCATCCCTAACCGCGTTTAAAAAGTTTATACGCTTATTAAGTGAATCTAAAAGCGTAATCTGTAAATCAGGTCTGCATATCTTAAGCGGCAACCCTGGAAAGCCTGCTCCTGTTCCCACATCCATCACAGACTTTACCTCTGACATATCAATTACCGACAAGGGTAAAATACTATCCAAAAAATGTTTTACGGATATTCCGTCATCATCAACAACGGCCGTTAAATTCATTTTTTCATTCCACTCTTTGAGCATTGCAGAATATTTTTCAAATTTTTCGATTTGTGCCTCCGAAATATCAATTTTCAATTCTGACATTCCGTCTGTGAAAATTTTTGTATTCATAAATTATTCCTTTGTATCGCCCGTGTATTTAAAGGTCTACTCCGCAAACATAGGGAAGAAATCAACTCTTGGCTCTAAGAACTTGAGCTGATGCTCTGTTTCCCCAACACAATAGTCATTCATTGTATCAAAAATTCTGTTCCAATCCCAGAAGTCCTCGCCAAAGCCTAAATACTCACATATCATTTCTGCTCCCTTAGGTGCAATAGGATGCATCAAAACTGTTGCAACTCTTACCATATGGAACACGTTACGCAAAACCTTTTTACGCAATTCATTGTCGTCCGCCTTGTCCGCCTCTGCAATATTCTTTGCCCAATATTTGTTGGCATTTCTTATATATGTGTCCATAAGGCTCATAACAGTATGGAACTCTGTCATATACATTGCTCTCTCATACTTTAATATGACCTCTTTGGACTCCTTGATTACATCTTCATCAATCTCACCTAAAGGCATTTTTCCGTCATTGTACTTCTGTGCTGTATAGAAGCAAGACCTTGCCACTCTGTTAAACACATTTGACAACAACTTGCCCTCCTTCATTACAGGGTCCGCATCTTTTTCGTTAGCCGTCGGATTTAAAGGCTTAGGCTGGAAGCTGACACTCTTTAAACCAAGTCCCAATCCCAAAAAGTGTGCTCTCAGATGCTCGGGCATATAGTAATCAAACAATTCCTCTGCCATCGGCGGTTTTACATTACCGCTTGAGCTTGCCTTTTTATTCAAAAACAGAATATGGTTATTTGCCACAAGTGTCGGCATCTTAATCTGCCCATTCTCAGGCCTTGCAGTGACGCTCTCCTTGCCCTGCAACGCCATAAACAACGCAGGCTCCGCAATGCCATAGAAGTAAATATTGTCCTGACCTATAAACTGATATATCTCAGAGTCTTTATCACACCAAAACTTCTTCCATTCGTCATCATCTTTGCCCTCTCTTTTGAGATAAGCCTTTGTGAACGAAATCGGTGCCCACAGCGACTCAGGCCAAACCCAAATAGTAAGTCCTTCTTCGCCGTCAAGAACAGGTGCAGGCACACCCCATTCGATATTGCCTGTCAATCTGAAGGGTACAAGGGTTTTGCCCGCACGAAATCTTATATTATTGGCATTTAAAACATCTCTCGCCCTATCTCTGTCCTCTAAATTTTTAAATTCAAGTGAAAACGAAGTCTTATTTGCTCCTTCATTTAATATATGCTCAGGCATATCGCCTTTTATCTTTTCATAAACTTCTGCATATTCATTTTTGATATATACCAACGGCGGTGTCATAAACTCGCGAATTGTATTGGAAACAAGAGGTCTAACATTCTCTTTTTCGGATATGTCGTCAACAAAGTCTTCAAGTTTATCCTTGAACTTCGTCAAGTCTATATACCAATTTGCCACATCTCTCATTTCGGGAGTGTCCCCCGTCAATGTACTTTTTGGGTTTATCAACTCCTCAGGCATATACTGATGTCCCATAGAACACTCGTCTGCATAGCCCTTATCAGAATTACAGTTTTCAACAGGGCATTTTCCCACAACCTGTCTGCCGTTTAGGAACTGACCTGCCTTAACATCATAAAACTGTGAGGTAACAAGCTTTTCAAGCCAACCATTTTCGTACCATTTTTCCATAAGCTCACTGCTTAATTTTGCGTGTTCTTCTTTTGTATCATCAAGCCCTGATGCCCCAAAGAGATTTAAGCTTATTTCATATTTTTCAAGTGTCTTTTTTTGGCTTTCGTGATTTTCCCTTACAAAGTCCTCAATCGTTCCCGTATAGCCTTCTTCCTTCAGCTTTCTGTAGCTTTCGGAAATCGGCGAACCATAGCAATCTGTTCCCGATACGAATATAACGTTTTCCTTACCTATTCTGTCACGCAAAAATCTTGCCATTGCATCTGCCTGAACGAACACTCCGCCTACGTGGCCAAAGTGGAGCTTCTTATTACCATATGGCATACCGCCTGTGACAATCGCTCTTTTAGGGAACTTCGGTCTTTCCATATCAAATATGCTTATTCTTTCTCTTCGAAAATCTCTCTTGTCGTTTCCCATCATTCTTGCCTCCAATAAAATTATCTTGCGTTCTCAATTCTGCGACGCATTGCGTCCTCTCCTATTATGTGACAGATTTCCCACAAATCAGGAGAGTTTGTTCTGCCTGTCAAGGCAACACGGATAACATTACTTACATCTGTTATACTTCCCTTATACATATCGGGATTTTTCTTGTAGTCCTTTGGCTTGACAGCGTATCCCATATCATCTGTTATCTCTCTTATCTTTTGGAACCACTCGGAATTATCATCATTATGGTTGTAGGATGCCAGATATCTGTCCAAAATTTCTGTTCTGTCCTCATCACTTACATTTTCAGGGAAAGGACACTCCATCTTCAAACTCTCGTCATAGTAAATTGAAAGAAATTCGCTGGCCTGCTTCCAATTAGTTAAATCTTTCCTCGGACGTGCCGCATCTCTGCCGACATTTATCGCCTTTAATGTCAGTTCTTTATCCCTTGTGAACAACTTGTTGAACTCAGAATTATATTCATCGAGCCACTGGGACATTTGCTCATATATATCCTCAGGCGTCATTTTGAATATGATTTCACGGCTTATATCATCAAACTTCATCATATCAAACAACGCACCTGAGGTACTCATTTTCTCTAATGTGAACTTAAACTCGTTCATATCCTTGTCAGGATTTTCCGCACGCCATTCCTCAAAGTTTGAATTTAATACTGTCATTAAGTATTCCCGAACAGCAGAGGGCAAATACCCCTCTGAACGATAATAGTCAAGACCTAATTCAGGGTCCTTTCTCTTTGACAGCTTTCTCTTTGTATCTCCGTCCATCTTCATCAGCACAGGCGTATGGCAATATATAGGACGTTGCCAGCCAAGCGTATCAAATAACTGTACGTGTATGGGAAGTGTAGACAGCCATTCCTCGCCTCTTGCAACGTGTGTTGTACGCATAAAATGGTCGTCAACAACGTGGGCAAAATGATAGGTTGGTATTCCGTCTGATTTAAGCAATACAAAGTCCTGATAATTCTCTTGCAGCTTTAATATTCCGCGAATACCGTCAAAAACTTCAACAGTGTTATTTATATCCCCGTTTGAACGGAAACGCAAAACATATTCTTCCCCTGCTTCAATTCTGCTTTTTATCTCTTCAAAAGACAATTCACGACATACAGCCCATTCGCCGTAGTACCCAAAGTTCAACTTCTTTGAAATCTGAGCCTCTCGCATTTCAGCAAGCTTTTCTTCACTGCAAAAGCACGGATATGCATATCCCATTTCTACAAGTTTCTTTGCAAAACAATGATATATGTCCTTACGAAGTCTTTGACGATAGGGAGCATACGCGCCATTTTGTCCATCATTTTCAACAACGCCCTCGTCAAAGTGTATTCCGAAGTAATCCATTGCAGATAAAACCAACTCAACTGCTCCGCTTACCTCTCTTTTTGCATCTGTATCCTCAACTCTCAGATAAAACACACCATTGCTTTGATGTGCCAATCTCTCGCCAATCATAGCGTTATATAAATTACCCAGGTGAACAAACCCTGTCGGACTCGGTCCTATACGGGTAACCATTGCACCCTCAGGGAGATTTCTCTCAGGATACATTTTTTCATATTCTTCCGCCTCTGTCTTGACATCAGGAAACAAAAGCTCTGCCAACTTTATATTATCCATAAACAAACAATCCTTTCTGCCTGTAATCCTTATATAAATCAGTGTCCATAAGTTAACTTATGAAAACATAAACTACTTTACCATTTTACACTGTTTAGCCATAAAAGTCAAGTAATCACAGTTAAGAGTTTGTGTCATATGTTTTTTTCATTGCGTAAAGGGAGCCGTCAGCGTAGTCGTCTGAGGGATCTTGATATTGAACTACAAAAGATAATTTGTTATACAATTTATCCATACCACCAATCCTCCCGTCACACTTCGTGTGCCACCCTCCTTTACACAAGGAGGGCTTATTTTCGCAATAATTTTATTAAATAATTGCCCAAAACCCTACATTATTATGAATTATACTAAAAAAGATGCCCGACTATTGTCAGGCATCTTTAATATACTATTTAATGTTATAGATTATTCAGCTACTTCCTCAGCTACTTCTTCAGCAACTTCTGCATCATCAGCTAAAACTTTGCTTAAGCCGTAAAGAACCTTTGCAGATTCAGCTCTTGTGATGCTTGCCTTAGGAGCAAATGTTCCATCAGAGTAACCATTTACGATACCGAGTTCTGCCATATAAGCAACATAACGTGCAGCGTAATCAGCTACATCAGCAGCATCTGTGAATGTGAGTTCCTTATCTTCGATTTCAGCAGTAATGTTGAGGAAACGTCCGATAATTGTGCAAACATCTTCACGTGAGATTGTGCTGTCAGGAGCAAACTCTGTATCAGATACACCGTTTACAAGACCCATTGCAACAGCTTTTGCAACGTAAGGTGTGTACCAAGCATCTGCAGGACAATCTGCAAACTCTACATCTGTTGCAACTTCTTCAGCATCAATAAGTGAAACGAGCATCTTTGTGAATTCAGCACGTGTTACTGAACCATCAGGATCAAACTCTGTTTCTGTCTTACCATTAACAGCACCTACTGACTTGAGGTAATCAATAGCCTCAGCAGCCCAGTGACCTGCAGGAACGTCAGCAAATGTTGTTTCTTCTGTAGGTTCTGTAGGTTCTTTTGTCTCTTCTGCAAATTCAACTGTTACAACAACATTTGCAGCAGGCATTACGAATGCACCATCTTTAACTTCTACTGCATTGCCAAGAGCGTCAGCTACTGTGATACCCTTTACAACATATCCTTCAGCAGGAGCAGCTGTAACTGTAACAGTTTCTCCCTTCATAGCACTTGAAGCAGAAACGCTTGCTGTACCATTTGTTGTTTCAGCAACCTTAACTGTGTAAGATGTAGAAGGAGCAGGTGTTATAGTACCGGCAGCACCTGTAGGATTGCTTGTAGCCTGAACCTTAACGTCAACTATACCATCTTCTGCTGTATCTGTGATAAGTGTAGCACCATCATACTCAACTGTTAAAGCTAAGTTATCGCCTGTAGCAAAGCCCATAGTCTTGATTGACTGAGGGAACTGAATTTTAGCTGTAAATGAACCTTTTTCTTCAGCCTCTGCAACATCGGCGTCTGTAATTGTGTATTCTGCTGTACCACCAACTTCTGCCGCCAATGCAGCTTGCGGAGCAAGTGTTACTACGATTTTCTTTTCTGCAACAATTTTTGCAGATGCCGGAATTGTAACTGTAACTACAGGTTTGCTGTTTGCAGTTACGCCTGATACAGAAATCTTACAATCCTTAACTTCAGCAGGAACTACTGTAACAGTACCTGTGATTGTTGCCGTACCTTCAAAGTTATCTGCACCTGTTATTGTACCTGTAACTTCTGCTGTTGTACCAACTTCATCAAGTGCAAGTGTTGCACCCGGTGTCCAAGTAACTGCGAGTTCAGCCTTGTAACCATTCTTCTCTACCGTTACGGTCTGAGGAAGTGCAGCAGCAACTTCTTCTGCTGTTTTTGTTACGCCTGCTTCCTGCATAAACTTACCCTCAAGCGCTGTTGTTACCATATCAGCTTTAAGAGCAATTTTGCTAACTGTGACAGTTACGGTTACCTTACTTACATCATCTACAGAGATAACATCTGTAGCAATAAGGTCACCTTCAAATTTATATTCTCCTGCTACGTCCTTTTTGTATCCTGTAGCTACCCAATTGTTTGCCTTAAGTGTGCCTTTATCATCAGCATTACCTGCTACTGCAAATTCCATCTTATTAAGTTCAGCAATTACATCTGCCTCTTCTGTACCAAGATCAACTGTCTTTGTACCGGGAGTAACTGATGCAACTGTGAAAGCCTTAAGAATTGATATCGTCAAATCAATATCAGTAGGCAAACCTACTTTAGTCGACACATCAGTTTTGTCATCGTCATTCAAACTAAATCCTAAATTTGTACAAGAGAAAACAACTTCTCCTATTGTTGCATCTGCGGGAATGTTGAACACAATCTTTCCAACTACATCGGTCGGTGCAACAGTTGCACTCGTAGAACCAAATCTTACATATCCCTTTTCTTCGTTAACAGATCCTGTTATACCCTTTTTAACATCATTTAATTTATTTTTATCATTTTTGTTTTCAACAGTCCATGTTGTCGGGAAATTAAAGTCAAATCCATTTGTTGCAAAATCAATCGCCTCACCCGACTTTGAAACATAATATACAGATGCCTCTAATTGTTTGCCCTGTCCAACTGATTTTGTATTAAATACAACCTTTATATCAAATACATTTTCATCAGCAAATACGCTAATACTCATAAGTGAAAACAACATAGTAACCGCTAAAATAATAGCAGTAATTTTTTTTAAGTTTCTCATTAATTATTCCTCCATAATTCTTTTTTATTTGTATTCATATTTGAATAATACTTTATACTTTTCATTTAACACATATGATAATACAATTAATATTATTCGCCTTCTACCGGGAATTTAGATATGTTACCCATAGCATACTGGAACATTGAGTTAACATCATTCATAGCTATTTCTTCATCAGCTGGAGCGGTTGCAACATTAGCTGCTGTCTTTTGCCAATCTTCCAGTTCTATGTTACCCATAGCATACTGGAACGCTTTGTTAACATCATTCATAGCAACTTCTCCATCGCCAATTTCTTTACCATTCTCATCTGTATCACCGGTAATATCACCATATACAACAGCCGGCTTCTTATAATTTACAACAACAGTGATATCAAATGCGTAACCCTCTGCAGGAATATTAGCCAAAGTTGCTCCTACAGAAGCAGGAATTGTAACTGTATAGATAAACTTACTTGCATCCTCTACGGCAACTGTAGCTGTTGCAAGTGAAACATTCTCTGTTTCTTCTGTATTAGCACCTTTAAGTGTAGCTGTGCGACTATGTACTTCTGTTGTTATATCAGTCAATAAACTACCTGCAGTTACCGTAGACTCTTGATCGTTAAATGTAATCGCACTGCCTGACATTTCAGCACTCACAATCTCCCACTTTGCAGCCGCTGCGGATTTAACAGTAACCTCAAGCTCAAATGTAAGCTTTTCACTGTCTGCTACAGTAACCTCTGTATCGCCTGAAATATCAGCTGTTACGCTACCTGTTACTTTTTGATCAGCTGCACATTTCTCGTCATAAGCAGCACTACCTGCAACAGTGAAATCACCAACTGTAACTGTCTTGATTGTCTTAGTCATACCTTCTTCAGAGCCTTTAACCGTTACACCAACCTCAGCGAGCTTAGCTTCAACCGCAGACTTAACATCTGCAAGTGAACCCTGACTTGAAATTGTCATCTTGTTATCTGAACCGTAAGATGTTGATGTAACCGTCCAAGCCTTTTTATTAACAACAATTTCACCAATGCTAACACTTGTTAATTTTGAATCCAACTCAGCACCATCCACAACCGCATCGCTTGGGAAAGTAAATGTTACTGAATATGTATCACCTGTCTTTACAACAGCAAAGCTTTCTTCAGTAACAGTGCCGATACTTGAGAACTGAGTCTCTTTGCCTGTACCGGATTTACTTAACTTAATATCATTAATTGAAACATTTTTGACAATCGCCTGTTTAATTGCAGCTTCATCGTAAGGCCACTCAACATCAAACTCAGTGATGCCTGTATATTCAGCTTTATCAGCTACCCAAGCAGGTTCTGTAATTGTAAACATAGCAGCTGCGGGAGTAACATTGTCACCGCTTACCAAAATAATCGACGGTACGTCATAAGTAACCTTAATTGCATCAGCAGCATCACCTTTTGTGGTAACTCTAAACTCAAATGTGCCTGTCTGAGCTGTCTGTTCCTGCTGATCAATACCTACAATCTGCATTGAATCATTATATTTAGTATATCCCTTCGCATCAACAGAAAGATTTTCTCCTGCGTAAGCGAGCATTGTTACACCGATAGCATTTGTTACGTCGTTAGCCACTTCATACGACACAGTAACATCATATACACCATCAACAACTGCACCATCATTATTAACTGCTTTTTGAGCATTAACACTTGTAATGTTTATGCCAGTTCCAGAATAATTTTCCGCAAAAGCAACTGTGCCCAATGAAGCAATCATTGATGTAGCTGTTACTAATGCAGCAACTTTTTTAAATAAATTTTTCTTCATATTCTTTTTTACCTCCTAAATAATAAACTATACTCTTTTTTATTAGCGTCTGAAAATCAGACCTTTGTAGCAAATCATACCACAATATTATTCAGATATTGTAAGGTATCCTCCTTTCTTTAATAATAAGCAAATAAATACAGAGATACAAATAAAGGGTATTGCTCCCCGTATTCTAATTAATTTTCATTTATATATATTGCATTATACTACACACTTCAATTTTTTTCAATACCTTTTTGAAAAAAACTTTTCTTTTTTGCTCTTTTTGTTTATCTTTATTGAATATATTGCATATAATTGTTGTATCTGCATAAAAATTTTCATTTCAGCACAATTATATTCAAAGTGTATTTAATACATACTGCAAAATGACTGTTTAAGGACTGTGATAATTATGAAAAAACCAATCTATAAATATGAAAATCTTTTAAGGGATATTAATGAGCTTAAGAAAACTTACCCTCAAACCCCTGTATATTCCATAGGCAAAAGCGTAGACGGCAAAGAGTTATATGCCATAAAAATCGGCAATGGTTCACGCAAAGTCTTTTTAAACGGCTGCCATCACGGTATGGAATGGCTGACCGCAAAGATTTTAATTGAGTTTGCCAAAGATATATCCTGTGAACAATCCACTATGTCTACCACTGTTTATATTGTTCCTATGGTCAATCCCGATGGCGTTGAAATCTCGGCATCGGTTGACGGATGGCAAGCAAATGCAAATGGCGTTGACTTAAACCACAACTATGATGCATTATGGGAGCTATCCAAGCAAACCGAGTTAAGCTACGGCATTGCAGAACCCGGTGCGACGCGCTTTGGCGGCGAATTCCCCGAGTCCGAGCCGGAAACACGTGCCGTTGCCAACTTCACACGCCAGAACAAGTTTGATGCGGCTTTTGCCCTCCATAGCCAAGGCCGTGTTATATATTATGACTTCTGCGGTATTGTTCCTTCGGGAACCGAGGATTATCTGAAGCGGTTTGAGCAAGTAAGCAGTTACGTCAGAGATGTTCCCGACGGAATTGCGTCTTACGGAGGTTTTAAGGATTGGTTTATAAAAAAATTCAGAAAACCTGCCTTTACCATCGAGGTGGGAAAGGGCAAGAACCCTCTTCCCTTATCTGACTTTGACAAGGTATATTCTGAAATTCTACCTATTTTATATGAAGCGATTAAATAAAAAGTTTTTATGTGTAAAGCTACGCTCTAAAAGGTTGTTTTTTGAAATTGTAAATTTTTTTGAAAAAAGACTTGATTTTTTTGCTAAGCGGTGGTATAATATACGAGTTGTATAAATATGTGCCGCTAGCTCAGCTGGATAGAGCGTCTGACTACGGATCAGAAGGTCGGGAGTTCGAATCTTCTGCGGCACG
>CACWIG010000010.1 GCA_902760955.1 uncultured Ruminococcus sp. | reverse complement strand
GAGTCTGCTCACGCGGTGGCACACGCGATTAAAATTGCACCAACAATGGATAAAGATAACACATTCCATATTCATAAGTGCCGCCTCAGTCGCAGTTGCAACTCCGTGCTGACCTGCACCTGTTTCGGCTATCAAACGAGTTTTGCCCATCTTTTTTGCCAAAAGTGCCTGACCTAACACGTTATTGATTTTATGTGAGCCTGTATGGTTTAAGTCCTCACGCTTAAGATAAATCTTTGCACCGCCTAAGTCCTTTGTCATTTTTTCTGCATAGTAAAGTCTTGACGGACGTCCTGCGTATTCATCTAAAAGCTGAGTTAATTCCCTGTTAAACTCCTCATCATTTTTGTAATGTTCATACGCTTGTTCAAGTTCGATTATTGCGTTCATCAAAGTTTCGGGGATATATTGTCCGCCGTGTATTCCAAATCTGCCTTTTGGGTTACTCATTTTTGTTTCCTCCATCTCTGACAGCATTTACAAATGCCGTTAATTTACTTTTATCCTTAACACCGTCGGTTTCCAAAGAAGAACTCGCATCAACTGCATAGGGTTTGAATTCAGATATTATATCAGCTACATTGTGGCTGTCAAGCCCTCCTGCAATAAAGAAATCACGCTTTATTCCGCTGATAAGTGAATGGTTAAACTGTGTTCCCGTTCCTCCGCCTGAGTCAAGCATTACATAGTCCGCTTTTGATTTTTCTGCCTGTTTTATATCCTCAGCACACTCAATGGAAAAGGCTTGTATTATAGGACATTTTACTTTGCTTTTTAAAGCTTCTATATATTCTCCGTTCTCATCTCCGTGGAGCTGAACAGCATCTATAACACCCTTTTTTACAAGATATTCTATATTAGAGATATCCTCATTGACGAATACTCCTGTCGGAATAATGCCGTTATTTAGTTTATACCGCAGTTTTTCTGCCTGCTTAAATGTAACATATCTTTTGCTGTTTTTTGCAAACACAAAGCCTATATAGTCAGGCATAAGCTCATTTACATAATCTATATCGCAAGTGTGCCTGAGTCCGCATATTTTTATTTTTGTCATAATAATCTCCATTTTGCCGCCCTGCGTCGGAACAAATAGCAATTAAATTTCTCTTATCTGCAGGGCAAGAAATGATAAGAGATTATTACGCCCATATGCGTTTCCGAGGCTTATGCCGAGGAAAATTTCGCATGGGCAATTAAATCCGCCGGAGGTATAACGTGAAAGGAACTTTCACGTTATACCTCGCAGTTCTGCAAGCTTTTCTCTTTTGTTTTCGGCACGCATAAGGGTTTCTCCAATCAGAACAGCATCTGTGCCGATTTCGCGGAGCAGTTTTATATCCTCTGCGGATTGAACACCGCTTTCCGAAACGAAAATTACACTATCAGGCACAAGGCTCCGCATTCGCTTACTGTTTTCCGTATCAACGCTAAAATCTTTGAGATTGCGGTTGTTGACGCCGATTATTCTTGCATCTGCACTTAGTGCCGTCATAATTTCCGCCTCATTATGAGCCTCTACAAGAGCGGATATTCCCAAGCCGTCACATATCTTAATATAGTCCTTAATCTGTTGTTGTGTCAGAATTGAGCATATAAGTAGGACAGCCTTTGCACCCAAAACCTTTGCCTCATAAATCATATAATCGTCTACCGTAAAATCTTTTCTTATGCACGGAACAGAAACATTCTCGGCAATTTCCTTTAAGTAATCATCACTGCCTAAAAATCTGCTCGGTTCTGTCAATACGGATATACAATCCGCTCCTGCCTCCTCATACTCCTTTGCAATTTTGAGGTATGGAAAGTCAGGTGCAATCAAGCCTTTTGAGGGAGATGCTTTTTTGCACTCGCATATAAAAGCAATATCCTCTTTTTTAAGTGCATTTTCAAACTCAAAGCTACCTTTTGGCAAATTGTATGCCATATCTTTAATTTTGTCAGCGGATATTTTGCTTTTTGCTGTTTCTGTACGCTTTTTTGCAGACAGTGCCAATTCATCAAGTATCGTCATATTGTTTACCTCATTTGTTAGATAGTTCAATAAGTTTATTAAGGGTTTCCATTGCCTTGCCCGAATCAATAATATCCGCCGCAAGCTTTATTCCCTCTTCCATAGACTCTGCCTTGCCGCCAATATACAGCGAAGCCCCTGCATTCATAAGAACAGCATTACGCTTATGTCCTTTTTTGCCATTTAAGATATCAATGGTAATTCTTGCGTTTTCCTCAGGCAATCCGCCTACAAGGTCCGCCTTTGTGCAACGCTCAAAACCGAACTTCTCAGGCGTAATGGTATAAGTCTTATACCAACCATCTTTAAACTCGCAAACAGTTGTGGGTGCACTCATAGAAATCTCGTCAAGTTTATCCTGACCATACACAACCATACCACGCTTTACCCCAAGACTTATAAGCACCTGTGCCAAAGGCCCTGCAAGGTACTCGTCATATACACCGAGTAGCTGGTATGACGGAGAACCAGGATTTGTAAGAGGGCCTAAAATATTAAAGACGGTGCGAAAGCCCAACTCTTTTCTTATAGAGCCGACATACTTCATAGATGTGTGATACTTCTGTGCAAAGAAAAAGCAAATGCCAACTTCGTTTAACAGTTCAACACATTTTTCGGGGTCTTGATTAATATTTACACCTAACGCCTCAAAGCAGTCCGCAGTACCACACTTAGATGATGCCGCACGATTGCCGTGCTTTGCAACCTTCAAACCGCCTGCCGCCGCAACAATTGCCGCCGTAGTGGATATGTTAAAGCTGTTGGAGCCGTCTCCGCCTGTACCGACAATTTCAAAAATATCCATACCTGTTTTAACTTGTATTGCGTGTTCACGCATTGCTGCGGCACACCCTGCAATTTCATCGGTAGTTTCCGCTTTTGCACTCTTGGTAGAAAGTGCCGCAAGAAATGCCGCATTTTGAGTTGGAGACGTCTCGCCGTTCATTATTTCATTCATCACAGCGTATGCCTCGTCATATGTCAAATCTTGTTTATTTACAATTTTTACAATAGCCTCTTTAATCATTTTATTTACCTCCGTAATTATTATTTCATATTTCGACTACCTTGCGTATGGTACAAATTTGAAATCCGAAATAATTTTATTGAATAATTGCCCAAAGCCCAACTGCAATGAAAAAATTATTTCGGAATTTACTCAAGGAGAACTTTATCGGCATATTTTATCCTTTGTCGCTATCTAAAAAGTTTTTAAGTATTTGTTTCCCGCAAGGCGTCATTATTGACTCGGGGTGGAATTGAACTCCGTATATTGGGTATTCCTTATGTTCCACTGCCATAACCTCGCCATCTTCGGTAACTGCCGTAACCTTAAGACAATCGGAAATGGTGTCCCTGTCTGCCGCAAGGGAATGATACCTTGCAACCTTTATTATTTCAGAACAGTTTTTAAAGAGAACACTTGCCGTATCCACCTTTGCATCAGACTGTTTGCCGTGCATAAGATACTTTGCATAAGTCACTTTTGCCCCGTATGCCGTACATATTGCCTGATGTCCAAGGCATACACCAAGAGTCGGAATTTTTTGAGAAACAGTTTTCGCAACCTCCATAATCACTCCTGCGTTTTCAGGTCTGCCAGGCCCTGGCGAAAATATTATTTTCTCAGGGTTGAGTGCTTCAATTTCTTTTACTGTTAATTCATCATTTCGTATTACTTTTATATCAGAATTTATTGCACCTACAAGCTGATAAAGATTATATGAAAAGCTGTCATAATTATCTATCAGTAATATCATAACTCTTCCTCCTCGGCAAGTTTTAGTGAATTTATAACAGCCGCCGCCTTGTTTAAACACTCCTGATATTCCTTTTCGGGAACGGAGTCATAAACAATTCCTGCACCTGCTCTTACAAAAACCTTTCCGTTCTTTTTATATGCAATCCTAATAGCAATGCAAGTATCAAGATTTCCTGTGAAATCTATATACCCTATGGCACCGCCGTAGATACCTCTCTTGTTATTTTCAAGCTCGCCTATCAGTTGACACGCTCTGATTTTCGGAGCACCCGATAGTGTTCCTGCAGGAAGCACAGAGCTTACGGCATCAAGAGCATCACAATCCTCTCTTATCTCTCCCCTGACGGTTGAGCCAATATGCATCACGTGGGAATAACGCTCTATACTGTGCAGCTTTTCAACCTCAACAGTTCCGAATTTGCTTATTCTGCCCAGGTCGTTTCTGCCTAAGTCAACAAGCATATTGTGTTCAGCAAGCTCTTTTTCATCTTTAAGAAGTTCCCGCTCCAGTGCCTTATCCTCTGCCTCTGTCTTTCCTCTCGGTCGTGTTCCCGCAAGAGGAAAGGTGTGAAGCTCGCCATTTTCAAGCTTTACAAGAGTTTCAGGCGACGCACCTGCTACCTCCACATCTGTTCCCGAAAAGTAGAACATATACGGCGAAGGATTTACAGTTCTAAGCATTCGGTAGGTATTAAACAGACTTCCCTCAAAAGGTGCTGAAAGGCGGTTGGACAAAACAATCTGAAATATATCTCCCTCTTTGATATAGTGTTTTGCCTTTTCAACCATACCGCAAAATTCGTCTTTCGAAAAAAGTGATGTAACCTCTCCTGTTAAATGTCCGCTTAAATTCTTTTTCTTTTCTCCGTTTACAAGCAACTCTTTAAGATTGTTTAATTCATAAATTGCTTTGTTGTATGATGTTTCTATATCATCAAGGCTTATATTGACAATAAGTATTATCTTTTGGCGATAGTTATCAAAGGCTATAACCTTATCGAAAAGCATCAGGTCCACGTCCTTAAAGTTCTCGGTATCGTTTACGTTTGTCCTGACCGCAGGCTCGCTGTAACCTAAGTAATCATAAGAGAAGTATCCCACAAGTCCGCCTGTGAAAGATGGCAGATATTCAAATTTAGGGCTTTTATATTCCGATAATATCTCTCTTATCTTATCCTGTGGATTATCTGTTTTAAAGTTCAGGTCACCCACCCTCATATTTCCCTTTGAACAAGTTATCTCTAATTTTGGGTCAAAACCTAAAAAAGTATATCTTCCCCATTTTTCGTATTCAGCAACAGACTCGAGAATATAGCAATGATTTGAAATATTTTTTAATATTCTCAACGCCTCAATCGGTGTACAAATATCCGAAAGAACTTCACAGCTTACAGGTAAAATATTATATTTACCTGTTTTTGCATACTTTTTTACTTCTTCAAAACTTGGCATACAATTCATTTATCTATCCTCCCAAATATTAAAAAAATCAGACGTTTGTAAAATGTGAAATTATATATTCAATGCTCCCTTGCGTATTGTAGGGGACGGCGTCCCCGACGTCCCGCAAGGGATTGTTTTACATAGTATTGCCAATCCTCCCGTCACGCTTCGCGTGCCACCCTCCTTTACACAAGGAGGGCTTTTTTAAAGTTATCCACAATTTTGTGCTTTTACATTTTACAATCGTACAAATAAAAAATCCTTGACAGATTAAATAATCTGTCAAGGACGAATAACTAATTCATATCCGCGGTGCCACCTTGATTTACAGCTTACGCTGAACACTTAACGAAGTACCAACATACTCCTGACTTCTAACGCGAGTCCTACGTCAGTGCATTTAACACTGCCCTTAGCAGTCCATATTACTCAGAGAGCCTTTGCGGAACTCACACCATAATCCACTCGCTCTAAAAGACCTACTCTGCCTTTTTTCTGCCTCATCGGTTTAAAATATTAATTTTTGAGGATTATAACACATTTTTTCTCCGTTGTCAATACCAAATTTTCAAAATTCTTCATATTTGTTCTGATATCTCTTGCTTTACCAAATCCAAAATTTCGGCTACATCACAGCCGTTTATGTCCAGATTTTCTGCCTTGAAAAACAAAACGTTATCAATTCCAAAAAGCTTTTGAGCCAACGCCTTGACATATTCAAAACCGAGATTATCGTAAATCATTCCTCCTGCAGTTGTAACATATATCAACCGCTTAGCACAGCATAAACCCTGAGGCACGCCGCCTTTATATCTAAAGGTAATTCCGCATACAGCTGTCTGCTCTAAATATGTTTTCAGGATTGCAGGAAATGCCAAATCCCAATAAGGTGCCGCAATTACAATAGTATCCGCCGCCGCAAACTCCTTGGCATATCGAAACATACTATCCGAAAAATCATTTTCGCTTATGTATTCCTCTCTTAAAGATAGCATTTTATTATTCAACGGCTTTATATCTTCCCGTGATAAGTCAACTTCACAAATCTCCCCCTTCAGCTTTTCCAATACACACTTTGCAAGTTCAAGAGTTCTGGACTTTTCACGCACACAAGCATTTACAAATAATATCTTCTCCATACAAATCGTCACATCCTTAAATTTACGCAAACATCATAGTATTTTTTGCAATAACTATTCTAACACAACTTCCATCTCTTTTTCAATACAATTTACTAAATTTTATAAATATATCCAAAATTCCTTGACAATTTAAAGCTTGGAATAATCTGACAAAAGAGCCGACAATTCGAATTATTCACGAATTGTCGGCTCAATTTTTGCCGAATATACAAATTATAATCTTATTTCAATGGGGCTGTCTATTTTCAATTCATCAGATTTTACAGTGCAATTAAGTGCCCTTATATTTACACCTTTCCTCTCAGCCTCTATCAATGCATCTGCAAATTCCGAGTGAGTTTTTCGGTTGGGGGTAAAGTATTTGCAATTCTGCATTTGTATAATAAAGAATACATATGCCTCATAGCCCTCCTCAACACATTGGCACAGCTCTCTGATATGCTTTATTCCTCGCTCTGTGGGAGCATCAGGGAACATCACAATACCGTTTTCTTCAAGGGTTACCCCTTTTATCTCAGCAAAAATCTTTCTGCCGTCGGCTTCCATATAAAAATCAAAGCGTGAGTTCTTATATCTACATTCGGGTTTTATCAAAGATATGTTATCTGCAAAACCACCATTTGACACCCATTCCCCAAACACTTTGTTCGGTGCCTGACTGTCCATATTGATAAGTTCCTGACCTTTATACACCGAAATCAAATCGTATTTTGTTTTCCTTAATGGATTATCCGACCTTTGAACGTAAATCTTTGCGCCCTCTGTCAACAGTTCTTTGCATCTGCCTGTGTTCTTTACGTGACTGATTTCACGCTTGCCCTCCACCTCGATTTCAGCTATAAATCGGTTGGGACGCGAAATAAATACAGCCGACAATATATTATCGTATTTCATATCTCTTAATCCACTTTATGTCCTTATATTGTCTGACACTATGACGATTTTTCATAATCTCTAAAATATCCATAAAACTATCTCCTTTTATTAAAATTTAACAGCCGTTTATAAATGTCGGCTAAACATTCTGCAACGTATAATTTGTTGCACAATATGAGCATTTCTGCGGTTCGTCGAGGACGCCGAACCCTACAATGTAATGATGAATATTGAATAATACAAAACAAAAGCCCTATATTGCGACAGTTTTTGGAAAGCCAAATAATTTAGATATCCGACATATTCATTTTATTTCGCTGTAACTGTAACACTATCCGCCTGTAGTTTTTCTCCACCTATGGTAAGAGTTATGTTTCCCGATTCTTTTGCCCGAACAACTGCCACAGCTCTGCCTTCAAAAGCATGGCATTTTTCTGAGGTGTAAAAATCCTCATTTGACGGATTTCCGCTAAATACGCACATTAATTCACCGCCGCTGCATACACAAATAAGCTCATTTTCAGCATAGGGAACTCTGTCGCCGTTTTCATCACACACATACAAATCAAAGTAACACAAATCGCGGTTATCTGCCGCAAATTCGGTTTTTTCGGGAATTATTTTTACTTTACTCGGCAAACCCACAGTATGTAATGACGACTTCTTTATTTCTTTTCCGTCCTTATAAGATACCGCAGTAAGCTCACCCTTTTCGTATGGAATATCCAATGACGCTATACCTGCCTCGGGCTTAGCTGTTCCAACATCATTACCGTTTAGTATAAAGCGTATTTCATCGGCATCAGTATATACTTCAGCTTTTACAGGCTTTCCAATGTATTCATCATCAAAAGTCCAGCTGTCGTTTACATCATACCAATGCCAGCCTGTACCGCTAAAGTCCTCTCCGTAGTGTTCAGGGTGAGTGGTAAATATTTTTGGTTCGCAGTTTTCTTTCCATATTGACTCTCTGAAATATGACTGCGGTCTGCGGAATCCGCAAATGTCAAAATCGCCCTGATAGCAACATCTCCACGGATATTTTGCTAAACTTATTCCTTTAATTACACCATCGCGAGCCCACGCAAAACGTCCTGTTCCTGCCTCGCCCAAATTATCGTATGCAGTCCACGTAAAATCGCCCAATACATAATTATTTCTCATTACTGATTGCCAGGAATGATAAAAGTTGATTACCTGCGTTTCCGAACCCCAAATAACACGGTTCGGATAATTCTTATGGTCATATTCGTATCTAAAATACAAGTAATTGTAACCAACAATGTCTAAAGGCTTCATATAATCCTCGGTACGCTTATCCCAGCTTGAATCAATACGGCCACTTCCAACATCCTTGTACCCCATCATAAAGTCTTCTTTATATTCTTCAGGTGCATTTTTGTCAACGCAACGCCAAATCCCACATACTCCGGAGGTTACAAGTCTTGTATTGTCATATTTTCGGATTTCATCGCTGAGCTTTTGGGACCACTCCCCGCCATAGGACATACCATCTCTTTCGGGAATTTCATTGCCGATAGAATATGATATTACGCAAGGATGGTTTCTGTCACGGCAAACCATACTTTGGATATCCCTCTGCCACCAATCTGCAAACCACATACTGTAATCAAGGGAGGTCTTTGGTTCATTCCACATATCGAAGGCTTCGTCCATAACGATAATCCCCAGCTTGTCACATATTTCAAGCAGTGCAAGGGACGGAGGATAATGTGCCGTACGTATCGCATTAAACCCAACCTCCTTAAGTTTTGAGAGCTTTCTGTATTCAGCCGCAGGAAAAGCTGCAGCCCCTAAAGCCCCGTGATCGTGGTGAATACAGCCCCCACGAAGCTTAACCTGTTTCCCATTTATCAAAAGTCCGTTTTGAGCATCAGCAGTAATAGTTCTTATTCCAAAACTTGTCTCAAAATCATCTTCTTTTTTATCAAGATAAGTAATTTGTGCATTAAAACTATAAATATACGGATTGTCTGTACTCCATAAAAATGGTTTTTCTATATTATAAGTAAGTTCTATGGTGTTCTTTCCGATTTTTACAGTAATTATCTTACTTTCAACCGCCACAATTTTTCCGTCTTTTTCCAATATAGAAGTATCTAATTGGACTTCCCCGTCAATATCGGAGGTTATTTCAACTGTTGCCGAAACAACAGCCTTTTCATCATCTGCGGAAATGGTTTTCACAAAAACATCCCACGGCTCTATACGTACTTTGCCGCCTGTCCATAAAAACACATCACGGTATATTCCGGCTCCTGAATACCAACGGGTGGAGGGTTGAAGGTTCTGTGTTGTTATTTCTATTTTATTAGGTCTGTTTTTTCTCATTTTAGGGGTTAAATCTACTAAAAATGGAGTATATCCATAAGGATGAAATGCCATATGATTATTATTAAAACGCACCCTTGAGCACATATATGCACCGTCTATATCCAAAATAATATGCTCGTCACTGCCTATGTTCAGATATTTTTCATATTTGCCACATTCTCCCTCAAAAAAACCATTTGATGCACCGCCTCTACTTTGCGGATTGCGTGGCAGAGATATACTGTAATCATGAGGCAAATCAAGTTTTACAGGACTTTTCTGTTCAGGTGAAGAAAATTCCCATTCTTTTGATATACATATTTTTTTCATAATATGCACACTCCTTTTCATAATTTCATTGACAAAGCAAACACTGCTTGATATAATTATATTGTATTAAATACCCACAGTCAATATAAATTATGTGCAATATATATAATTATATTGCAAGGAGTAAAAATGAAAGTAAAATTATACGAAGAAAATCAGCTCCAATTTTTCCCGCTGTACCCCTGCACAATAGATATAAACTATTTGCAGGAAAAAGTCAGCCGACCTGATGGTTTTATTCACGATCAAATATTTATTGTCAAAAACGGCAGCGGTAATGTCAAGGTAGATAACAACTGTTATTCAGTAAGCAAAGGGGATATGTTTTATCTTGGAGCGAATATTCCTCACGAATATTACGGAATTGATAAAAATTTTAAGACAAGCTATTTATCTTTTTGCGGAAATGGTTTTGATAATATTAAAAGATACTATAATGTCGGGAGTTATGGTATATACCATAATAAACACGCTGTTTCATTTGACGCACAGCTTACAAAACTTTTTGAGCATTTTGATACTCAAAATGAACTTTCCTATTTTTGCGTAGCTGCCTTAACCACCGTTACAGCCTTTTTTGACATAGCCTGTAAAAAGGAATATTCTCCCATAGAAATGGTATACAACTACATAGAAAGCAATTATTTTAAAATGATAACTCTTGAAGATATCACTGCTTTTTACCCATTCTCAAAGTCCAAGCTATGCCACGATTTTAAGCAGAAATATAAAATGACAATATTTGAAATGCTGATGAGAACAAGGTTGACAAATGCACGATATATGCTTCAAAGTAATCCCAATATTAAACTCCAACAGGTTGCACATTCTTGCGGCTTTACCGACACAAGCTATTTCTGTAAGGTATATAAAAATTTTTACGCCGAAAGCCCAAAAAAAGGCGGTAGACTCTGACAGAATCTACCGCATTTTCAGTAACTTTCTTACGCAATAAAAGAACACATTTTCTATTTTTTAGCATTGCGTACAATACCAATTAAAGCAGAGGTAATAGATATTCCTTCCATAAGAACGCCTCCAAGTGAAAACACTATTACATCATAAATTAAAACAAGCGGAGATGTTATAAGAATACTCATTCTAAAATGTTGCGGATTTTCAAATGAGAGACAATATGTATTGATTGTAAGTCCTGCGATGACCAATATGGACCATACACCTGATGATGTAAAAATTCCTACAAGCATAACAAATATCGAAACTATTATCGGCGTATATTTCCACTTAAAAATATCCTTACGATAATATATAAAATTCCTTATAATACAAAACAAATTCATAGCCATAGCAGGATATGCTCCAAGACAAAAATAATGGATACTCACAACAATGACTAATATAGTTTGTGTAATAAGTAAGCTTTTCGTATCCTTCATTTGATAAACCATAAAAGCTATCCCAAATGAAATAATACCAAGAATTTGTCCTATTATTTGCATTTATTTCCACCTCAAATAGATTGTATCACAACACAGCATTATTAATCTGTAAAACAGAAACCTACACAAACCCAAATGGGTTGTGTGGGTTTGGTAAAGGCGAATAATTCAGATATCCGACCTTATTTATTAGTCTTTGCAGTATCAATTAAAGATATCAAAAGCCGTTGAAGTTCAAGACAATCTGTTATTAAAAAATTGAATATTGAAAAATACAAAACAAAAAAACACCCTTTCGGGTGTTTTTTTGTTTTGGCTCTCGTGTATGAAATAGATGCCGTTACTTTTCTGTATACTCTATGATACTATGTTTTATAATAACACCACTATCTCGCTTGCCGACTATAATATCAACTGCAAATCTTGCTATTTCCGAAATGGAATAGCCCACCGAATCAATTCTGATTTTATATTTTTCAATTGAATCCAGATGATCAAATCCCACAATTTTTTTTTTTTTTTTTTTTACATAAACCTGAAATGCGTAGTAGTCCGTAGAACATATAATGACCGTTTTATCATTATAACATTCAGCGATTTCATCAATACAAGTTACTGTATCATACTTCCTACCCAAAGCCGCACTTAAAAAGCCTTCATACCTTAATTTCTGAGCGTAAGCATCTGCATAATTTAAAGCCGGAGAGAAATATACTAAATCCGTATATCCGTCAGCTATTATTTTTTCAGTCATATCCTTCATTGCAGAAAAATCGTCTATTCCGACATAAGGAACAGAGCCGACATCATTCCCTACCGCAACAATAGGGATGTCAAACAGCCTTAAATAATTATCAAATTCAATGTCACGGTTTACGGAACAGAGTACAATTCCCTGAACGCCCATATTGTACATATTTCTGATGCACTCGATTTCGTACTGTTTATCGTAATGTGTTATCATAATTACGGCGCTAAGCCCGAGCTTGTGTAAAATAAGTTCTGTTTCCGTTATGAGCTTAGAAAAATATTCATTATTCAGATTAAATACAATAATTCCAACCTGACCAATAATTTTATTTTCGCTGTTACTGTCTACATATTCACGATAACCGTACTGTCTGGCAACATTAATAATCCTCTTTTTTGTTTCTGCACTAATGTCTGACCGGTTATTCAGCGCTCTGTCAACTGTGCCTTGAGATACTCCGCATATCTTTGAAAGTTCTGAAGTTGTTATTTTCAGATGTTTCATGGTATAATCTCCATATGTTGAGAAATTTTCATTCCATCAAAATATATTATACCATTTTCAAAGTTAAAGTCAATAATCCTACCGTCAATTTTCAATACCGAAATACTCTTGCAAAATTTCAAGCCCAAAGATGACAACAGAATTTCGCCCTCTTTTATAGAAATAACCACTTTATCTTCATCAAGTACAAATTCGCCCCATGCACCGTCAACACTCCAAATGCTTCTGAATTTATCTGTTACATACGGGTTAAAGCCAATATATTTGTTTGGCATATCAAATTCAAAGCCGCAAAGTATCGGTATCAGCGCATAGCTTGCCATAGAACGAGCATAGTTACTTCCGCATTCAAATTCGTTCCAGGGATTTCGTTTCTTGCCATCAAATCTATCCCTTACAGCCGAGGCAACCTTTACACCTTCATCAACCATATTTCTTGAACACAGAAGCCCTGCAAATGAATATTCAAAACCTGTCATTGTTTCTTCACAATATGGGATAGGTATCTTTGGCTTGTTTATACCATCGGGATAATTGCATATAACAGTCCCCGATTCATCATTAAGAGAAAAAATCCTCCAGGGGTTGACAAAATCTCTCATACTGGGTTTATAATTGTTCTTCATCATCTCTTTAAGAGCCGTAGATACCTGTTCTCTGTCAAATATATCTCCAAGACCTATTATATCCGCATGCCATTGGGCAAGCATCTGATCTATTGACGAACCTTCTGCAATCTGATATTTTATCTCCTTTGTTTCCTCATTCCAGTAGGTATCCGATGCCGAAAATCTATCAGTAATATTTTTGTCCGTTATATCTATCTTATGGAAAAAATATTTGCCGTTAAATAGATTTTTCTTTGTCCAGCTATAACCCTTATTAAATAATTCACGGTATTCCTGAGCTTTCTCTTTATCTCCTAAAAATTCACCCATCTCAGCGGCGGCCTTAAGTGCCGCAAGATACATTCCCTCAAGCCATGAGGACGGACCGAACAGTTCCATATCAAGAGTGTGGTGCTGACGGCCTTCAAGAACACCATCCTTATCAAAATCCCATGCGTCAGGGTTTTCGTCACTCCAGACATATTCCAAAACCTTTTTTATATTTTCCCAGTTATCCGCAAGCCATTTATTATCACCAGATATTTTCCATTCACGATAACATTTTATCACTGCACCCATTTGTCCGTCAACGCAAGCACGAAAATCCGTCATTTTTCTTCCAACAGGAAGCATTAACCTAAATCCCATTCTGCCATTATCATCTGTGCTGTATTTGAATTCCAAATCTCTTATAGACCGTTCTAAATCAGGAAACAAAAAACACATTGCATATGCATAATTCCACACATGCTGACAGGTTCCCTGGCAAGAACCTTCTTTTTCATGAACACCCTCCCAACCATAAAATGAGCCATCTTCAAGACGCAATACGGTAGGTGATTTGAGTACCGATATATTAGCTGCAGCCGCATCTATTACGGCGTCAGGTACAGAAGTATTGTGTAAGGCGTTTTTAAAAAGCAATGTTCGATTGTATAAATCGTCCCAATTTTCCAATGAATATACTGCGGAGCTTACTGAGTTTTCAAAAACGGTTGCGTAATAATTTTTCCATTGATTACGGCATTTGTTTTCATCGATATCTTTATCCCAATAATTATAATTATTGGGCACATTCCAAGACAACACAAACCGCACCTTTTTTGATTTTTGCGGTGGCACTTCAATTTCTGCCGCAATGGTACCTGCATCAAGTTTTCCGTCCGAAGAATAAGTTCTTTCTTTTAAATTTTCAGTGTTATTAAAATCATTCCAAAAGGTTACAATGCTATCCTGCCAACCGCCTCTGTACCAATATTCTTGTATATACGTATCTTCACAATCTGTTGCAACTGTCAAATCACCGTATTCAATACTGTTTTTATCCGCAGCACCATTACATAATGTCAATACATTGCAAGTATCTTTTCTTTCCCCTTTATTGTGCGACACCTCAAATGGATTTGCCACAGAAAAGGCAATCTGATATTTTACTGTTTCATCAGTAGTATTGTAAACCTCTATCTCAAAAAACGCAGCAGGTATGCTTGAATTTTTCGAATCACATGGTATAAACGGATTAAATGCCGTCATTTTTACTTTAGCCGGAAATTTATCATCTTTAAAATTCAAAGCAGCAATCGGATATTCTCCGTCAAATTCTACGTATTTAAAATGAGGAAATCCACACATTTTTTGAGATTCGGGACCAAAGCCGTAACCTATAAATTTACTCTGCCTGTACTGTCCCACATAATCTTTCTGCACATCTCCGTTTAATATATATGTAATCGGCTTATTATCTTTAATAGCTTTTATTGCGAAGTGCGAATAACCATTTATACTACCCTTTGAAGGACGGTTGAAAATCTCCCAATCCATAAGCCTTCCATTACCATCAAGACCGATCGAACCTGTCCCAATACCGCCTAAAGGAAACGAAATTTCCTTTGCAAAATCACCTGTGTATTTCATTTCTTATTCCTCCAATGTTAACAACATATATTTTGATTATATATTTTACGTTTTTCCGTGTCAACACACACGGAAAATCTTTTTTTTAAATTGCGTATAAAAAAGACAGCAATCTCTGTTATAGAAACTGCTGTCCTCTTTATCATATTTATTTGTATTGTCGTCCGTTCAAGTCCTGTGCAAACGGGGGTGGCATCTACTGTTTACTTCCCACTTTGGTTTTTTCAAAAATGCTCAAAAGCCGCATAAAAATGGGACAATTTAGATGGCATCTAAATTGTCCACGATATCTGGTACACCTTCGGGGATTCGAACCCCGGACACCCTGATTAAGAGTCAGGTGCTCTAGCCAGCTGAGCTAAAGGTGCATCTCTTAAGCACGAGTTATATTATACTACGCTGAGATACAAATGTCAAGTGTTTTTTTCTAAAAAGACAGAAATTTTTTAAAATTTGTTTTTTATACATAAAAATAAGCACCCTTAACAAAAGGTGCTTGTTTTTGAAATTCAAAATTATTTGTTAATAAGGTCTTTAAGAGCCTTACCTGCTTTGAAAGTAGGAACTTTAGCAGCAGCAATCTGCATTTCTTCGTTTGTACGAGGATTTCTGCCTACTCTTGCAGCTCTCTCTCTAACTTCAAATGTACCAAAGCCAACGAGCTGAACCTTTTCACCCTTCTTAAGTGATGCTTCAACTGAATCTACAAAAGCCTTAAGAGCAGCTTCTGCATCCTTCTTTGTAAGATTAGCCTGTTCAGCAATAGCTGAAACTAATTCTAACTTGTTCATTAACATAATCTCCTTTAAATTAAAATATATATTTTATGGGTCTATTTTACTATATATTTATTGAAATTTCCACATTTTTTTTAAAAAAACAGTAAATTTGTATGTTTGCACAATTTTTCAAATGATAATATGTCAATTATGCTCAGTAAAATAGCACAAAATACACGTTTTTATTGTATTTACAGCTATAACTTATTATTCAGGATTATTCATTCGCATCTCATTGAACTCTTGTCGCGTGATTAAAACCTGTCTTGGCTTTGTTCCCTCATACGGACCGATTATATTGTACTTTTCCATTTGGTCAATAAGTTTAGCCGCACGTTGATACCCCATTTTAAATTTACGTTGGAACATTGCTACAGATGCCTGACCGTTCTCCAAAACGAGTTCTACCGCTTCATAGAACATCTTATCTTTTGTGCCGTCTCCGTCGTCATCAGCATCCTCTGCCTGCTGAGCTTTTACACCTGAATTTACCTGTTCAACCTCTTTTTTAATATTCTCTATTACTTCTTCGTCATAATTAGCTTTATACTGCCCTTTAATGTAATCTATTACTGCATCTCTCTCTCGGTCGCACACAAAATTACCTTGTATTCTGATAGGTTTTGCCGCACCTCTCGGACTATACAGCATATCACCTTTACCCAACAACTTTTCTGCACCGCCGCAGTCAAGAATTGTTCGGCTGTCCACGCTTGATGATACTGACAGAGCTATTCTTGTAGGTATATTGTTCTTTATGACACCTGTTACAACATCAACAGATGGTCTTTGTGTGGCAATAACCAAGTACATTCCTGCCGCTCTTGCAAGTGCCGCTATACTGTTAATCGCACTTTCAACCTCATTTTTGGCGGCAAGCATCAAATCTGCAAGCTCATCTATAATTATCACTATCTCAGGCAATTTTGCGTCAGGCTCGTCAATTTCCTCCATAAGCTTGTTGTAATCCTTTAAGTTTCTGACCTTGTTTTCATTCAACAGCTTATATCTGTTTTTCATTTCGCCTACTGCCCAATTTAATGCACCTGCCGCGTGCTTAGGGTCAGTCACAACAGGAATTAATAAATGAGGCAATCCATCATACACACTCAGCTCAACCATCTTAGGATCGACCATTATCATTTTTATTTCATCAGGCCTTGCCTTAAAAAGTATACTCATAATTAATGAATTTATACACACACTCTTACCCGAACCTGTACCGCCCGCTATCAATGCGTGAGGGAAGTCGGCAAAGTCCGCAACAACACAGGAACCGCTTATGTCTTTGCCCAATGCAAATGCCGTCTTTGATTTGAACTTTTTAAAGTTATCGCTCTCTATAACCTCTCTTATAGAAACAGGGGTTGCTGTTTTATTAGGAATTTCTATTCCTATTGCAGATTTGCCCGCCACAGGCTCAATTCTGACACCTGATGCCGCAAGGCTTAGTGCTATGTCATCAGCCAGGTTTGTTATCTTCGACACCTTAACACCTAATCCAGGCTGAAGTTCAAACCTTGTTACGCTCGGTCCTTGTGTTATATTTATTATCTCTGCATCCACCTTAAAGCTACGCAGAGTATCAAGTAATCGGTTTGCTTTTTCTTCAAGCTCTCTTTTAATTTCGCTTCTGCTTTTCTGCATAGGCTTAGGTTTCTCTAACAAATCTGCATTCGGCAGTCTGTATCTCACAATTTTCGGCTTTTGTGCCTCTTCTTTTATCTGTTTTTCCACCTTTGCCTCTATTGTTTGTTCTTCCGCCTCCTCAACAGCCATTCTCTTACCTGCAAGAACCGCTCTGTCAAGAGGAACGCCCTTGTCAACTGCCTTTTGTGTCATACCGTCCAGCACATCCTCAAGCTTTGCCTGTGAGGGCGGTTCATAATCTGTTCCCTCCTCGTTTTCCACAGGTTTTTCATAGTTGCCGTTTTCGTCAGGAAGTTCAGATATGACACCTGTTTTCATATTGTCAATATCAAATGGCAAATCTTCAGAGTTGGTTATGTCTGTATCCTCAGGAATAATACCATCAAAGATTTCATCATCCTCTTCAAATTTAAAACGTCTGTACTTCTTTTCTTCTATATCTGTCGGCTCATCATCTATTGGTTCTTCACCGCCAAAATACTTATCAAAAAAGCCTTTTTTCTTTTTCGGCTCGTTATTTTGGTTCTGTCCTTCTGACTCACGTCTTTTTCTCAGTTTTTCTTTAACACGTTCTGATTGCTCGGTGTACTCAGGAAGTTCAAACTCGCCCTCACCATCTGCGTCCTCCTCATACTCTTTTTTGCCGCTTGCAAATACACCTGCAATGCTTTTAAACACCTTTTCTATTGATACTTCGGTAAGCAAAATTATAAACACAAGCTCTGCCGCAATTGCAAATACCCACGTTCCTGCCGTGCCGATACACAGGTGAAGCAGTCCGCAAAGACCGCCGCCGATAACACCGCCACCATTGCAGTTGATTCCATCATTCCACAGAATAAGTATATTGTCAAAAAATGTATCACCTGTGAACTCATAGTTGCCCATTCCCATAGATGTAATTACTGATGTCATAATCATTATCAATAAAAGCATCACAAGTCTGAAAACATTTTTATCCCCGACCTTGTCCAAGAAAACTTTTATGCCTGTAACTACAAT
Source organism: uncultured Ruminococcus sp. (assembly GCA_902760955.1). Taxonomy (GTDB): domain Bacteria; phylum Bacillota; class Clostridia; order Monoglobales; family Monoglobaceae; genus UMGS1820. Next base: position 33,566 of record CACWIG010000010.1, on the reverse strand, counting down.
AAAAATACAGCTGACAGATACGGATACTCCCAATAGTCCGTAACAAACATTTTTTATTGCATTGCCGAGAGCGCCTGTCATATCGCTTAAAAACGAGCAAGCCAAGAAAACGCCGAGAGCAATCAACAAAATTCCTTTTATCTCGTTAAACAGTGTTTTATTTTTCATACTTCCTTTAGGAATTTTTGCCGTTTGTCCTGCCTTTTGCTTTGTTCCCTGCTTTTTCGCTCCATTTTTAGGAGGCGTCTTTTTCTTTGCAGAGGCTTTTTTGGTTTTTGTATTTTCCGCCATAATAATCTCCCTATCATAAATTTTCAATCTGATTTTGAGTACAATATCGGTAATATACATTACATTATAGCATATTTTATCGGTTGTAAATATTAAATTTATGTTTCAAATAAAAAAGTCCTCCTTGTGTAAGGAGAACTTTGTTCAATAAAATGTAAGTTGATAGATTACATAGCCGGTTACATTGTAGGGTTCGGCGTCCTCGACGAACCGCATAAACGCCTTCATTGTGCAATAAATTATATATTTGCGAAACATCCCAAACGGGCGATTCGTGAATCGCCCCTACAACACACAAAGGAACCTATTGCCGATGCCTTGCGGGACGATGTGGGCATCGTCCCCTACAATATGCAGGTGAGCCTATTACAGAGGCAAACGGTTCGTCGAGGACGCCGTCCCCTACAATACGCAGGTGAGCCTATTACCGAGGCAAACGGGACGTCGGGGACGCCGTCCCCTACAACATACAATTTCGCAGGTAATTAAAATCGGATATTTTAGGGCAGAGGCTTGCTCCTGCCAACATTTGCACAATAGAACATCCGTTGATAAATTTATGTAAACTACCACGATGTAGGGTTCGGCGTCCCCGACGAACCGCATAATTGCCTTCGTTATGCAATAAATCGTCCGTTAATAAATTTACGTAAATCATTACATCGTTCCACACCCAAGGGAACTGTTATAAAGACTAATCATATATCTTCAGCTTTTCTTTGGCAGAGCATATCAGTTCTTTTGTTGCCTCATAGGGACTTTCCGCCTTCATTATGGCAGAAACTACACATATTCCTTTGATATTGCAATTTTTTAACACATCAATATTATCCTTGTTAAGTCCGCCTATGGCATTTACGGGAATAGGTACTGCATTGCAGATATCGTTTAAGGTTTCCACAGAGGTCAGTACGGTCTTAACCTTTGTTGTGGTTGGATATATGGCTCCTACCCCAAGATAATCCGCACCCTGTTCATAGGCTTCCTTTGCTTGTTCAACAGTCTTTGTGGTTGCACCGATTATAAAGTTATCACCCAATATTTTTCTTGCAGTATCAATGGGCATATCCGATTGTCCAAGGTGAACGCCCTCAGCATCTGATGCCATTGCAACATCAACTCTGTCATCAATTATAAGGGGAACATTATACTTTTTAGAAATCTGATGAACCTTTTGGGCAAGCTGTATATACTCCCTTGTATCCTTGTTCTTCTCTCTCAACTGAAGCAAGGTAACGCCACCCTTTAAAGCCTCTTCAACTCTGAATAAAAATTCATCTTCGTTATAGGCAGAGCTGTCCGTTATAAAATACATTTTTGTATTAAGCTCTTTCATTCGGCTTAACCTCCAATTTAATCTTTTCTTCTATATCTTTGGCATCAAGTGTTGACAGTTCGTCTATAAGTCTTGCCATAAATGTTCCGTTTTTTCCGTCAATGTACGCCTTTTCACCTGCTATTCCCAACACAGCACAGGCAAGAACCGCAGCCAAATAAGCTGATGTTGACGACAAAAATGTTGCCGTAACAGCACCTAACATACAGCCTGTCCCCGTAATATCAGACAGTTGCTTGACACCATTGCTTATACAGGTGTATTCACCATTACACGCAACAACATCTGTTTTTCCGCTTGCAAGTATTGTGCAATTCAACTTTTTTGCAAGTATGCCCGAAACGCTGATAATCTTTTCTGTATCGAGTCCCTCGCTGTCTACACCCCTCGACTTGTATTCGTCCTGATATAATGCGTATATTTCTGAGTAATTACCCTTTATAACAGCAGGCTTGTATTTTTTGATAATCTTTTTTGCATAAGACCTTCGCATACTGCTGCAAGCAACTCCTACCGCATCAAAAACAATAGGTATATTTTTTTTATTTGCGGCTCTGCAGGAAATTTTTATGGACTTCATCCTTACATCAGTAATATTCCCAATATTAACCAACAGCGAATCACTTGATAAAGTGATGTCATACACCTCTTTGGGATGTTCTGCCATTATGGGTTTGTTTCCCAATGCCAGAACTGTATTTGCACATTGGTTTATAGATATTGGGTTTGTAATACAATGTATCAGCCTTTTGCTGTTTTTTATCCCGTCAAAGCCTTCAATTAGTCTGTTTATCAACGGTACTTCCTTCTCTCTTGATTTTTTTAATGAGATAATATACTACGCCTACCCCTATAAAAGCTATTAAGACCACCTTTGCGGCGGTAGACCACACTCCGCTTTCAAACTTGAATATACTGCTTGCAAGGTTTATTACAACATAGCCAATAACACCGATTGCGGCGATAGATACGCTGTTGTCAAGCAAACTGCTCTTGTCGGCATATACGTGTGTTTCCAACTTCTTTTGGAAGTTCTGCAACACTCCGTTTTGCGACAGTTTTTTAAGAAATGCATAGGCTATACTTCCGCCGATAAGGGTTCCACATATAAACGAAGGAACGTAGAAAAGCCACGACAAGCCTTCCTTTCCCCAAATGAACGTCATAACAGGGTATGACACAATTGCACCGATTATACCCGTACCAATTATCTCACCCAGCACGGCAAGTAACAGATTTCCCTTTGACATTCTGTAAAACACGCCTGACAAAAACGCACCGAATATTGCACCTGTCAACGCAAGAGGCGGTATACCCATTGTCAACATTCTTATTATGCCGATTATTACAGCACAAGCAAGCGAATACCAAGGTCCCAGCAAAACGGAACACACAATATTAATAAAGTGAGCCATCGGGCACATTCCCTCTACTCTGAGTATGGGGGATATAACGACACCGAGAGCAATCATAAGACTTAACACCAACATCCTTAAAAGTTTTTTTGAATTTTTCATATGTATTCTCCTTGTTTCAAAATAGTTCCAACGCATAATATGCATTGTCGGTCGTGAATTAATTTCCACCTCTCACCTCGAAACACGAGTTCCCATCGCAAAATTCAAAGATGTCAAGTGCTCCCTTGCCACCCGAAGACTTACCCTCCTTTCATACTACAAAACACGGACAACCCTCTGAGGATTGTCCGCCCGAAATCAATATGACTTCCTGCGGCGGCATTATCCGCATCAGGTATAAAGGTCGAAGTTCGATTACTTCCTCTCAGCCTGCTGTACAAGCTCCCTTGTGTTTTAAAATTATATATATTATATACCCAAATCTGTCAAATTGCAATAGTTTGACAAAAATTTTTCGCTTTTATTTATGTTCTGCAAGCCACCTAAGTGCAGAATAAGCATAAACCGCACTGCCCACAGAGAGAGCCGTTTCGTCAAACTTCACCATAGGGTGATGCTGAGGATATTTATATCCCTTATCCGGCTGACCTGCGGCAAGAGCTATCATAACCGATGGCACCTTTTGGCTTATATATGCAAAATCCTCTGAGCCTGCCGTTTTTGAAGTCTTTGACGCCCCCTGCATAGCACTCAGCTGTGCCGATGTAAACGCTTTGTCGCCTAACAGTTCCTTCATATATCTTTCAACCGCTGCGGATACCTCTGTGTCATTTAACAAAGTGGGACATCCGCTCCCAAATGTTACCTCCGCATCTGCACGAAATGTCTTGGCTGTCAGCTTTGAAATATCAGTCAATCGTTCTTTCAAATATGTGCGGACCTCCTCATCAAAGGTGCGTATACTTCCGCCCATTACGGCTGTATCAGGAATTGCGTTTGCCGCCGTTCCTGCATTTATAGTTCCAATTGTCAAAACAGCCTTATCCGAGAGGGCAAGCTCCCGAGCGTGAATTTCCTGCAGAGAAATCAATATGTGTGCCGCCGCGGTTATTGGGTCAACACCCATATTAGGCATAGAGCCGTGACAGCCGTTGCCCTTGACCTTTATTTCAAAATAGTCAGCCGCAGGCGCACTCACCCCGGGTGAAGAAACAATGACTGTCCCCGACTCAAAGGGCATCCCTGCCATAACGTGAATCATCAATGCGGCATCTACCTTAGGGTTATCTAAAATTCCTGCCTCTATCATATCGTGTGAGCCTTCAAAAATCTCCTCCGCAGGCTGAAACATCAGCTTTACCGTTCCGTCAATTTCGTCCTCGTGTGCTTTTAACAGGCGTGCGGCACCGAGTAACATTGCAGTATGCATATCGTGGCCGCAGGCGTGCATATTTCCGTTTTCGGAGCTAAATTCAACCCCTGACTCCTCCTTGATTGGCAATGCGTCCATATCCGCCCTCAGCATAAATACCTTGCCTGGCTTTTTTCCGCCTATAATTGCACACACTCCTGCTCTGCCGCATTGTTGCGACTTGCACCCTATCTCCGACAGTTCTTGTTTTACATATTCCACCGCTTCCGAAATATCAAAACCCGTTCCAGGATGCATATGCAGATACCTTCTGTCTTTGACGATTTTATCTTGATAATTTTTTGCCTCTTTTAATATATCTTCTTTTGTCATACTTTAGCCTCCTGTTTTCATTGCAACCTACAAATACAATAACAGAGCGGATCAAAAACATTACACCGCCCTGTAATTTAAAAGCAATTCTATTTTATCGTATATCCGCCTTTAATCATAATGATAGCCTCTTGGGTTGCAATCATACCTCTGCCGTCAGCAACGGGAACAATCAACAAATGATTAGACGGAACCTTAGCTCCGTTTGCAAGGTCGTAGCCTGCAGTAGTATCGGCAAGTCCGCCCTTTTGCGTTGCGATAATAGTACCTGCACCCATACGCAAAATCATCTCGGTACCTGCCTCGCATATAACGCTCTGTCCTGCGCTTAAATTAACAACCACAAAGCTATCAGGTCTTGCTGTAACAGTTGAGTCACCTGCCGCAAGTCCGAGTCTTTCGTCAACATACGCTTTTAACTCGGGTACAACCTTTTCCACAATATAGCTTTTTGATACCACAGGATCATCAGTGCCTCCTGGCTCGGAAAAAACCGCAAATCCGCCTACGGCAGTAAGACACATCACCAATATTAATCCTACCTTAACACAATTCCACCTTTTCATTTTTCCCATTCCTTTCTTTTCGTATATATGTGCACACTTTTATCAAAGGATTTCGGCACCTCTTACGTATTTATATTTTGCCCAAACATCTCTTACGAAAGTCCGAAAGAGATTTCAAGTGCTTCATTTACTTTATCCATTAAAGAACCATCTACGTGCCCTATTTTTTCTTTTAAACGCCGTTTGTCTATTGTTCTGATTTGTTCTGCCAAAACAACGGAGTCCTTTGAAAGTCCAAAACCGCCTGCGTCAATCTCTATATGCGTAGGCATCTTGGCTTTGTTAATCTGCGAGGTTATAGCCGTCGCTATTACAGTAGGGCTGTATCTGTTACCGATATCGTTCTGAATAATCAGCACGGGACGTATACCACCCTGTTCAGAACCAACTACCGGGCTTAAATCTGCATAATATATATCTCCTCTTTTTACTATCAAAATATTCACGCTCCGCAAGTTATAATATATCCTTTGCTCTCATCTGCATTATACGCACCAATAGGTGAATTTGTGCATAATCAAAGGACAACTTGCGGCTAACGAACATTGATTATGTACGGGCAGAGCCGACTTTATAGATTAATCAGCAAAAGGGAGAGTCAAGAAGATAGTTATGTGATTGCTCCTTAGAGCCGTTTCTTATATATATTCTCGGAACTCTTTTGCTAATCATACAAAGGATTTCGTAACTGATAGTCCCCATTTTATCAGCAAGGCTCTCTACCGGTAATTCTGCACTATCGCCTTTGCCGAATAAAATGACTTCGTCGCCGATAGCAATATTATTTACATTTGTTACGTCAATCATACATTGATCCATACAAATGTTTCCGACAACATTACACAAAATTCCACCTACAAGGACCTGAGCCTTGTTAGACAACAACCTTGAATAACCATCAGCGTATCCTATTGGTATAGTTGCAATCTTTCTTGTTTCTGTCGCTTTGAACTTTCTGCCATAGCTGATACTTGAACCCTTTTCAATTTTTTTCACATTTGTTATATGAGCTTTAAGCGTCATAGCAGGCTTTAAACCCAGCTTACTGCAATCAACAAAATCTGACGGACGTATGCCGTACAGTATTATCCCAGGTCTTACCATATCCATATGCATCTCAGGAAAGCGAATTAATGCCGCACTGTTTGCACAATGTCTTATGGGAATTTCAAGACCGTTTTCTTTTAATTTATCACATATATCACAAAATCTTTTGAACTGCAAATATGTATATTCGTCATCATTCTCATCCGCAACAGCAAAATGAGTAAATATGCCGTTTATTTTCAAATTAGGTAAAGCGGCAATTTTTATAATTTCCGCTATGCTTTTTTCACATTCGTCAACATCGTCTGTATATCTGTAACCCACACGCCCCATACCTGTATCAATCTTTATATGGATATTTGCTGTTTTGTTCAGCTTTACAGCCGCATCTGATATTGCCTTTGCCAAGTCATATTCAAAGCAAGCTGCCATAACATCATACGTAACGATTTTTTCAGCCTCTTTTATATAACTGTTACCAAGAATTAATATGGGACAATCAAAATTAGATTTTCTGAGTTGTATTGCCTCGTCAAGACACGCAACAGCCAGCATATCGGCGCCGCCTTTAAGAAGCATATTTGCAACGTTCAAAAAGCCGTGTCCGTATGCGTCAGCCTTGACAACGCCCAAAACTTTTGCCGAAGGAGAAACATACTCTCTTATCGACCTGATATTATTGTATATGGCATCAAGATTGATTTCAGCCCACACTCTGTCTGTGTATTCCGTCATCTGTATTACCTCTGTTTCATATAATGTGTCCTTGCAAAGATTTTATGGCATATGGCAGTTTGTCAACCACATCCCTTGCAATAAGTCCAAACTCTCCGACTTCATTTACGGCAATGTCTCCTGCTTTGCCGTGCAAATATGCTCCAAGCACCGCCGCATCAAAGCACGAAACTCCCTGTCCCACAAAGGATGCAATAACTCCCGTCAAGACATCGCCCATTCCACCCGATGCCATTCCGCTGTTACCTGTGGTGTTAATTTTTATTCTGCCGTCAGGGCTTGCAATAATAGTATTGTGGCCTTTAAGCAACAATGTTACACCGTATTTTTCAGCAAACTCCGATGCGACACTTTCTCTGTTCTCCTCGATTTCTGCTATGGACAGGCTTGTAAGCCTCGACATCTCTCCAGGATGCGGTGTCAGTATGACCTTGCAATTCTTATTCTTCAGCATATCTACATCACTTGAGATAACATTTAATCCGTCCGCATCAATCACACACGGAACATCATATTTAAGTATCTCTTTAATGACAAGTTCCAATGCCTTTGACCTTCCCAACCCTGGTCCTATGGCACATACATCGCTGTTTTTTAATTTATCAATTATCTGTGGTATTGCATCTCTTGATATCACACCGTTTTCATATTTAAGCGGATATGTCATAACTTCTGTCAGCTTTATGGAAGCATATGGCTGAATGCACTGAGGTGTTGCTAAGGTAACAAGTCCGCTCCCACATCTGATACAAGCATCGGAACATAAGCAAGCGGCACCGACAAACCCAACCGAACCTGCTACTATAAGCGCCCGTCCGCAATCTCCTTTGTGCATATAACTATGTCTTTCAGGTAACAACTTTGCATATTCGTGAATTTCTTTTATATGGTATTCGGATATTGCATCTTCTCCGCATACAGTTGCTACTGCATATTCTTTGGAATGACTGATACTCAAATCAGCATTTACTCTCACACCGAAGAACTCAATGTACGGCTTGCCAAGCTGGTTGTGCAATATTTCAATATCACGCAATTCAAATTCTCTGAACCCACTGCCTAAATATTTAGAAAAGGCTTCCTTCGCCGCAAAGGCTCCTGCGATGCTTTGCCACGGATTGCTGAGCGTATCAAAGTATTCAACCTCTCGTTTTGTAAAAAATCTATTTTTAAAGTTTTCTCTGTTCTTCATACCCGAAAAACGAGAGATTTCTACAATATCCGTTCCAACTCTAATCATAGCACAGCCCTCTATCCACTAAACCATTAATCAGCTAAAAAAACTTTCTGCGGATTTAATCGTTTAAATCCATCTTTAATCGTTTCATTAGGGTTAAATATAAGCATATATTTCTTGTTATTTTCTGTATATATAACAAAATATGTGTCAGAGTCATCAACTGAGGTGCAAGCATAATATCTCTTTATACTTTTATCATTTGCGTATGCACCAGCCTCATTACTGTGAACGCTTGCCATAATCTCAATAGAACGTGCATTTAAAGATGTTATTCTTTTTCTGCGTCTTGCGGCAATAATTTTGTCAACATCCATAGCACCGTTTGTAAAGGTATATTCGTATTCAAGATTTATGGAAATTATTATGTTATACAAAAGGTAAATAACACCTGCACATACCATAAACAAAATTATGCCCACATATTTAACCTGCGAAACAAACGGCATTGCCATCAATACTGTTATAATTATCAAAATACACAACACCACTTTTAGATAATCTATGGTTCCCTTTTTCTTTTTCACCATACACTCTGTAAAAATATCCATATATATTCTCCATTCCGCCGCCTGTCACAGCATTTTATATTACCCTCACCGACAGGATATAAAGATAAGAGCTTATTTATACTAAAGCGTTATTCGCCTTTTCTGATTTCCACAGTTGATTTCGGAATACCTATATCATTCCAATCAGCCACCGATGCCTGACTCTTGTCATTTGCACCCACAGCAAAGGCTTTTCCGTCAATCGTAATACCAACGCTGTGACCTTCACCGCCGTAAACTGCGACAATATTCTTCCACAAATTCGTCATATTCTGATTTCTTTCATTTGAGCCAAAGGACTTTGCTGTTCCGTCATTATACACCACAACAAGATTTTTATACCCTGCCGAAATTGAAAATACATTCTTCTCTGATTTTGCATCAGAGATTTTATATGTATCATCACCTGTAAAAACAACCTTGCCGTCCTTTTTAAGTCCTGCTGTATAACCGTTTCCTGCAACAACCTGTATAATATCATTCCAATTTTCCACATTACATTCGCCGTATTCGTTATTGCCGACAGCGACAACAGTACCATCGAGTTTTAAGCCAACTGTGTGATGGCTTCCCGCACTTACTTTAATAATTCCTGACCACTCATCAACATCACATTGTCCGTATGTATTATCTCCCGTCGCAACAACTCTGCCTACATTTTCAACGCCTACTGTATGAAGTTCTCCTGCTGAAATGTCTATAATGTCCTTCCAACGTGAAACATCGCATTGCCCTTTGTTGTTATCGCCTGTCGCTGAAACAGCTTTGTTTTTATCAATGACAACAGTATGCTCTCCTCCTGCAGAAACCCTCGTTATTTCACTCCATTTTTCAGTATTGCATTGACCCTTGCTGTTATCACCTGTTGCAACAACAGTTCCGTCATTTTTTAAAGCTACCGTATGATTTTTGCCTGCCGACACAATACCTGCATACGCATTTATTATACTTCTGTAATTTGCAACACTCTCTTTATAATCACCATTTTCCTTAAAATAGAGTGCCGCCTTGTAAAAATTGCGGTTTCTGGCATTACACATAGCGATTGCCCAATACAGTTTATCTCTTTTTTCACCTGTGTAAATATAGCTCTCTGTTTTTTCAAATTCGACAGCGGCATCCTCAAACTTTCCGCCGTTATATAAATTCATTGCTTTGTTGTATGCCGCATCTGCATCACTTTTATATTTCGCCATATATATTCCGCCGCCTGCAAGCAACACAACAATAATCAGAATTATTAATCTTGTAAAAAATCGTTTTTTCTTTTCTGTCGGGTCATTTTTGATAAGCTGTCTTATCTCTTCCTCTTCCTCATATTTTCTGAGTCTTTCAAGCTTTTTTTCATCCTTTGTCATATCGGCAGACTTTGCATTTTCAAGTTCACGATTTACTTCAGCCGAGTCAAATTCCATAGTATCCTCATATTCTAAATCTGAATTTTCCTGTTCATATGCATTTCGTCTGTCAGGGAAACTTACATCCTCTGTCCATAAAATTCCGTCCTCAAACTTCGCACTTTTAACCATAACTTCCACATATTCCGTCATCAACGACGGCAGTTCAACAAACATTCCGCCATCAATATACGGAACATCCTCCATCACAGCAAGCTTAAACCCATCAGCATTATAACAGCAAATGCTTATCTTTATTTCCTTATATCTGCTTGCCTGCTCACTTAAAGTCAATCTCAGCTCCTTGCGTATTTCGTCGGAATTATACAAAAGTTCACACTTTTTTATCGTAAACGGACAGCTTTCTTTTGTATTAAAAAGGCTTTCTATTATCTGTAAGCTTTCCATCTTTAACACCAACATTTCACATATATTTTTAAATAATTAAAATATCACATCTAATATTATACTATAAACAAAATCAAAATGCAAGGAATTAACCATTTTGTAATATAAATCACAAATTATTCACATTTTATACATCATTTAATTTATCTTGCAGTTATATTTTTGACATACTTAAAATAAACATTATAACAAATATAAAATTAGTATGTTTCGGAGGAACGAATATGAAAATTCCAATAAAAAAGTTTATATGTATGGCACTTATCTTTTCTGCATTTTTACAGATGCCGTCATTTGCCGAAAACGCAACACAGGTAGACACAGATGTTTCGACACAATTAATAAGTGCAAAATCAGGAATATTAATGGAGGCCTCCACAGGCGAAGTCCTGTACGAACAAAACGCTGACGAAAAATTACAGATTGCAAGTGTCACCAAAACAATGACAATGCTGTTGATAATGGAGGCAATAGACAGTGGAAAAATAAGCGTAAACGACACTGTCACAGTCAGCGACTATGCGGCATCAATGGGCGGTTCTCAGGTATTTTTAGAGCCCGGCGAGCAAATGTCGGTAGACGATATGATGAAGGCAATAGCCGTTGCCTCAGGCAACGATGCCGCAGTTGCTATGGCTGAATTTATTTCGGGCAGTGAAGGTGCCTTTGTAGAAAAAATGAACAAACGTGCCTTGGAACTAAACTGCACCAACACCCACTTTATCAACTGCAACGGTCTTGATGAAACAGAAGAACATTACAGCACAGCCAGAGATATAGCCCTTATCTCAAAAGAGCTTTTAAAACACGAAAAAATTTTTGACTACACAACAATTTGGATGGACAGCTTACGCAACGGCTCCTTCGGACTTTCAAACACAAACAAACTTATCCGATTTTACAATGGCGCAAACGGCCTTAAAACAGGCTCTACAAGCACAGCAAAGTATTGTATTTCCGCAACTGCAAAACGCAATGATATGCAGTTGATTTCCGTTGTAATATGTGCTCCGTCCACCGCAGAAAGATTTTCCTCTGCAAGTGCTATGCTTGATTATGGCTTTGCAAACTACGAGGTAGCAGGAGACGACGTTCTTAAAACCTCTGTGCCGTACGTAAATATAATCGGAGGTACAGAGAGCCAGATTGCACCTAAAATAAGCGGAAACGGCTTTATCTTAAAAAAAGGTAATCTTGATAAGGTAGAACAATCCTTTGAGCTTGAACCTTCTGTCAACGCTCCTGTAACAGAGGGACAAAAGCTGGGCGAGGTTATTTATACGATTGAAGGTGCCGAAGTCGCACGACGTGATGTATGTGCAGACCACTCCGTTCCCAAAATCACAATTTTGCAAATGTTTGTACGCTGTCTGTCCGATTGGATTACATTGTAAAAAAGCGCAATAACGCATCAACCCCCTGGCCCCCAATCTTGGGGGCAAATAGGTACGCTTTTTTTGAACAAGCAAAATTGCTCACTCAAAACGAGCAATTTCCTATGTTATAAAAAATGTTCGGGTGGGTTTGCTCCTCCCGAACATTTTTATTTTATTCCTCAAATAATGGTGTCGAAAAATATCTCTCGGCAGTATCGGGTAAAACTGTCACAACCGTCTTGCCTTTGCCAAGCTTCTTTGCCAATTTAATAGCCGCCGCAACATTTGTACCGCTGCTTATACCGCACATAATACCCTCTTTCGATGCCAACTCTCTTGATGTTTTAATTGCCTCTTCATCTGTTATAATACAAATATCATCATATATACCGCAATTTAATATATCGGGAATTACGCCGTCACCTATTCCCATTTGTATATGTGTTCCGATAGAGCCGCCTGACAGAATTGCGGCATTTTGCGGTTCAACCGCCCAAATCTCCATATCGGGATTATGCTCTTTTAAGACTTCTCCTATTCCCGTTATAGTTCCTCCTGTACCTATTCCCGAACAAAAACCGTGAATATGCTTACCGACCTGCTCTAAAATTTCAGCCGCCGTACCCCTTCTTTGTATATCGGGGTTTGCAGGGTTTTCAAACTGTTGCGGTACAAAAACCTTTGGGTTTTCCTCACGCATTTTTAGTGCCTTATTCAAACATTCCTCAATACACGCACCTATATCGCCTGAGTCGTGAACCAATATAACCTCTGCTCCGTAATGCTTAACAAGCATTCTCCTCTCCTCACTAACAGAGTCAGGCATAATAATTATTGTCTTATAACCTCGCACCGCACCAACAAGTGCAAGACCTATACCCTGATTTCCGCTTGTTGGCTCTACTATTATGGACTCAGAGTTAATCAATCCCCTTTTTTCCGCATCAAGTATCATATTAAATGCCGTTCTTGTCTTTATGGAACCGCCTACGTTCAAGCCTTCAAACTTAACCAATATCTCCGCACCGTCAGGGTCACCCATATGATTTAATCTAATCATAGGGGTATTGTCCATACATTCTAAAATATTATTATATATCATCATTTTCACCTTTTAAATTATATCGTTTATTTATTATATGATATTATAACAAATATTTTCCATAAATTCAACACTTAATATATAAATCTGTATATTAACCCAGAATGCCGCCCAAAAATCAAATTTAAAGCCTAATACTCATATTTTAATCTCCAAAACAGCTTTTTCCGAAAAATCAACCATCTTTGATACAAGCTTTCCTGATTTTATCCAATGAACCAAAAGCCTTCCGTATCCGTGGATACAAATGCTTTCCTCGTTTACCGAAATTACCTCTCCGTCCTCTGAATCAACCCACGCACCTACAGCTCCGTCAGAGACAATTTTAATCATACTTCCGAAATTCAACGAAAGCTCATACTGCTTTGTACCAAGTGTCAAAACCGCACTTCGCACTTTCTCGGGATCCTTATACCAATCAACAGCAGTTACGTAAATATCCCTAAGTCCGTCATCTCTGTCATAAACTGCAAACTGTACATCATCTTTGCACTTAATCCAGGTATGCTCTTTAGAATTGATAAACTCAGCCAATGAGCGAAATATATCAGTATAAACATTCATAAGCGACTGATTTGCCGCAGGATATTCTGCAGCATTTACAAAATAAATTTCGCCTTTGCCAACAGAATGCTTTATCAAAAGCGGCAAACCTGAATCTGTTTTAACAAGCACCCCTCCATCACCGACAGTTGCCGATTTGTTTACGTGAATTTTAAATCCGTTCAAGAAATCACCGACAAAGTCTGAAACATCTTCCGTAAGCATTTTTGTAAATGCTGTTTCAATATATTTATGACGGTAATTTTCCACATCGCATCTGTTCAAAGTTTCACTCAGATGCGGCCAGCCGATAATCAGCTTTCCTCCACCATTGACATAAGCAGTAAGCTTATCTATATCCTCATAGGTTGCGGCATTATAGCCTGCAAACGAAAGAACCTTATATTTTGAAAGCTGTTTTGCATTTTGCTCGATTGGAACAGCATTGCAATTACCATATGGCGTTCCTGAAAACATACCTATGCTTTCATTCTCAGGACACTGCATACGCCAAATATAACCGTCTATAATGTTACGCGGATAAAATAAGTGCATAAGTGCCCAACTTCGCTCTGCATCACATATATTGAAAGAATCAATTCCCCAAATCGTTTTATTCCCGCTATTTTGAAATCCGTCATAGCGTCCTGAAATAAATGCAAAATTAGTATAGAAGCGTCCCTGTCTTGAATGTGAAGATATATAGCGATACAAATCATTCTGTTGCTTCAGGTGACTAAGGCAAGCATCACTTTTTCGATCAAAAGCACTATAGTATTGCTCAATATGCCAAAAGCCCTCCTCTGTATTGATTTCGTTTATCCCCTGCATATAGCAGACATACAGAGCCGTTCGCAATCTTCTGTATTTCGCGGGAGTATTATGGGGATGTGTAGACCATTGAATAGCTAAGTGAGCACCGATTGATTTCTGATTATAACATTCGGCAGTTCCTCTTAAAAATGCTGTAATAGCTTCTGTAGGACCATATAACAGCTCAGCACTAAGCCAATCAAAACCAGCCATAGCAAAATACTTGAAAACACTGCCGACACCTGAATGACGCGTATGACCATTCCGCAATGCCGCCATTAAATTGACGAACCGCTCTGATGCAGATTTCATATCTGTAATACTCTCATTAGGGGAATTATAGAGAAATACCCGCTCTCCCACTGTCAAGTAATTCTCAGCTCTATGGCGTGGCTCGGCAGTTTCGGGATATTCCTTTTGTATACGCATCCAAAAGTCAAGGTTTGCAATCAAAGCGGGACTGCTTGTAATTTCCTTGCTTTTGCCTGAGGAAAGGCTATGAGTATCATATTCGTGAGACTGCCGTCCGAGAAAGCCTTCGCCCACAAGCATCTCTGGCGTGGGATTTCCAATAGCGCCAGGAAGCTCTCTGCCATCTACTATGTGAGCATATTTCATACCAAGCTCATTGAGAATATTTGTAAGGTATCTCCAATTTTCTTCATTAAGCACTCTGCCTCCGCACCAGCGATAACAGGGACGCAGAGTCATCATATTACCCACGTTTGATGAAACATACCATTTTATATATTCCGTAAAATCAGAGCGTGATTCCTGATTTATATATACCAAATCTCCCGAACCTATCAAAACTCCGTCATCTGTTTTGGGAACAACTCGGCGTATGGTTGCATTTTCGCGGTGTGAATTTGAAAACAGGCAAAATTCAGCATCATTTACCGCCTCAGTGCATTTAATATTAAATACGTGAAGTCCGGGTTCATCAAATTCAACGCTCTCTGCAAAAAGCTTGCTACAGCTCGTTTCAAAGCCTACCCTTACATCACTTTTGTTTGTCTGAATAAGAATATGGGCTGTACTATGTTCAGAAATATGTTCGGGACACGAAATAATATTAAATTCATCTGCCTTTTCAACAAAATATCCTACCTCATGAATTACATACGGCAATGAGTCGGGGTAGTCGGAAATAAGCTTTATCTCAAGTATATTTTTCCCGTCACGCATAAGCTTTGTGGGAATATCCGTTTCACATTCCGAATATACGTGACACCTTTCAAACATTTCTCCGCTGAAGAACACTTTGCCATTAAGACTGATTTCAAACTCCGGCCATTCCTTTCGCGAGAGATTACAGCCTATCCAAGCGCGCTCTGTTCTGTCGGGGGCGTATTTCTCGAACTGTGGCAAAACATTGTAGCCGTTGGAGGAGGTCACATAAGGGTTTTCAAACAGCAGCTTTCCTGTATAGCCTTCGCCCTCAACAAAACAGCATAGATTTGCCATTTTGGATTTAGGCAAGGTAATCGGTATGCTAAACTCTGTCCAATCATATGTTCCTGCGGGAATTTCGATTTCCTTTATTTCATCAGGATCAAAAGCCGTACTTTTATGAGAGATGCCATCCCTGCTATATCGTACCTCAAATCTGATTCTGACAAAGCCGCCGCCTTCTATTTTAAGTCCGTCTGATTTTACTCTGATACCAGCAGTCCAATCGTCGGTATTACCAATTAAACCTAAATATGACAAAACTATCGGCCACGTTATCTTTTTAAAAGCTGTTTTCCTGTATGTAACGGGCTTGTTGTTTGTGAAGTTCAGGCAATATTGGCATTTATATGCTTGTTTACTGTCAAGAGCGTCTTCAATACTTGAATATAACATCTCAGCGTCTGCTTCGGTTTTCCAATAATAAAAAAGTGCTGTTTGACCTGTAAAAAAAAGTCGGTATTTTAAGTTTTTACCATCAGAGCTGTTCTCAAACTCAAACGTACTGCTTTGATCTTTCCTGATGGTAATATCCTCAGACGGCTTGTATATGTATTGATATGTTTCATGCGACATAGCTGTATACTCCTTTCAGAATATATAAGTTCATATTCAAAGACATTTAATGTTTTGGCTCATAATATCATATGGTATATGGTTTGTCAAGATATAAAATCAAAAAAGCCACAAAATTTATTATAGCACTTTCTTTTTAATTTTTTGCATTTCAGGACTTGAAAGAATAAAGTTTTTACTGTATAATGTTCTATTAGAAATATTTGTCGGGAGAGATTAAAATGCAAAAAATTGGTTTTGATAATGATAAATACCTGAGTATGCAATCTGAGCATATAATGGAAAGAATATCACAGTTTGGGGGTAAACTGTATCTTGAATTCGGAGGAAAGCTCTTTGACGACTATCACGCATCAAGAGTTTTGCCAGGTTTTCAGCCTGACAGTAAACTGAGAATGCTGTTAAATTTAAAGGACAGAGCCGAAATAGTAATCGCAATCAATTCTTCTGATATAGAGAAGAATAAATTACGAGGAGATTTGGGTATTACCTACGACTTAGACGTAATACGTTTGATTGACTGTTTCAGAAATGTTGGTCTGTATGTAAGCAGTGTTGTTATGACACAATTTACGGGACAACCAACGGCAGAGGCATTTCAGAAGCGTCTTAACTCTCTCGGCGTCAAGGTCTACCGCCACTATCCCATAGACGGTTATCCTTCAGATATCTCCAAAATCGTAAGTGATGATGGTTACGGAAAAAACGAGTATATAGAAACAACTAAGGAATTGGTAATCGTCACCGCCCCAGGCCCTGGCAGCGGAAAGATGGCAACTTGCCTTTCTCAGTTGTATCACGAATACAAAAGAGGTATAAAGGCAGGATATGCTAAGTTTGAAACCTTCCCTATCTGGAATATACCCCTTCAGCACCCTGTCAACCTTGCCTACGAGGCTGCAACCGCTGACTTAAATGACGTAAATATGATTGACCCGTTCCACCTTGAAGCATATGGAAAAACCACGGTAAACTACAATCGTGATGTGGAGATTTTTCCTGTTGTAAAGGCAATGTTTGAGAAAATTGCAGGACAATGTCCTTATAAGTCACCAACAGATATGGGCGTAAATATGGCAGGCAACTGCATAATAGATGACGATGCAACGAAAAATGCCTCCCGACAAGAAATTTTACGCAGATATTACACTGCATTGTGCGACCACAGAAAAGGTCTTGCAAGTGAGGAAACAGTATTGAAACTTGAATTATTGATGAAGAAGGCTGAAATATCAGTTGACAACCGCAGTGTTATCGGACCTGCTCTGCAAAAGGCGGCACTTACGGGCAGTCCTGCAAGTGCAATCGAGCTCCCTGACGGCAGAATACTTACAGGCAAAACCTCAGAGCTTTTGGGTGCCTCCTCTGCTCTGTTGCTCAACGCCTTAAAGGCACTTGCGGGCATTGACGACAGTGTGCATCTTATCTCACCTGAGGTAATTGAGCCTATACAGCACCTCAAGGTTGACCATTTGGGCAATCGCAATCCGCGTCTGCACACTGACGAAGCACTTATCGCTCTGTCAATTTGTGCGGCAACAGACTCTAATGCGGAATTGGCAATGGAACAGCTTGGCAAACTGCGTGGCTGTGAAGCACATTCCTCTGTTATCCTATCCTCCGTTGATGATAAGGTGTTCAGACGCTTAGGTGTCAATCTCACCTGCGAGCCTGCATATCAAAATAAATAATATTTTAACTATAAAAAACGCTGTGAACTTCGTATGTCACAGCGTTTTAATTTTATATTCTGTTTAATACCGACTTATAAACCTCATACAAGTCCAGCTTTTTGTCGAGATATATCTCATCAGCGATAATTGCCTGAAAAATCAGCATATCAAGCCCGTTCATTATCTTAAGTCCCAGCTTTTCTGCATCTTTTAAAAGCTTAGTTTTGGGCGGAGCATATATCAAATCAGATACTATTGCATACTCAGGCAACGCCTGCAAAAATGACGTATCTTCAAAATCGCCGTCATTTCCCTCCATACCAAGAGGAGTCGCATTGATAAGTATATCTGCCGCTTTACAGTTAGCTGTAATATTTTCAATTGAAAATTCTACGCTTTCAACCTTTTCGTTTCCGATATACTTAACTATTTCCTCTGCCTTTTCAATTGTTCTGTTTAATATAACCACACTTTCTGCACCGCATTCCACCAACTTCTTTGCAATGGTCCGCACAACTCCGCCTGCACCGAGAATAACAATTCTCTTCTGATTTGGGTCACTGCCCTTGTTTATCAAGGATTGTATATATCCGTCGGAGTCAGTATTATATCCGTACAGCTTTCCGTCTTTGACCTTGACGGTGTTTACCGACCTGAACTTCTCCGCCTCTTCGGAAATTCCCTCTAAATACGGCAACACATCTACCTTAAGGGGCATAGTCAAGTTAAAGCCGTCAAGATTTGATTTTGCATATTCCAAAAAGCTCTCCAAATCCTCTTTTTTTACATCATGTTTTTCATATTTGTATTCAACATTAATGCTATCTAAAGCCGCTCCGTGTATTTGCGGAGAACGGCTATGAGCAATCGGATGACCTATCACAGCAATTTTTAACATTAAAATACCTCTTTAAGTTAGTTATTTTCATCATCAGATGGTATTGCATTGGCTAATAAATAATCAATAGCCAGAGTATAACTCATAAACCCAAGTCCGCATATCTGACCGACACAGGCAGGAGATATTACCGAATGATGTCTGAACTCTTCACGCTTGTGTATATTGCTTATATGAACCTCAACTGTGGGGATATCAACAGCTTTAATTGCATCGTGTATCGCATAACTGTAATGGGTGTATGCACCTGCATTTATCACTATTCCGTCACAACTTCCCAGACAGTAGTGAATATAGTCTATAATCTCACCCTCGCTGTTGCTTTGAACAACAACTGCCTCTGCCCCTGCTTTTTCGGCATAATCTTCGATATATGCCTCTAAGTCGGCATAGGTCTGATTGCCGTATATATCAGGCTCACGCATACCTGTCAGATTGAGGTTAGGTCCGTTAATTACCATTATTTTCATCAAAATTACCCCTTTATATTTTCTCTAAAAGTTTTTCTATCTTTTTAATTGCGTCTTTGGCATCTTTATCGTTCAAAACTCTTTCGTCACAAGCCGCAACATACTTTTCATATCTCTCTTTATACAAGCCAAATATCCTCTCTGCACCGCTTGCCAGCAAGGGTCTGTTTGAAGTTCTCACATCGCCCACTATATTTTCGGGCGGACGGTCGATAAAGAGAATATATGCACCTGACTCCCTCATCAGTTTGACGTTTTCGTCCTTTAAAATTATTCCTCCGCCTGTGGCAATGACATAATTATTGCCCAGCAGTTTTTTAAGAATTTGTGTTTCGCACTCTCTGAAATACTTTTCGCCTCTGTTTTTAAATATTTCAGGAATACACCTGCGTTCACTTCTCTCAATTTCTATATCCGTATCAACAAATTCTCTGCCTAACTTTTTTGCTATACCTCTGCCAAGCGTACTCTTTCCGCACCCTGGCATACCTATCAAAATTATATCTCTCATCTGTGTTCTCCATCTGAATTTGTATAGTTTCCCAACAAAATAAGGTTTCTTGTCACCTGTGCAATCTCCTCAGTTATTGCTCTGACTTCTGCGTCTCTCAGGTTGCCTGTGTAGTCTGCGAAGAATTTGTACTCAAATGGCTTTTCTCTGACAGGTCTTGACTCAAGCTTTAACAGATTTAATCCGCCGTGAGCAAAACCGCTCAACACCCTGTATAAAGCTCCGCTTTCGTGGTCAAGATTGAACACAATACTTACCTTTGATGCATCATCACTGACCTCAGGCATTCTTGAAATAACCACAAATCTTGTTGTGTTACAATCAACGCTGTTGATATTTTTGGCAATAATTTCAAGCCCGTATATCTCAGCAGTTCTCTCAGATGCAATCGCCGCATATGAAACATCATTCATCTGTGCAACCGACTTTGCAGAAAGTGCTGTGCTGTAATGCGATATACACTCCACATCACCCAAAGACTTTATAAAGTCAGGGCATTGCAAAAAGGCTTGCTCGTGGGAATACAACTTCTTTATATCAGATGTTTTGGTCCCCTTTACACCCATCAGGCAATGTCTGATAGGTATATACTCCTCGCCTACTATGTATAACTTTCTTTCGGCAAGCAAATCCATAACCTCCGCTATCACTCCTGCAGAAGAATTTTCAATGGGAAGAACAGCATAGTCTGCACCATTATTCGTCAATATATCAAACGCGTCCACAAATGCGGAAACGTAGGTTTTTTCACATTTATTTTGAAAGAACTTTTCAGCCGCCTCTTCGCTGTAAGAGCCTTCATATCCAAAGCACACCACCTTTGGACTTTCTTTTCTGGCAACAGAATTTTCGAGCAATTCCCAACAAGCTCCGCACTTTTCGCCTGAAATCAGCTTTTTTTGATATGTACGGCTGATTGCCATTATTGAATTAAAGAACTCATAGACCTCCTCGGACATATCCTTATCCTTGTCCTCAACCAGATTTAGCTTATTTTCCAAAAGTTGTTTTTCTCTTTCTGAGTCCAAAACAGGCATATCGGTTCTTTTTTTATATTCTCCAACCTGTCCGCATAGTCTCATTCTCTCTATAAACAAAGGCAAAAGTTCTCTGTCTATTTTATCTATACCATCTCTCAGTTGTTCAAGCTCGTTCATAACTTACTCCTCGTTATATTACTATTTATCTAATACCATATCCAACATAGCAATCGCAGTTGCACATTCAGCAACTATCGCGGCACGATGCACAATACACGGGTCGTGCCTGCCCTTTATCTCTATTTCGGTATTTTCCTTTGTATCAATATTCACAGTTTTTTGTAGGTTAGCAATTGACGGCGTAGGCTTTAACGCAAGCCTGAACACAATGGGCATACCGTTTGTTATACCGCCGTTTATACCTGCATTATTGTTTGTATATGTTTTAACAACATCATCTTCAATATAAAATTCATCATTTGCCGTCTTTCCGTCAGCTGTGGCAAAGTCAAAGCCCAAACCAAATTCAATTCCCTTAACCGCAGGAATTGAAAACATCATTGATGACAATCGGCTCTCTACCGAGCCAAAGAAGGGCGAGCCTATGCCTGCCTCAACACCGCAGATGCATACCTCTACCCTGCCTCCGATAGAATTTTTATCACATCTGTATTTGTCGATTTCCTCTTTCATTTTTTCGGCACACTCGCCGTCAATAACAGGGAAGTCCATCTTTGACAGTTCTTTAAGCAATTCTGTATCAGTATTTATCATATCAAAAGGCTTATCGCAGACGCTTCCCACTTGCATAATATGTGCACTTGTAAATATACCTTTTTCTTCTAAGATTTGTTCTGCCACTGCCCCTGCAAATACCAATGGTGCAGTTATTCTGCCCGAAAAATGTCCGCCGCCTCTGTAATCTCTGCTCTCACCGTACTTACAAAGAGCAGTAAAATCTGCGTGTGACGGCCTCAAAAGTTCGGGGTTATAGTCCTTAGAACGCATATCAGTATTAAAAATTACTGCTGTCAAAGGCGTACCCGTTGTCTTTCCGTTAAAAAAACCTGACAAAATCTGAAATTCGTCCGCCTCTGCTCTTGCGGTCGAAAGCTTATTCCGCCCAGGAGCACGTCTTTTCATCTGCTCGGCAACTCTGTCCAAATTCAGCTCAAAGCCTGACGGCAAGCCATCAATCACAACACCGATACCCTTGCCGTGCGACTCTCCGAATATTGTTAATTTTATTTTTTCGCCCCAAACGTTCACAGTAATCTCTCCTACAATTCAATTTATCTCAATGTTTCGTATACATCAAAAAAGTCGGGATATGACTTCTTAACGGCGGTTTTAGCACCAAGAATGGCAACCTCATCACCCTCACATCTACAAGCGGCAATAGCGAGTGCCATTGCAATTCTGTGGTCGTTTCTTGCGGAAACAGTCTGACAGCTTGCGGTCTGAGTTCCGTTAATTTTAATATAATCTCCGCCTTCTTGTATATCAATTCCAAGCCGTGAAAGCTCATCGCATATTGCTGATAGTCTGTCGCTTTCCTTCATTCTCAAACGGCCTGCGTTTATTATGTTACTTTCTCCCTTGCAAAAGGACAGCATAACCGCAACTGTGGGTATCAAATCAGGTATGTTCCTTGCATCTACCGTTATGCCGTGCATATTAGCAGTATGCTTTGCCTTAATACCATCTGCTGTCTTTTCTATTTTACCGCCTGCCCTTTTTACTATGTCAATAATCTCTCTGTCACCCTGCAAGCTGTGTTCGGGCAACCCTAAGCACTCAACATCACAGCCGATTGCACCCGCAGTTAAGAAGAACGCCGCCTGAGAGTAATCACCCTCTACCACCATATCCTTTGCTTTGTATGATTGATTTCCCAATATTGCATATTTCAGATATTTTTTGTTTTCAACCTTTATGCCAAAGCTGTCTATTGTATCAAGCGTCATATCAATATAACCTGTGGACTCGGGACTTTCGGTAATCACAATACTGCTATCCTTATCAAGCAACGGCAAAGCAAATAAAAGTCCCGATATAAACTGCGAGCTGATATTGCCTGCAATCATAAATACACCCGGTTTCAGCTTTCCCTTTGTGCGTATGTAGTCACTGCCGATTTCGTAGGTTATTCCGCATTTATCAAACATATCAAAATACGGCTTCATCGGTCTTTGCAAAAGTCTGCCGTGACATATGAATTTTATATCTTTTCCCGTCAGCAACGCAATAGGAATTAAAAATCTGAGGGTTGAACCGCTTTCACCGCAATCAATCTCTATTTCCTTGCCTGTGAGCTTGCGTCTGCCTGCAGTAAACTTAACCCTTTTCTGCTTTTGGTTATAACTGTACTTATAGCCAAGTGCACGCAATCCGCCTAATGTGGCAGAAATATCCTGTGACATAGAGATATTGCTGACAACACAATCGCCCTCAGATAATGCCGCCGCAATTACAGCACGATGTGCCATACTTTTAGACGGCGGAATATTTACTTTTCCCTTTAACATTGCAGGTTTAATCGTTACGTTATCCATAGCTGCCCTCCTGTGAAGATATTTTATATTCTCTTATAAAACGTGAAAATCGTGTACAACAATTTGATTTTTTCTCTGCTTGCTCCCCGCACAAATTATAAATCCAAAATAATTTTATTGAATAATTGCCCATAGCCCATACGGTTGCCAAGCCCAACCGCAATGAAAAAAATTATTTTGGATTTTTGCAACTTACAGTATGATACACTGTCAACTTTAAGGCTCCCTTGTGTAAAGGGAGCTGTCGTCAACAGACGACTGAGGGATTGATTAAGATATTCTATCAACCAAAATCTTTCCTAGAGTTTTATGTCTTCTGCCTTAGCTGTTTTTATATACTTTGTCTGTCGATTTTGTGAATAACAGCATCACCTATACGATTGAGCAAAATCAGATTTATCAGGCCACCGTCACTTTTTTTATCCACCCCTGCTGATGCCAGCAATTCCTCTTTTGTTAAATCATACGCTGTGGGCAAATTATAATTTTTAAGAACAGCCTCAATTTTTTCAGCCGTACCTTTAGGCGTCACATTATTCTCCTCTCCCCAGGTCGCCGCCATAACCATTCCTGCCGCAACTGCCATTCCGTGAGTCACCGACGAGAAGTTAAACTTCTTTTCAATTGCGTGCCCAAAGGTGTGCCCAAAGTTCAAAATCATTCTTCTGCCTGTATCAAATTCATCTTCCTCGACAATTTCACTTTTTATCCTGCAACAAGTATATACTATTTCTTCAATTTTTGCAAATAATTCTTCATTATTTTTTATATTTGACAATATTTCAAATAATTCGGCATCGCAAATAGCACCATATTTTATGACTTCAGCCATACCGTCACTTAAGATTTTATCGGATAAAGTCTTAAGTGTGTCGGTATCCGCAATGACAGCCTTCGGCTGACAAAAGCTACCCACAAGGTTTTTGCCCTGAGGCAAATTAACCGCCGTCTTTCCGCCAACGCTTGAATCCACCTGCGCCAACAATGTTGTAGGAATTTGAACAAAGTCCACACCACGCAGAATGGTCGATGAGGCAAAGCCTGTCAAATCACCGACTACACCGCCGCCCAATGCGACTATCAAATCTGTCCTTGTGATACCTTCTTCTATCAACCTTGTGTAAACATATTGCAGAGTTTCAAATGACTTGCTCTTCTCCCCTGCATCTACTGTTATAACTGATACATCATAACCTGCAAGTGCTTTTGTGACTTTGTCTGCATATAATGTTCCGACATTTTTATCTGTTATTATTGCAATTCGTTTCCCCTTAAAAATTTCGGATACGATTTCTCCTGTTTTTTCAAGCAAGCCGCTCCCTATATGAATATTATATTCTCTCCCCGGAATATTTACCTTTAATATTTTCATAACACAATCCCCTTTTTTGGTTCTCTTTTAAGTATATCCTCTTTATTGTTACGAACGATTTTCAGCATTTCATATAAGCTCTTTTCATCCTTTTCGGATATTGCATTTCTCATCTTAGTCAACGAATTAATGTACTTGTCAATTTCTTTGACAGTATTACTGCCGTTTATCATAAAAAGTTCTGTCCACAACTCAGGATTAATGAATGCAACCCTTGTGCAATCACGAAAAGCCCCTGCCGTATATGCCAGATTAATTCTGTGGTCAAAATCTAAGCACAGCGCAGATGCGGCTATATGCATCAAATCACTTGTATATGCAATCAACTCGTCGTGTATCTTAGGAACGCAAACATCAATTCTGGTAGCCCCCATATACTCTGCCATATGGTAAATCAGTCTTATTCCGTCTTTTGATGATTTTTCTGACGGAGTTATAATAAAACCGCAGTTTTTGTAAAGGTCAGGGTCAGCATTCACAAAACCATCAACCTCTTTGCCTGCCATTGGGTGTCCGCCGACGTAGTCAACACCTTCGGGAAGAACCGCCTCTATCTCGGCTGATATTTTTGTCTTGACTCCGCAAAACTCAGTAAGAACCGCTCCCTTTTTAAAAGCGGTTTTATTCTCACTGACTATCTTCGGTATGCTGTTTGGATATGTGGCAATGATTATCAGGTCAGAATTATCAATAGCATCTGCCACACTTTTTGCTGCTTTGTCAATGGCTCCCCTTTCGAGAGCCATACCCATTACATCATCACTTTTATCAAAACCGATAACCTCGGCATTGTTAAAGCCCTTTAAGGCATACGCTGCGGAGCCGCCTATTATGCCTAAACCAATAATCGAAATTCTGAAGTGGCTTTCCATCGTATTCCTCCAAATAAATTATACTTCAAGTCCTAAGTTCTTTCCCATATTACGCAACTTTGTCATCAAGTCATCAAACTGCTTAGGGTCAAGTGATTGCGCACCGTCGCACAATGCTTTTTCAGGGCAGTTGTGAACCTCAACAATAAGTCCGTCAGCACCGATTGCCATAGCTGCAAGCGAGAGAGGCTCTACCATCCATCTTCTGCCTGCCGAGTGTGACGGATCAACAACAACAGGCAAATGGCTGAGCTTCTTAACAGCAGGAATAGCACTTAAATCAAGAGTGTTTCTTGTGTACGTTTCAAACGTTCTGATACCGCGTTCACAGAGTATGACGTTTTCGTTGCCACCTGCCATAATGTATTCAGCAGACATAAGCCATTCCTCGATTGTTGCGGATAAGCCTCTCTTTAACAGAATAGGCTTTGATGCCTTGCCAAGCTCTTTGAGCAAGTCGAAGTTCTGCATATTTCTTGCGCCAACCTGAATGATATCAACATCACTTTCAAACTTTTCAACCATCTTAGGTGACATAATCTCTGTAACAATAGGAAGACCTGTATTAGCCTTTGCCTCTTTCAAAAGTTCAAGTCCCTCAAGCTCTAAGCCCTGGAAAGAGTATGGGGAAGTTCTCGGTTTGAATGCACCGCCACGCAAGAGAGTTGCACCGCTTTTTTTAACGCTTTCAGCAACTTCTACAATCTGGTCGTGATTTTCAACAGAACAAGGACCTGCAATTACTGTGAACTTCTTTCTATTGCCTATTTCTGCATTTCCAACCTTTACAACTGTGTCAACAGGGTTAAATGTCCTGCTTGCCTTTTTGAATGGCTCTGCCACACGCATTACCTTGTCAACGTGAACATTCATCATAAGTGTGTTAGGGTCAATTTTACTTGTATCGCCTATAAGACCTAAAATTGTGCTTTGCTGTCCCTCTGTTACCTGAACATCAAGTCCCATATCTCTGATGTAGGATATTATTTTATCTACATCCTCCCGTGTTGTTTTTGGATTTAAACATACTACCATAATTAATTCTCCATTCCGCCGCTTTGTACGGCTATATTTTGTAAAGTTCTAATGCAACAAAAAAGGCAGGTTCCTTTGAACCTGCCAGAGTTATACATAATATTCAACTCTATTTTAAACTAGTCCAAAGGTCTGAGATTTTCTGCACAAAAACAAGCCGTAGCCAAAAAAGCTAAAGCTAAAATAATATTTGTTAAACAGTGCAGAAGACTTAATATTACTCATTTCCTTTGTCCTTTCTTAATTTTTTTGTTTGACATCGTTTCGAAACTTTTTATATTCTACTCTTTTTTTACATATTTGTCAAGACTTTTTTCAAATTTTTAATTTATCTCTGCCGAAGTTTCAGCACAGCAACCGTCATATCGTCCGAATTTTCGCCGTGCAGAGCCTTTGCCATATCTATTATTCGGTCAGCAAGTTCCTGGGCAGGCATCTCTCGGTTTGCCTCCTCTACGGCTGATTTAATCCAATTTTCATATCCCTTTTTCATCTGTAAACCGTCACTCAAAAGTACAACAATATCGTTTTCCTCTAAATTATAGGCAAAGCTATCTATCTCAACTCCTTGAATAACACCCACAGGCAGAGATGCCGCTCTTATTGTTTCAACACCCCCCTGACGTTTAATATAGCTTGGCTCCGCTCCGTTTTTGATAAACTCCGCCTCACCGCTGAATAAATCTATAACGCACATATCAACTGTTGCAAACGCCTCGTTTGCAGACTTCATTACCATTATTGAATTTATAAGCCTTACCGCAACGGTTTTGTCAAAGCCTGCCTCCAAGAAATCGCCCAGCAATCTGACAGTTGCACCGCTGTCTCTCGACGCCTTGTGTCCTGTACCCATACCATCACTCAACGCCGCCGCAAATTTGCCGTCGCTTAAATATCTTACAACACAGTTGTCGCCGTTTTCATCATCTGCACTTTTACCTGCAATTCCCGTTTCAACCATATATCCCTCAGGCTGAGAAAACCTCAGCATTATCTCGCCTGACTCTTTTCTGACAATGCCATTCATAACAAGTCTTGTGCCAAGCACCGCTTTAAGGGCTGTTTCGGAGGCACGCCTGCACTCGTCAAGAGAAGTATTCTCTTCTACCTCTATGTATACCGAAAACCTACCCTTTACATTAATTGCCGCAGAAAGACTGACAACTCTGACCCCTTTATCCTCAAGCCGTATCCTTATCTCTTCTTCTGATGAGCTGTCAATTCTCTCCTCATACATCTCGTCTGCTATGCTGTCCAATATCTGTGCAACACTTCCAAGCTGTTCCCCTGCCAACTCTCTGTTTTCCTGAAGCTTGCTTTTCCATACACAATTAATCTTGTATATTTCAAAAAGTCTGTTCATTTCTTTTACAATTCCACGCAGCCTCAAGCACTTCTTTGAAAAATATTCGTCCGCATCACTTTCGGTAAGCTCACCCTTTCTCTCCATCACCTCAAGCATATGAAAGAGTGATTTGTATGTATTGTTAAAATTATTAACCCAACATTCGCTCATTCTCGAACACTCTCTGCATACCCTGTCGGCAGTTCTGTCAAACATCATAGATACGTCCTCCATATCCACAGTGTTCTGCTTGTCCGACAAATCGAGAAAGGTCTCGGCAAGTATTCTAAAGGAGCTTGCCGCCGTATTCAATCTTGTTTTTACATACTCCTTTAAGCGTTCGCTGTCTGAATTATCCGTTGTCAATCCACCAATTCTTCCTATCCTTCTTATAAGTGACTCCGATGTAAATATAATCAACATAACCGATAAGGGAATATCCAGATAGCCAATAACCTCTGTTCTCTCGCCAAAGAAAACACAGCCGCCGATAACTACTGCCGACATTGCCAACACTCCTGCAGTTTTGCCATATTTCGACAGCATTCCGCAGACAATACCACCCACGGCAAAAATCGCCATATATACAGCTATGTCATTTTCCGCCCCCAATATGCCTCCAATAACAGTTCCGCATACAGCACCAATACCTATGCCACCGCACATAGCAAAAACAACAGTTGCCCATATGCCAACTATATTTGCAATCGTAACAAAGCCGTCAAGAGAAATACTTTTAAGTCCCAAAAGCATAATCGCCGTCAATACATAAAAGCACACTTTTTCCTCTTTATTCATTGAAAATATCGGGTTTTTCTGTCCGTTTAATATAATTTTATTCTTTTCAAATACAAAAGCACCCACAACCGCAAGTGCCGTATCACATACAATCCATATCCACTCACCGAGGGAAAAGCCTGTCCATATCATACTGCACAATCTGCCAAGTGCCGTAACAACACCTGCCGCCGCAATACATACATAATCGGGAATATCACAATCGCCTCTGTCGGCAACAAATAAAAAAGCCATATACGCAATTGTCGCAAATATATATTTGCCCGAAATATTAATATCAAACAGGCTCAAATACCCTGCACACACCATCAAACAGCTAATTAACGCCTTTTTGGAAAATCGCCTCTCCATCGCCATATACGACACACCAAAGGGCGCTAACACATAAAAAGCGGTTCCCCTTGCCAGCAGTAAGCCTATCACCCGAATCAGTACATCATATCTCCTTATTCTCTCCTTTTTCGGTGCAGTTCCCTCTTGATTTATCTGAACCTCACATAATTCTTTTGTATTTTCCATTATACCACCCCTTTTATTAAACACAAAATATTATATCCATAATTTTCCATTTTTTGTGTCGAACGGAGGTAGGTATAAGAAAAATGTTCACGACTTATTATGACATATTCAGCTTTAAAAATGCTAAGCCTCCGACTATTGCAATCATAACAGCAGTCACTGCAATTACCACAATTTTCTTTTGGTTTTTGTGTTTTGCCCTGCAGGGCAATGCACGCTCTACTTTTTTGATGTAGTTATTAATTATCTCCTGAGCCTCAGCTACAATTCCGCTGCCCACATCTTTTATGGGTTCGGCATCATTTGATTTTAAAATAAATATTGCCTGCTCAATAGAGTTTGACCTTATATTACTTATAATTACCGCTCTTTTTCCGTTTTTATCTAACATATGCATTTCCTCCAAATTTTATATGCTTTTACTCGTAAATATTGTTGACATAAATCTGTAATACTATACCTTATTTGTTTGACATTTCCTATGATTTGTGCTATTATTTTAGCAAAACATTTTGATAAAATTCTATGGGAGGCAAAAAATGAACAACACAATTAAAACAAAAGATATGGTGACATCATCACTGCTGATTGCAATAGGAATACTTATTCCGATGATATTTACGGGTTTTCCGTTCAGAATTGTTATCGGTCCCTATAGTGCGACACTTATGGCACACGTTCCTGTAATTATTGCAATGTTTATATCACCTGTTACGGCAATATTCACAGCAGTAGGCACCACCATAGGTTTCTTCTTTACTGCACCTGTTATAGTCGCTGTCCGTGCGGCATCTCATATTGTATTTGCAATTTTGGGTGCATATTTACTTAAAAAGGGTATGAAAGCCATTCTTCTTTGCCTTTTGACAGGTGTCGTTCACGCAGGAATTGAGGCATTAATCGTTTTGGTATTCTTCACTACAGGTATGAGCACACCTGCCGAAGGATATTCCGTAATCTCAATGGTAATCATTACGGCGGGCGGTACATTCGCACATCACTGCGTTGACTTTATAATCGCATACATTGTTGCAAAGGCTTTGGCATCAGCTAAACTTATGTCAAATGTTCCTAAGCTTATTTAATCAGGTGAAATACTATGAATTACAAAGATTTAGCGGAAAAGCTTATTCCAAATCTCGAAAAAAGAAATTTTGAAGCATATTATTGCGACAACAAAAAAGAGGCTTTAGACAAAGCCATATCATTAATAGATAAAAACGGCACTATCAGTTGGGGAGGCTCTAAAACGCTTAAAGACCTCAATCTGATTGAAGTGCTTAAAGAAAATGATTACAAGCTAATCGACAGAGATTCCGCCTCCACCCCTGAGGAGCGTGACGAGCTTATGAAACAAGGGCTTACTGCCAAGACGTTTTTAACAAGTTCAAACGCCATCACAGAGGATGGTATTTTAGTAAACATTGACGGCAACGGCAATCGTGTTGCGGCAATGTGCTATGGTCCCGACAGCGTAATTGTTATTGCAGGAATGAACAAGCTGTGCAAAACAGTTGAAGACGCCGAAGACCGCGTACATAATGTTGCGGCAGTTAAGAACGCCGAACGCTTTGGACTTACCAAAACAGGCTGTTCAAAAGGTAAATGTGTAGATTGCCTGTCAGATGAATGTATGTGTTCTTACGTTGTAAAAACACGCAGAAGTAAAGTAAAAGGCAGAATAAAAATCATTCTCGTAGGTGAAGAATTAGGCTTTTAAAAAAAGAGGCTGTTAAAAAAGTCAACTATATCGGTTTGTTGAAAATCGCCCAACCCTATGTTTTGTATTATATTTAAATATCATACAAAACACATTGTAGGGGACGGCGTCCTCGACGTCCCGAAAAGTACTTTTTTAACAGTCTCTTTTTTCGTCTGTTTGCTATTCTTCATCATCAAGTTCTTCAGGTCTTACCCACTCGGTAACTCTTTCAATGAACATATGTCCGTCCAGATGCTCTATCTCGTGGCACAAGGCTCTTGCAAGCAAGCCTTCTCCCTCTATTTCTCTCACGTTGCCGTTACGGTCAGCCGCACGAACAACAACCCTGTTAGGACGTGTAACAATTCCCCAATGTTCAGGATAGCTCAAACAGCCTTCCGTTCCTGTCTGTTCACCCTCTTGTGAGATAATCTCAGGGTCAATCAGTTCAATAAGACCCTCGCCTATATCAATTACCGCCATTCTACGCAGAACACCAACCTGCGGTGCCGCAAGCCCTACTCCGCCTGACTCATACAGCGTATCTATCAAATCGTCAAGCAGAGCCTTCATTCTGTCAGACGGAACACCTACTGTTTTGCAAACCTTTGACAATGCTTCCTCACCGTCAAGGCCAAGCTTTACTATGTTTCTTATTGCCATTATATATCACCAATGCCTTTCAAAATCTATTTTATATACTGCATTATCATATCATATTATTAGGATTTATGTCAATCGTAAGAAGGTTTTTTGTTCCTGAATTTTCGTGAGCCTTATATATAGCCTCCATCATAGGATGCATCAGCTTACTGTCCTTTACCTTTATCAAAATTCTAAATCTATATTTATTCTTAATTTTTTTGATAGGTGCCGCAGACGGGCCTAAGACCTCAATAATGTTGGTTGTAAGAGCCTTTTCATCATTTATTATACCACCTATATTCATACATTCCGTTTCGGCATCTTTCTCATTCTCGCCAGATACAAGAATATACACAATATCGCAAAAGGGAGGGTACACCATTCTCTTTCTGTATATAATTTCATTTTCGTAGAACTTTATATAATTTTGCTCTTTTGCAAACAGTATTGTCCTGTTTTGCGGTTGGTATGTCTGAATTACCGCTCTGCCCTCTATATCACCTCTGCCTGCACGTCCGCACACCTGAGTGATAAGGGAGAAACACTTTTCACTTGACTTAAAGTCGTCCATATTAAGTGCGGTATCAGCCGCAAGAACCCCCACAAGTGTTACATCAGGAAAGTCCAAGCCCTTTGTTACCATTTGCGTGCCCAGCAATATATCTGCCTCGCCGTTTCTGAACTTATCAAGTATTGCCTCGTGGCCGCCCTTACCCGATGTTGTATCAAAGTCCATTCTGAGTATTCGCGCCTCAGGGAACAGTCGTTTTAACTCGTCCTCTATTCTCTGAGTTCCCGTACCGAAAAACTTAACATACTTAGAACCGCAGGACGGACACTCTGTAACATTGTCTATTGTCATACCGCAATAATGGCAGACAAGCTTATTTGTCTTTTTGTGATATGTCATTGCTATACTGCAATTTTCACACTCAATTACCTCTCCGCATTCCCGACAGGAAACAAAGGTATTAAATCCGCGCCTGTTTAAAAATAATACGGTTTTTTCTTTTCTGCTTAGGTTTAATCTGATTTCCTCTTGCAATCTGATGCTTATGGACGAATTGTTGTGTAAATCAAAAAGCTCGCTCCGCATATCAACAATTCTCGCCTTTGGCATTGCATTTTCGTTGTATCTTTTGTTCATCTCAAACAGAGTGTATTCTCCGTTTAATGCCTTATAATACGAAGACACATCAGGTGTTGCAGATGCCATAAGAACAGGTGCTCCGCTGTCCTCACCACGCTTAAACGCCACATCTGCCGCGTGATATCTTGGTGCTATATCAGATTTATAACTGCTTTCGTGCTGTTCATCAAGAATTATTATTCCTATATTATCAAAGGGAACAAAAATGGCACTTCTTGCACCTACAACCACGCTGACCTCACCACGCTGAATTTTGTTCCATTGGTCAAACCGCTCACCCATAGACAGTCCGCTGTGCATTACCGCAACGGAATTGCCAAATCTGCCTACAAACCTCTCAACCATCTGCGGTGTCAGCGAAATCTCAGGCACCAGCATAATCGCCTGTCTGCCGTCCTTTATACAATGCTCTATGGATTGCAGAAAAACCTCTGTTTTTCCGCTGCCCGTAACGCCCAGAAGTGTCTGAGCCTTAACGCCCTCTCGGATGCCATCCTGACGGCGGTGAC
>CACWIG010000009.1 GCA_902760955.1 uncultured Ruminococcus sp. | reverse complement strand
CACCTGTGGGTAAGACGGATATAGACAGCGATTTTGATGCCGATATTGAAGGTTTTAAGCACATTCTTGAGGTGACGCATACTTTAGGTGCAGAGAATATACGTATCTTCTCGTTTTATGTTCCTGAGGACAAAAATCCTGATGATTATAAAAATAAAGTTATTGACAGGTTAGGGCAATTTGCGGAAATGGCTGTTAAATCAGGAATAACATTATGTCACGAAAATGAAAAGGGCATTTATGGTGATAACGCAAAACGCTGTCTGGACATATTGAAGGCTGTACCTGATATAAAGGCTGTGTTTGACCCTGCAAATTTTGTTCAATGTGGTGAGGATACCTTTAAGGCTTGGGATATGCTATCTGATTATATAAAATATATGCACATAAAGGATGCAAAGACAGACGGAAATGTTGTTCCTGCAGGAAGCGGTGACGGCAATATAAAAGAGCTTATAAAGCGGTATGTAAGTGACGGCGGAAATGTATTAACTCTTGAACCACATCTGGCTGTGTTTGACGGCTTGGCAGGATTGGAGAGAGAGGACGAAAATAAAAATGTTGGCGGCATAGTATTTAATTCAAATGATGAGGCGTTTGATACAGCTTGTCTGGCATTAAAAAATATTTTGGAGGTATTATAATGGAAATTGGAGCACAACTTGTTACTGTGGGAAAGGCTTGCACAAATCTTGATGATTTTGCTGAAACTTTAAAAAGAGTAGCGGATATGGGTTACAAATACGTTCAGGTATCGGGAACTTGTGACTATACAGGTGAATGGTTAGCTGAAAACTTAAAGAAAAATGGTTTAAAGTGCCCCATTACCCACACTAACAAGGACAAAATTATTGGTGAGACCAAAAAGGTATGTGAGGAACACGCAAAATTTGATTGTGATAACATCGGATTGGGTTGGTACGGCTTTGGCAGTGGAAGTGTTGAAGAATTTACTTCATTATATCTTGAACCTGCAAAGATAATGAAGGAAAACGGAAAGTATTTTATGTATCACAACCACGATTCTGAGTTCATAAAGAGAGATGGCAAGATTATTCTTGAACATCTTGCGGAGATTTTTTCTCCCGATATAATGGGATTTACTCTTGATACCTTCTGGATTCAGGTGGGCGGCGGAGATCCTGCATATTGGATTGAAAAACTCTCGGGCAGAGTTCCCTGTATTCATTTGAAGGACTATGAATATGGCAGAAAAATGGCTGTTATTGGTGAGGGAAATCTCAATTTTGACAGAATTTTTGAAAAAGCTGAGGCGGCAGGAACAAAATATATGTTTGTTGAACAAGACGATTGTAACGGTGAGGACCCCTTTGATTGCCTTAAGAGAAGCTATGATTATTTAAAGGCACAGGGTTTTTAAAATATTATGAAATCAGAAAGGAAATTAATTATGGATAAGGTTAAGTTGGGAATAATAGGACTTGGTAATATGGGTAGCGATCATGCTTTAAAACTTGTAGACGGGCAATGTCCCGATATTGAACTTGTAGCAGTAGCTGATGTAAAACCTGCAAGAATTGAGTGGGGTAAGGAAAATTTGAAGGCAGACATTACATACTTTGATGATGCAATAGAAATGCTTGACAGCGGTTTAATTAATGCGTGTCTTGTAGCTGTTCCCCATTACGATCACCCCAAATATGCCATTGAGTGTATGAAACGCGGTATCCACGTAATGGTTGAAAAGCCTGCAGGTGTTTATACAAAGCAAATTCGTGAAATGAACCAGGAGGCTGACCGTCATCCCGAGGTTGTGTTCGGAATGATGTTCAATCAGCGTACCGATCATCTTTACAGAAAGGCAAAAGAACTTGTTGAGTCCGGTGAGTTTGGTCAGATAAGACGTATTAATTGGTTTATTACCTCTTGGTATCGTAATCAGGCATACTATGACTCAGGCGATTGGCGTGCGACCTGGGCAGGCGAAGGTGGCGGTGTTTTGTTAAATCAATGCCCCCATCAACTTGATATGTGGCAATGGATATGCGGTATGCCTAAAACTGTTGAGGCTCACCTTCATTACGGAAAGTGGCACGATATTGAGGTTGAAGATGATGTTACTGCTTATATGGAGTACGAAAATGGTGCAACAGGTGTATTCATCACATCAACAGGCGATGTTCACGGAACAAACCGCCTCGAAATTCAGCTTGACAGAGCAAAGATTGTTGTTGGAGACGGAAAAATCGTTGTAGATGAATATGAAATGACTGAGCAGGAGTTTTCAAAGACAAGCAAAAAACCTTTTGACCGTATGCCGTTTAAGATTTATGAGCCCGAGACAGACGGCGAAAACCCACAGCATATGGGCGTTTTAAGGGCGTGGTCAGATGCAATTTTAAGAGGCGGAAAGCTGGTAGCAGACGGCAGAGAAGGTATTAACGGTGTTATGTTGTCAAATGCAATGCACTTATCTTCATTCCTCGGAAAAACAGTTGAACTGCCTTTTGATGAAGATTTGTATTATGACGAGCTTATGAAACGTGTTAAAACCTCAAAGGTAAAGAAAAACGTAGTAGAAGCCGTTGCTGTTGATATGAACAGTACATTCGGAGGAAACAAATAATTGTTATGTGTACTTGCAGTATAAAAACGGCTATTGTCGGAATAGGTAATATGGGTTCTGCACACGCACAGTGCATTTTTGAAGGTAAAATTGAGGGTATGACTCTTTCGGAGGTTTGTGATATAAATACCGAAAGGCTTAATAAGTTCGCCCAAGAACACCCTGGAGTTGACATATATGAAAGCTTTGATGAGATGCTTGAAAAAGGCAATGCTGATGCTGTGATTATTGCGGTTCCCCATAGGTTTCATTCGGACTTTGCCGAAAAAGCACTTACAAAAGGTAGGCACGTTCTTGTAGAAAAGCCTGCTGATGTTTCTGTTTCCAATGTAATAAGGGCAAATAAGGTTGCCGAAAAGTCAGGCAAAGTCTATGCAATAATGTTTAATCAGAGAACAAATCCTCTTTTTGCTAAGGCGAGGGAAATCCTTAAAAGCGGTGAGTTAGGTGAGCTTAAAAGCACCACTTGGATTATTACAAATTGGTTCAGAACTCAGAGCTATTACAATTCAGGAGGTTGGCGCGCAACCTGGGCAGGCGAAGGCGGAGGTGTCTTGTTAAATCAGGCACCACATCAGCTTGACCTATGGCAATGGATATGCGGTATGCCCGACTCTGTAACAGCGTTCTGTGATGTGGGACTTTATCACGATATTGAAGTTGAGGACAATGCAAAGATAATTACAAAATATAAAAACGGAGCCCAAGGTGTATTTATAACCTCAACAGGAGAATATCCAGGCACAAACCGACTTGAGGTAATGTGCGACAAGGGCAAACTTGTTCTTGAAAACGGAATACTTAAACAGTGGAAACTCAGCAAGGCTACAAGTGAGGTGTGCCATACTTCAGAGAAGTCATTTGACGGTATACCATTTGAATACAGTGAGCATAATCCCGAGGGAACAGAGACGGGGCATATGGGAATACTTAAGAATTTTACCAATGCAATTTTGTATGGTGAAGAGCTTATATCTCCAGGAAGTGATGGAATTTATGAACTGACACTTTCAAATGCTGCGTATATGTCACAATGGAAGAACAATGCGGAGATAAAGCTACCCTTAGATACTGCAGAATTTGACATGTTGCTTTCGGAAAAGGTTAAAACGTCAAAGTACATCTGTGACGAGTCGAAGTCCGAAAGTAACAAACAATATAGTGAAAGGTGGAAGGTTAGATGGGAATAATAAACGATAATTTTATGCTTTACAATGATACTGCCAAGCATTTGTATAATGCATATGCAAAGGAATTGCCGATAATAGATTATCATTGCCACTTATCACCTGAACAAATTGCAAAGAACTACAGTTTCAAAAATGCCTATGATTTGTTTTTGGGCGGTGACCACTACAAATGGCGTTTGATGCGTTCAAACGGCATTGATGAGAAATACATAACAGGTGATGCAGACGATTACGAAAAGTGGCTTGCGTTTGCAAAAACGCTACCATATGCAATAGGTAATCCGATATATCATTGGACTCATCTTGAGTTGAAGAGATACTTTGATATTGACGATATATTATGTGAAGACACAGCGGAAGAAATATGGGATAAGGTGAATGAATATCTCAAAAAACCTGAATATTCCGCACAGGGCCTGATAAAAATGTCGAATGTTGAGACAATCTGTACTACCGACAATCCGTATGATGATTTAAGATATCATAAGGAATTAAAGGATTTTGGCACAAAGATACTGCCTACATTTCGTCCTGATATAAATGGCGAAATAAAGAGCGATATAACAGACAGAATGGACTACTTTAACGAGAACGGATGTAAGCTGTCTGACCATTCAATAGACAAAATGGACGATGATAAAATTGAAAAAATAATATTCTTGGGCGAGGAATATGCAAAGCGCGGTTGGACTATGCAGCTTCATATTGGTGCTATGCGTAACAACAATACAAGAATGTTTAATAAAATAGGTGCTGACACAGGCTTTGATTCTATAAATGATTTTCAAATTGCCGAGGGCGTATCCAAAATGCTAAACGAGCTTGAGAAGAGGGATATGTTACCTAAGACTATACTTTACACATTAAATCCCAAGGATAACTATGTGTTAGGCGCAATGCTTGGAAATTTCCAAAAAGCACCTATACCGAGTAAAATTCAGTTCGGTTCAGGCTGGTGGTTTAACGATAACCGTGATGGTATGGTGGCACAGATGACCGCTTTGGCTAATCTCGGAATACTTGGTAAGTTTGTAGGAATGCTTACAGACTCAAGAAGTTTTGTGTCATATCCTCGACACGAGTATTTCAGACGAATTATGTGTAATCTTATAGGCGAATGGGTTGAAAAAGGTGAATATCCTAACGACGAAAAAGCGTTGAAGAAGATTGTAGAGGGAATTTGCTATTACAATGCAAAGGAATATTTTAATTTTTAATTTACGAGGTGACAGATTAGATGAAAATGTCGTTCAGGTGGTATGGTGAAGATGACCCCATATCATTGAGATATATAAGTCAGATACCAAATATGCACTCGGTAGTAAGTGCCGTTTATGATGTAAAGCCTGGGGAACTCTGGCCAAGAGAGAGCATTGCAAAAATGAAGAAGCAATGCGAGGACAATGGACTTGTGTTTGATGTGGTGGAGTCTATTCC
Source organism: uncultured Ruminococcus sp. (assembly GCA_902760955.1). Taxonomy (GTDB): domain Bacteria; phylum Bacillota; class Clostridia; order Monoglobales; family Monoglobaceae; genus UMGS1820. Next base: position 48,686 of record CACWIG010000009.1, on the reverse strand, counting down.
TGTCCACGAAAATATAAAGCTCGGTGCGGATAATGTAGATGAATTGATAGATGTGTACTGTCAAAACATAGAGCGTTGTGCCGAATACGGCATAAAGTGCATAACCTATAATTTTATGCCTGTATTTGATTGGACACGTACTCAGCTTGACAAGGAGGCACCTGATGGCTCTACCTCACTTGTTTTATATGCGGAACAGTTAAAAAACCTTGACCCGTTAAAAGAGGATATTAAACTGCCGGGTTGGGATGCAAGCTATACTCAAGATGAGGTAAGAGGTTTAATACAAGCATATTCAGAGATAGGCGAGGAGGGGCTTTGGCAAAACCTTGAGAAATTCTTAAAAAAGGTTATTCCAACAGCAGAGAAATGCGGTGTCAGAATGGCGATACATCCCGATGATCCGCCATATTCCATATTCGGCTTGCCGAGAATTATAACCAATGAAAAGAATATCGACAGAATGTTGGCTATTGTTGACAGCCCTGCAAACAGCTTGTGTCTTTGCACAGGTTCATTGGGTAGCGGTGCGTTCAATAATGTTGAAAACCTTGTCAGAAAGTACAGCGAGATGGACAGAATTGCATTTATGCACATTCGTCAGGTAAAGCTCCTTGAAGACGGAGGCTTTGAAGAATGCGGACATCTGTCAAAGAATGGTTCAATGGATATGTATAAGATTGTAAAAGCACTTACCGATACGGGCTTTGACGGATATGTACGCCCTGACCACGGACGTATGATTTGGGGTGAAAAGGGCAGACCTGGTTACGGTTTGTATGACAGAGCATTAGGTGCCGCATACATAAATGGTCTTTTTGAAGCCTGTGAAAAAGCGGAAAAGGAGTAAGAGACACTATGAATAACAATGTATTAAATACTGATTTAAGCGGTAAAACTGCTGTTGTAACAGGGGCAGGCGGTGTTCTTTGCTCCGCATTTGCAAAAACATTGGCAAGAGCAGGTGCAAAGGTTGCACTTCTTGACTTGAATTTAGATGCCGCACAGCAGTATGCCAACGAAATCGCAAGCGAAGGTGGAATTGCAAAGGCATATAAATGCAATGTGCTTGATAAGGAAATATGCTCTCAGGTAGCACTTGAGGTTATGAAGGATTTAGGTAGCTGTGATATTCTTGTAAACGGAGCGGGAGGAAACAATCCGAGAGCCACAACAGATAAGGAATACTTTGAAATAGAAGATATAGACAGCGACACAAAGAGCTTTTTTGATTTAGAGGCTGATGGCGTAGAGTTTGTGTTTAATCTTAACTTCTTAGGAGTGTTAATTCCGACTCAGGTTTTTGCAAAGCAGATGATTGGCAGAGAGGGCTGCAATATCTTGAATATTTCAAGTATGAATGCTTATACACCTCTTACAAAAATTCCTGCGTATTCAGGTGCAAAGGCCGCAGTATCAAACTTCACACAATGGCTTGCTGTGCACTTCAGCAAAGCAGGAATAAGAGTAAATGCCATAGCACCAGGGTTTTTCTCAACTAAGCAGAATGCAAGCCTCTTATTCAATGAGGACGGAACACCTACTGCAAGAACAGGCAAAATTTTGGCCGCAACACCTATGGGCAGATTTGGTGAGGCAGAAGAGCTTGAAGGTGGTCTTTTGTTCTTGCTGAACAACCAAGCCGCAGGATTTATAACAGGTGTTGTGCTTCCTGTTGATGGTGGTTTTTCTGCATATTCGGGAGTTTAATTTATTTTAAGATATAAAGTAAAAAAAAGAGACTATTAAAAAAGTGCTTTGCGGGACGTCGAGGACGCCGTCCCCTACAAGCTATATGTAGAGTTTGGCGATTTCCGACGAACCACTATGTCATACTTTTTTAATAGTCTCTATTTGTATTATCCTATAATGTGCACTGATAAATATCTCTGTTTTTATAGTAACATATATACTTAAATCCTATTTTCTTAAGCATTTTGAATAAATCATTGCAGTCTATTCCTATATCGTATTTTCCGTTTATATACCTTAACGGACAAGTGAGATGTGCCAGAATGTCAAAGTTTGTTCTTTCTATAAGAGTAATCACATCATCAAAATAAACGGACAAGAAATTCTTTAATGTGTCAATATCCATTTTTGAAAAGTCTATCTGTGCATAGGGTTTGGAATATCCATCATATCTCACCCCGTGAACCGAGCCGATAATTTGATCTAAGCTATCTAATCTGACTATCTTCTCTGTTTCTTCCATATTCCAGAATGTTTCACCTATTTCTACGCCTGCGTTAATCGACAACGGACCGTCGTCATTATGTTTTTTTGCATCTCGGTTTGAGTCTAAGACAATTTGCTTATAATCTATTTTGTCGGAAAATTCTATGTCGCAATGGTCTGTTATACAAATTACATCTACATCAGAAAAAAGCGGTATGGGTTCGCCTTTAAACTTATTGCTAAACCAACATCCAAAATCATAGGAAAGTGTCTCGGCATATGTAATATCCTTAATATTGATTTCGCTCTCTATGGGTGTACCATCAGAGTTTCTTCCTGTGCGATTTATTGTATCGTCGTGAAGAACCACTATCTTTTTGTCTTCAGTAATACCCAAATCAAGTTCAATAATATCATAATGCTGACAAACCGAAGCTCTGAATGCGCTCATTGTATTTTCAGGATAATCGGTACATACACCCTTATGTGCCTGAAGATTTACCTTCCTCATTTTTCGCTCCCCTATGCTGATTTTTATAGTGATTATGCTATCATAAAGGGAAAAGTTTGTCAATAGATATAATCGTAGGGCAGGGGCAAGCCTCTGCCTTACAAATCGTTTACTGCCTCTAACTTGGAAACAGAGATTTCGTATGCGGTTTTTGTTTCGTATTCTTCATCATTGATTTTTTTCTGATACTCTCTGCTTTGTATTCTGCCCCATATGTGAAGATTAGAGCCGACAGTAAGTGTTTCGGCGTATTTGGCGTTTCTGCCCCAGGCAATACAGGGAATATAGTCCGATTTGTTATAGGAACGGTTGACTGCCAAAAGAATGTCGGCTATCTCACGCTGAAAGGGAGTTGTTCTGTAAACAGGAGGCTTACAGACATATCCATTTAAAAATATCTTGTTGGGATTGGATATGGCGTCGGCATCGTCAATTTTCTCTATATTCTTTACAAATACAGTTAAAATTAAACGATTTCCCACATCAGAGAAGTTGTTATAGGAACGGAATTGTCCCTGTATCAACAGTTTATCGCCTATGCACGGCTTTGCAATAGGGAAAAACCTTTCTGACATTGTTATGTTGATTATATCGTTGTTCTCACTCAGACGGGGAACCGTCAGCTTAAATAAGTAAAATTTCTCTCCGTATATCATATGTGAAAATGTCAGTTCACTGTCTACTGTTCCTGCTACGGTAACTTTGTTGTTTTCAAAATTTGTATTTTCCACTTAATTCACTCCTGTCAATAGCTCATAGACTTTTTATTGTCTACGATAAATTATATTCTATGCTGTCAGATTTAGAACCTTATTATTTCAAATACTTTTGGGTCTATGTCGCATAACAGCATTGCGGTGACCACAGACAATAACGGAAATAAGTCGTCGGGTTTTTTGGTATAATGTACGTTAAATTCCTGAGGAGAAATTATATTGTTGCTTAAACTGTATACAGAGCGTTGCAGACAGAAGGTGAAGCCGTATTCGTCTATGCTTGACGCAGTAACGGTAGAGTTGAGTTTAAGACCGCAGGTCAGCACAATACAATTGCCGTCAGGACAATTCTTTATGTCAATTTCGCTGTCGGTATTGACTATTAAGTTGTTTCCGACTTTTATCATAATTTTCACCTGTTTGATTTATAGTGTTTTTATTGTTCCCCATATGCGTCTTTGTATACGGCTTTACGAAAAATATGGGTATAAAGATATAATAAATGCTAATAATATTTCCATAGGGTGATAGTATAAATCCAAACCGTGATTTTGAAAGGTAAATTTACGTTTTATCTGCGTTAAAATGCTCGGCAATCCGTCACGCCTATCAAAGACGACAAGCCGAAAGATGCCTAAATTAATTGTTTTTGGCAGGTTCGGATTTGTACTTTCACCCTAACGCGAAAAAAGAGGAGCGGAGAAAATTGCTTGTAACTATAATAAGAACTTGTATTATGTACGTCTTTGTGGTAGGTGCTTTGCGAATGATGGGCAAACGCCAGATAGGTGAGCTTGAGGCGTCGGAGCTTGTTGTAACCATAATAATATCGGATATTGCGGCTATGCCGATTACAAATATGGAGGTGCCGCTTGTGTCCAATATTGCCGCGATTATGGTTTTGATGATACTTGAAGTATTGCTGTCCTATCTGGCATACAAACAGCCAAAGGCGAGAGGTTTTTTATACGGACGGCCAAGCACCTTTTACGAAAACGGCAGATTTGACCAACAAGAAATGCTGAAACAGCGTTTCAATGTGGCAGATATTATGGAGGAAGTAAGAGGTAACGGAGCTTGCAGTCTTGAAGATGTTGATTTTATTGTTATGGAAACAAACGGCAAGGTCAGTGTAATACTTAAAAGCGACAGCAGTCCTGTTACGCCACAACAACTAAAAATCAAGAGTGAGCCTGTGAAAATGAGTTATATTATTATAGATAACGGCAATATCATCAAGGAGTGTATGGAGCATTTGGGGCTGAATGATGATTGGCTTAAAAACTGCTTGAAAAAACACGGAGTGAAATCGGCAAGTGACGTCTTCTATCTCAGCTTTGAAAGGGATAGCGGTAAAGTCGTCTTAATTCCTATGGAAAAGAGGTGATACACTTTGAAAAGGGTTTATGGTGCATTGGTGGTGCTTGCTGTGATAATTGCAATTACCGCTTTGCATATTTGCAAAACTATGTCGGTCAGTAACAAAATTGCTGAAATATCTGAGGCAGTATACAACGACTACTATAACGAGGATTGGGACAAGGTTCAATCGGGAGTGGAGGAGATGGCTGAAATTTGGCACAAAAACAGGCTGTGGGCGTGCAGTACATTATCCACAAAGCAGGTAGACGAGATAGATATATCTATCGAACAAAGCTTGATTTACTCAAAGGTCAGAGCAAAGGACAACTTTATAGGCGAGTTCAGAATGTTTTGTATGCTGATAGAGCATCTGCCCAAGCAGGAGGGACCGTCAATATATGAACTTTTATAGTGATTTCGGGTCGGGTTTTAAGGCTTGACCCGTATTTTTTTTTGATTTATCGGCAAACACCTGAATAAAATGCCCTAAATTCAAAAATAATTTAAAAAATCTATTGAAATAATTGATTATGTTTGGTAAAATACATATATTGCTATTTTTATATCCGTGTATGGATACCATTTTAATCTGCGGAGATGATATGATGGAAATAGATGTTGCAAATAACATAAAGGCGGTTGAACTTTTAAAGGTTGAGCTTATGCAGGCTGTAACCGATTTGTTCGGAGATATATCGGCAGAGGTTGACAGCGAAAATCATATAAGACTTGCGAATGACTCGGCAAGTATTATGATAATTACCAGGCTGTTGTGCAAACGCTTAGGCATAGCTGACGAGGCGGTGAACGCCGCTATGTGCAGAAAGCTGAAGGGCGGGATTGACGGCAATCATCCTTTGGAAAAAAGGTTTGGCGATTTGAGCCGTCTTTTAAGTGAAATAAGAGAGGATAATTCTTATAATGAATAATATGAAGATTAAGGCAATTGCTGAGTCCGCAATGGGAGCGGCGGTATCTGCTCTGTTGATGATAACGTCGCTTTATGTTCCGTTTTTTTCGGGCGTAGCCGCAATTATCAGCGGTATTCCCATTATGTGCCTTTTTTATAAGAACAACATAACTTCGGGAATTTTAGCTTTTGTATGTGCATTTTTGATTACATTTATACTGACGGGCAACATTGTATCTGTGGGAGTTATGGCACTTTTGTATGTTGCACCTGCTGTGACTTTTGGGATTTTTAATTCAAAGGGAAATAAATTTTCAGCATCGGTTGCGGCAGCGGCAGTTGTTACCCTTATCGGTGTTGTGATTGAGTTCAATATGCTAAATGGCACGGGTACGGGAATAAGAGATTTTGTGACCTCTTATTCAAACAATATTCAGTCGATGCTCGGCGAAACAATGGCTGCAAGCGGTGTCAATATGGGTGAGGATATGTCGGGTGCTGTCACTCAGGCAATCAATCAGGCAATAGATATGATTATGTACTATCTGCCCACAATCATAATATGCATTGCAGTATTTTATGCATATTTGGTCGCTATGGTCGGTGTTTTTGTGTTAAAACGCTTGAGAATTAAAGAGGTTCAGTATACAGCCTTTAACACCCTTGTGGCACCTAAGTATGTATGCCATATCACAGTTCTTTTGTTTATTCTGACCTATATAATGGAGGACCCAAGTGTATATTCTGCGGCACTGAAAAATGTTCTGCTTGTGTCTGAAATTTTGTTGGGTATATGCGGCTTTGCCTTTTTGGATTTGAAATTCAGCAAGGTTTTAAGACAATGGTATATAAGACTTATAATATACATAGGCATATGGTTTTCAGTATTTATGCTGCTGCCGTTTTTAGCGGAAGTTTTAGTATTGGTGGGCTTTTTACGAAGTCTGTTCCAAAATCATTCCCACGGCAGTTCAGGAGGTGAGAAGTATGGAGACTAATAAAAAGCTTAATAACAAAGTTAAAAAAATCGTCAGGGACGAATTTTATTCTAATATACAGACTTATATAATATGCGGCGTTGTGCTTGTTGTTCTCGGTATATTCTCTTTTTTGTGTACCTTGAATATTTCGGCAAGGAACCATTATATTATCTATCTGGTAATTACGTCTATTGCCTCGGTTGTTGCAGGGATTGGCATACTTGTAGGCGGAATATATCATTCAATATGCAAGCGTGAATTGTTTAAAAAACATATTGATGAATTTTCTTTTGGTGTTGAGGCATCTGTTAAATCGGCTCTTCTCGGTTTTCCTGACCCTATTGTAATCGTTGAAACAGATGGTACAATTCAATGGTACAACCAGGAATTTACAGATATCTGCGAACCTGATGAGCTTCACGGTATCAATATTCAGGAGATTTTTCCGTCAATCAAAATTGTTGATTTTATAGACGAGGACAATGTGACAAAACCATTTTCTTACAACGGCAGAGATTTTATGCTGATGGGCAAAAAGACACGTACTGAGTATGAAAATTCTGAGTATGAGCTTATAAGCATAAGCTTTGTTGATATCAGCGAGGTTACAAGACTTAGAAATCAGTTAGACGAAAAACAGACAGTTGTATGTACTGCCATAATCGATAACTATGACGAGGTGTTAAGAGAGACTCCCACCTCAAACCACGGTGTATTAATCGGTGATGTTGAGCGTTGCATCGGCCTATGGGTTGAGAGGGGCGAAGGTTTTTACAGAAGGTATGAGAGAGACAAATTTATCATTCTTTTTGAAAGCGCAAAGTTTGATTTGCTCCTTGCGGAGAAGTTCTCTGTTTTAAATGAGATAAAAGAGATTGACCAGCAGAATAAAATTCCTGTCACCTTGAGTATCGGCGTTGGTATGGATGCAGAAGATATTAAGGAAAACGACAGAATGTCTTTGTCGGCTCTTGAAATGGCTCTCGGCAGAGGCGGTGATCAGGCAGTTGTTAAGTCGGCTGACGGCTATTCCTTCTACGGAGCAAAGAGCCTGGGCGTTGAAAAGACAACCAAGGTTAAGGCTCGCGTGGTTGCAAAAAATCTGTGCAATATGATTGACAAGGCATCAAATGTCATAATTATGGGACATAAGGGTTGCGACTTTGACAGCTTCGGAACATCAGTCGGACTATTCAGAGCTGTTGTGAACAGGGGAAAGAAAGCCAATATTGCCCTTGACAGAAATCACAACAACGTAGGTATTATTTTAAAAGAAGCACTTATTCACAGCGAATACAATGAGGGAATTGTGTCTTTGGACAAGGCGGTAACCTTACTTGGAATGAACACCTTGCTTATTGTAGTTGATACTCACAGAGCAGGTATGGTTGAATATCCCGAACTGTTGGAAAAGGCTAAAAATGTTGTTCTTATTGACCATCACAGAAGAAGTGAGGACTTTATTGAAAACACAGCGTTGACATATCACGAGCCGTATGCTTCCTCTGCAAGTGAGATGGTAGCTGAGGTCTTTCAGTATATGGAGGACGAAAAGGGACTGTCGCTGCTTGAGGCAGAGGCTCTCTACTGCGGTATATACTTAGATACAAAGGGCTTTACATTTAAAACGGGGGCAAGAACCTTTGAGGCGGCGGCATACCTCAGAAAGATGGGTGTCGACCCTGTAAGAGTACATAAGCTGTTCAGAAACGATATTTCGACTTATATTCAGAAGTCAAATATAATAAGCAACACAAAGATATACCGAGGCAATATAGCTATGGCTGTGTGTGAGTCGGTATCCAAAAATTTGCAGCTTGTTGTGGCTCAGGCGGCTGATGATTTGCTGAACATCAGCAATGTGGAGGCTTCGTTTGTGCTTGCTCTTGTGGGAAACAAGGTTATAATAAGCGGAAGGTCTCTCGGCGGTATAAATGTTCAGGTTGTATTGGAAAAGTTAGGCGGCGGCGGACACAGTACCATTGCAGGTGCTCAGCTTGAAAATACAAGTATTTCTATTGCGGAGCTTAAACTTAGAAATGCTATTGATGAAGTATTATTTGATTAATAAAATATAGACGATTGCAAAATGTGAAAACGCAAAGTTTTCCCAAAGCGTAATGGAAGAATCGGTAATAGGCAGGTGAAATTACCTAAATCACCACAACGGGACAAAAGAGGACGCCGTCCCCTACGATACGGCAGGAGCAAGCCCCTGCCCTACAATAATTCGCAGGGGAGCCAATAAATTCATATTCGGCAGGAGCAAGCCCCTGCCCTACAAAATATAATGAATTGTTCAATAAAATTATGATGTGCAATGTAGACTCAGAGCAGAGAAAATATACATATACGATTAATAACAAAGGAGATGTGTGACAATGAAAGTAATTTTAACTAAGGATGTAAAGGCACAGGGTAAAAAAGGTGACCTTATTGATGTAAGTGACGGTTATGCAAATAACTTTCTTTTAAAGAAGGGACTTGCTATTCTTGCCACAAAACAGGCTATAAATGAGTTAGAGGGCAAGAAGGGAGCAGAGGAATACAAGCGTAACCAAGAGGAGTTAAAGGCGAGCAATATCGCCGAAAGACTTAAAGAGGTTAAAGTTTCGCTTAAGGCAAAAGCAGGCAAGGAGGGTAAGCTGTTTGGCTCTATTACCTCTAAGGATGTTGCTGATGCTCTTAAGGCTCAGTTTAACATTACAGTTGACAAAAGAAAGATTGACCTTCCCGACGGCATTAAGACTTGCGGCATCAGAGAAGTAAAGGTTACTCTCTATCCGAAAATCGTCGGTACATTTAAGGTAGAGGTTACCGAAGAATAATTTTAAACCGAAAGGAGTGCTGCGTCTATGAGCGGTAATATAAATGATACTGCACAATTTGATGAATCGAACAGTATACAGCAAGAAGTAAGCCGTGCTGTACCCTTTAGCAATGAGGCGGAGCAATCCGTCCTGGGTTCTATGTTTTTGGACAGAACCTGCATACCTGAGGTTATAAACAGAGTAAAGGCAGAGGACTTTTATATTGAGCGTCACAGAATGTTATATAATGCCCTTGTGGAGCTTTACAGCTTAGGTAAGCCTATTGATTTGATTACTATTGAGGAAAAGCTGAGGTTGAACGGCGACCTTGACAAGATAGGCGGTATTAGATTTGTGGTTGATGTTGCAAACGCTGTTCCGTCTACCGAAAGTGTAATATTCTATGCTGATATTGTTAAGGATAAATCTGTATTGCGAAAACTTATCAAACTTGCGTCAAATGTTGAGAATATGTGTTATCGCGGTGATGAAGAAACTGACGACATACTTGCAAATGCTCAGCAGGGCATAATCGAAATAAGCCAAAACCGCAGTACCAAAGGTCTTGTTCATATCGGCAGATATATCAATGACAGTATTGAAATGCTGAGCACACTGTCCCAAAAGGATGAAGCTGTTACAGGTATTCCCACAGGTTTTATAGATGTGGACAGAAAGACGTCGGGCTTGCACTCGGCAGAGCTTGTTCTGATTGCAGGACGTCCTGGTATGGGTAAGTCCAGCTTTGCCTTGAACATTGCTCAGAACGCGGCAATTAAGTATGGCAAGAATGTTGCTATATTCAGTTTAGAGATGCCTGGCATACAGATTTCAAACAGGATGATTTCAAGTGTTGCCAAAATAAGCTCCGAAAGGATAAAAAAAGGCGACCTGAGAGATGAAGATTTAGAGAAATTCGGAACCGCAACCGCCGTTATTGAGCGGTCGGGTATATATATAGATGATACCTCAAGCATAAACGTAACCGAAATCGGTGCAAGGTGCAGAAAACTTATGCTTGAAAAGGGACTTGACTTAGTTGTTATCGACTACTTACAGCTTATGAACGGCTCCAAGGAAACCAGGGGAAACAGACAGCAGGAAATCGCCGAGATTTCAAGAGGATTAAAGATTTTAGCAAACGATTTGAACATTCCTATCATTGCCCTGTCACAGCTCAGCCGTTCCTCAGATAAGGAAAAGCGTGAGCCTATACTCAGTGACCTTCGTGATTCAGGTGCTATCGAGCAGGACGCCGATATCGTTATATTCCTGCACAGAGAGGGATATTACAAGGATGATGTTGAGGAGCCTAACAAAACTAAGTGTAACTTTGCAAAGTACAGAAATGGTGAGCCGGGATATGTTGAACTGACGTGGCTTGGCGAATATACTTCATTCTCAGATTGGAGTGCTAAACGTGAGTGATAATCCTAAATTTAACGATACCATACTTAATATCGTAAAAAACACAATCAACCAAAACCAGCTTATTGCATCAGGTGACAAAGTTCTTGTGGCTTTGTCGGGCGGTGCGGACTCGGTCTGTCTTTTGGATATAATGTGTAAGCTGAAAAATGAGCTGAATATTACAGTCGGTGCCGCACACCTTAATCATATGATAAGAGGCGAAGAGGCGAACAGGGATGAGGCGTATGCAGCAGAGCTTTGCACAAGACTCTCGGTGCCGTTCTATGCGGAGCGTGTTGATGTACCTGCCATTGCAAAGGCAGACGGAATATCAGAAGAAACCGCAGGCAGAAATGTCAGATATGCATTTTTTGAAAGGTTGTGCAAAAAGCACGGCTATACCATAATTGCAACTGCACATAACAGAAATGACAGAGCCGAAACGGTTTTGATGCGTATAATAAGAGGCACAGGCATAGACGGATTGAGCAGTATCAAGTATAAGCGTGACGGCAAAATAGTAAGACCAATCTTAGATTTGAGCCGTGACAGCATTGAAGAATACTGCAGTAACAATAATTTAAGTTATTGTACGGACAGCACCAATGCCGTAAATGATTATACGAGAAATAAAGTCAGAAATGAACTTATACCAATGATTAGGGATAACTTCAATCCTAAGATTATTGACAGCTTGTGCAATCTTGCCGATAACTCAGCAGAAGATGCCGAGTTTATAAACGGCTATGCAGAGAGGCTGTATAAGAGGATAAACAGTCCAATGCCACACAGAAAGCCGACTTTGCTTGATATAAAATCTCTTGATATGGTGGGCGACAGTATTCAAAACAGACTTATTCAAATTGCTTGCAAAGAGGTTATGGGCAATGAATATAAGCTGGAGAGAGTACATCTTGAAATTATAAAAAATCTTCTCACAAAAGAAACAGGTGCTTCCGCCAAACTGCCTATGGGGCTTATTGTAAATGTCAAATACGGCTGGTTGGAGTTTGTGACCGAGGCGGAGAACAACAAGGATGTCAGCAAAAGCTTTTGCTATGATATTGACTTAGATGAAAATCAAGAAATGTCAATGTCGGATATCAGGCTTGAGGTTACGAATGGTGCATACAAGCCAAAGAGCAACCAAATGATTGTTGATTTTGACAGGCTGACGGACAAGGAATTATGTATCAGGAGCCGTAAAATCGGTGACAGAATTGTTTTATATAAAGACGGAAAATCACGAAAGCTGAAAGACTTTTTTATAGATAAAAAAATTCCGAGAGGCGAGAGAGGGAAAATACCGCTCCTTTGCACCAATGACCAAGTTGTCGCTGTAATCGGATACAGAGTTGCAGAAAATTACCGAGTTAACAAAAATACAAAGAAGGGCCTGGTGATAACATATGGGACAAGTTATGAAGATAGGTAATATTATGATAAGCCAAGAAGAATTGGAAAAGGGCGTATCAAGACTTGCTGAAGAGGTAAACAGAGATTATAAGGGCAAAGAGGTAATTGTCCTGGGTATCCTCAAGGGGTGCTTTGTGTTTATGGCTGACCTTATCAAAAAGCTAAATAGTGATGTCAGCGTATATTTTATGGAGGTTTCAAGCTACTTTGACGGAACCGTAAGCACGGGCAAAATTAAGATAAAAAAGGATATTGATGTGGATATCAAAGGCAAAGATGTGCTTATAGTTGAGGATATTATTGACTCGGGAAATACGTTGACTCAGCTTAAGGAAATCCTGGCAGAGAGAGAGCCTGCGTCAATTAAGATTTGCACCTTGCTAAGCAAGCCGTCAAGACGTCAGGTTGAGCTTGAGGCTGAATATACAGGCTTTGTAATAGAAGACAAGTTTATTATCGGTTACGGCTTGGATTGCGGTGAGAGGTTCAGACAGTTGCCGTACATAGCGGAGGTTGAGTTCGTTGATGAATAAGTTTTACGAATACACACAAAATGCTGTTGAATTTGCAAGACCTTATGTCAAAGAGGTCGGCGGTTATGCGTCAAATGCGGCAGACTTTGTTGGAAGAAAGATAAAAAGTAATACACGAAAAGCTAAAAGAAGTATGAAAATTATAAAGTTCAAGAATTATCTTGAGGTTATATCTAATGTTGTTCTTATTATTGCATCTTTGATTGCTTTGTTTGTTGCAATAAAGGAATGGATAAAAAGCAATGAATTATAAAACAGAAGGGACACGTGAATAACAATGGTAAACATAGAAGAAAAATTTTCGGATAAAGTTAAATCACTTGAGGGTTCAGCTATCAGGGAAATGTTCAAGCTGATGGCAAAGCCTGAGATAATTTCATTTGCAGGCGGTTCGCCTGACTCGGCACTATTCCCAAATGAAGAGCTTGCTGAGATTGCGGCTGAGGTTTTAAAGGAAAATGGTCCGCAGGCTTTACAGTACGGAATAACAGAGGGATATGTTCCCCTTAAGGAATGGGTTATAGACAGACTTAAAACTCAGGGTATAATATCAGATGCGGATGATACAATAATTGTCAGCGGCGGTCAGCAGGGTATCGACCTTGCGGCAAAGTCTCTTTTAAACGCAGGTGACGGAGTTATTTGTGAACAGCCCAGCTTTATCGGTGGACTTAACTGCTTCCGTTCCTACAATGCGGAACTCTATGGCGTGAATGTAGATGATGACGGCATTAATACAGAGGAGCTTGAAGATATTTTAAAACAGCACAGCAATGTTAAAATTCTTTACACTATCCCAACCTTCCAGAATCCGTCGGGAATTACTATGTCCATTGAAAAACGTAAAAAAGTTTTAGAACTTGCTGAAAAATATGATTTTATTATATTTGAGGATAATCCGTACGGCGAATTAAGATTTTCGGGCGAGGAGGTTCCGACCCTTAAATCTCTCGATAAAAATGACAGAGTTGTATACTTTGGCTCATTCTCTAAGATTTTGTCACCCGGTATGCGTATCGGCTTTGCAAGTGCTGCACCTAAGCTTATTCAAAAAATGGTTATTTGTAAGCAGGTTCAGGATGTTCACACTCCCGTTATCACACAGATGATGGCTTATGAATTTGTTACACGCTATTCTATTGATGAGCATATCAAAAAGATTAGCAAGGTTTACGGCGAAAAGTGTGAATATATGATGAAGCTGATGGACGAGAAGTTCCCAAGCTGTGTAAAGCACACAAGACCTCAGGGCGGACTTTTCTTGTTCTGCACAATGCCTGACGGTATTGACAGTAAGGAACTGCTAAAACGTGCCATTGACAAAAATGTTGCCTTTGTTCCCGGGGCTACCACTATGATTGACGACCAAAAGGTATACAGTTGTTTCAGAATGAACTATTCTATGGCGTCGTTTGAACAGATTGAAAAGGGTATCAACATATTGGCTGAGGTTCTTAAAGAGGCAGTCGGAGAATAACAGAGGAAAGGAATTGTAGCATAATGTCAGATAAAAAGAGAATTTTAAGCGGTATTCAGCCATCAGGTGCAATGACAATAGGTAATTATCTCGGTGCTCTTAAGAATTGGGTTGAACTGCAAAAAACAGATGAATACGAATGTTATTATATGCTTGCGGACTTGCATACAATTACTGTACGTCAAGAGGCAAAGGATATCAGAAAGAATGCGATGGACTTGCTTGCCTTGTTTATAGCATCAGGTATCGACCCTGAAAAAAGTCCTATATTCTTTCAATCTCACGTGCCTGCACACGTTCAACTGTCCTGGGTGTTAAACTGTAACACATATATGGGTGAGCTGTCACGTATGACGCAGTATAAGGATAAGTCAAGAAAGCACGCAGACAACATAAATGCAGGCTTATTTACCTATCCCGTACTTATGGCGGCAGATATCCTGCTGTATCAGGCTGACTTGGTTCCTGTAGGACAGGACCAAAAACAGCACCTTGAAATAACAAGAGATATTGCACAGAGATTTAACAACACATACAGTGAAACCTTCAAGGTTCCAGAGGCATATATTCCAAAGGTTGGTGCAAGGGTAATGAGCCTTCAAAACCCTGCACAAAAGATGTCCAAGTCAGATACCAACGAAAACGGATATATCCTTATGCTTGACTCTCCCGATACTGTTATGCGTAAGATTAAAAGAGCCGTTACGGACTCAGGCTCAGAGGTTAAACGTGGAGAGGGCAAGGAAGGTATCGAAAACCTTATGAGCATCTATGGTGCTGTGACAGGCAAAACAATGGAGGAAATCGAAAACGAGTTTGATGGCAAGGGCTACGGCGTATTTAAGCCTGCTGTTGCTGAGGCGGTAATCGAGGCGTTGCGTCCTATTCAGGAAAAGTATAATGACCTTATGTCAAACAAGGATTATCTTGAGAAGATATACAGAAGCGGAGCTGAGATTGCTAACTTAACTGCACGTAAGACAATCAGCAAGGTATACAGAAAGGTTGGCTTTATTCAACCCTAATTTACGGAGGAAGAAGAAATATGATTATAAACAATAATATCATTGTTATACTCGCACTTGCTGTCGCTTTTTTGCTGTCCTTTTCGGCAACGCCTATGGTTATATCGCTTGCACATAAGTTAAACGCAATTGATGTGCCTAAGGAAAAAAGAAGGGTTCACAAAAAGCCGACACCATTGATTGGCGGTCTTGCCATATTCTATGGCTTTATAGTAAGTGTATTGTGCTTTGCTGTGCTTGACCGCGAAACAGCAGGTATATTGATAGGCAGTGTTATAATCGTCATTGTGGGTATGATTGACGATATTACTGATATGAGGGCGATTGTTAAGTTGTTATGTCAAATAATTGCTGCTGCAATCGTTGTATATTCAGGTGTCAGAATACAGCATTTTGCCAATCCCTTTTCCGCTTGGATTGGGCCACCCTATATAGTTTTAAACTTTTGGGTATCGGTTGCAATCACTATATTCTGGATAGTAGGCGTATGTAACGCGGTAAATCTTTTAGACGGACTTGACGGTCTTGCGGTGGGTGTTTCATCTATTGCATCTGTTTGTATGCTGGCACTTACATTGATAACCCAAAATGCCAATACTGCTATAATCATTGCGGCTGTTGCAGGTGCAGGATTTGGATTTTTGCCCTATAACTTTAACCCTGCAAAAATATTTATGGGCGATACGGGAGCGTTGTTCTTAGGCTTTATATTGGCTTGTGTTTCTATTCAAGGCTTTTTAAAGCTGTCAGCTATTATTTCATTTGCAATACCTATTATCGTTCTTGGACTGCCTATATTTGATACGCTATTCGCAATAGTAAGAAGATTGCTAAAAGGTCAATCACCTATGTCCCCTGACAGAGGGCATCTCCATCACAGACTGCTTGATATGGGCTTTTCCCAAAAACAAACTGTTGCCATTCTCTATACCTTGACGACCGTTCTTTGCCTTACGGCTGTTGTTGTTTCTATTAAAGGCTATTTGAGAGGTGTATTTTTAATATTGTCGGTTCTGATAATCATATTGGCATCTCTTAAACTTATGAGTGACAGCAGAAAGGGAATGCTCAGCGACGATATTCACAGTATAGATATTAAGTCAGAAAATACCCATAAGAAAGAGGAAGATGAAAATGAATAAAATCAAAGTTATGACAATCTTCGGCACAAGACCTGAGGCTATCAAGATGGCACCTCTTGTAAAGGAGCTGGAAAAGAACTCTGATAAGATTGAGTCAATAGTATGTGTTACGGCACAGCACAGACAGATGCTTGATCAGGTTTTAGAGATTTTTGATATTAAGCCTGACTATGATTTGAATATTATGAAGGACAGACAAACCCTTGTGGAAATCGTCACAAGGTCACTTGAAGGACTTGACAAGGTAATGAAGGAGGCAAAGCCCGACATTGTTTTGGTTCACGGTGACACATCTACAACCTTTGTTGGCTCTCTGGCTGCATTTTATAATCAAATAGCGGTAGGTCACGTTGAGGCAGGACTTCGTACTTACAACAAGTATTTTCCGTTTCCTGAAGAGGTAAACCGCAGAATAACAGGCGTTATCGCTGATATGCATTTTGCACCCACCAAGAGAAACGAAAATAATCTGTTAAGTGAGAATGTTTCCCCTGATGATATATTTATAACAGGCAATACTGTAATTGATGCTCTTAACACAACTGTCCGTGAGGACTATGTATTTAAAGATGAGTGTCTTAAAAACTTGGATTGGGATAACAAGAGAGTTATCGTTATGACAGCACACAGACGTGAAAACTTAGGGGAGCCTCTTGAAAATATCTGTAATGCGGTAAGAGATATCGTCTTAAAGCACGAGGATGTAGAGGTGGTTTATCCCGTTCACCTGAATCCTGTTGTACGTGAAACAGCATCAAGAATTTTAGGCGACTTAGACAGAGTCAAATTGATTGACCCTGTGAACGCTGATGAGCTTCACAATGCTATCAAACGCGGATATCTTGTACTTACCGATTCAGGCGGTCTGCAAGAGGAGGCTCCGTCACTTGGTAAGCCTGTACTTGTTCTGAGAAACGAAACCGAAAGACCTGAGGCAATAGACGCAGGCACAGTTAAGATTGCAGGTGTAAACAGAGATGTCATATTCAATATGACGGACGAACTTTTGACTAACAAAGAGGAATATGACAAGATGGCAAGGGCTGTAAACCCATACGGCGACGGCAAAGCGTCTGAACGTATAGTCAAAGCTATTATAGAGAGATTTTCGGATAAATAATATTACAAAGAAGTGATAGTTTATGTTTAGCACAAAGATAGAAGTCAGGTACGGTGAAACAGACAGAATGGGTGTTGTATACCATTCGAGATATTTTCCCTGGTTTGAAATTGCAAGAGAAAAGCTGATGGAAAGCTATGGCATCAGGTATGCCGATTTGGAAAAGCAAGGTGTAATGCTTCCCCTTGTGGATTGCTATTGCAAGTTCAAAAAGGGTGCAAAATACGGCGATACTGTAATTGTAAGTGCTAAGATAGAAAAGTTGGGCGCTGCCACTTGCAAGTTTGTGTACTCGGTAGTGCGTGAGGATGACAACACTCTGTTAGCCGAGGGGTATACAAGTCACGGCTTTGTAAATAATGATTTTGTGCCTGTCAATATGAAAAAGGCATATCCTGATGTTTATGCAATTCTTGAAAAGGTGAGAGGTGACAATCAGTGATTCCTAATATATTAACGACTGTGCGATTGGCTTTGGTGCCTGTTTTTGCGTATTTTATGTTAAGCGAACACCCTGGAATTGCAGTTGCCATATTTATTCTCTCAGGCGTTACCGACATTGTGGACGGTTTTATCGCAAGGCGGTTTAATATGATTACCAATTTTGGTAAGATATATGACCCGTTTGTTGATAAATTAATGCAGATTACTGCTGTTGTCTGTCTTGTTTTAAGGCAGACGATACCTTTGTGGTTGCTTGTTTTTGTTCTTCTTAAAGAGGTCACTATGATTACTGTTGGCGGAGTATTGTATTTCAAGAAGATAGTAGTATCTTCAAATAAATTCGGCAAGCTGTCCACAGTTATATTTTATGCAGGTGTTATTCTGCTGATTGTGTGGGATAACATTCCCAAATACGCAATGACAACAGTGATTGCTGTAATGATAATCGCAATGCTGACTGCGGCTGTATATTATTGCATAGATACACTTAAAAACTATAACGAAAAACGTGTATAGCAAAAAAAGAATGATGTTTTATCACCCTGTTCAATCTTTGGCATAGATTGTTATAGGGTGATATTTTTATGAATAATGTTGTAATTATGGCTCTTGTTGCAACGCTGGGCACCTGGTTTGTCACTGCGTTGGGTTCGGGAGTTGTGGTATTTTTTAAAAATCCTAATCAAAAAATACTTAATATAATGTTAGGCTTTGCCGCAGGGGTTATGATAGCCGCAAGTTTTTGGTCACTTTTACAGCCTGCTATAGAGAGAGCAGAGGCATACCTTAAAACACCTGCGTATCTTGTGGTGTCAATAGGTTTTTTGTGCGGTGCAGTTTTTATGTGGGCATCTGACAAGGCGGTTACTTATACAAGGTGTAAGCTATGCTCTGATAACATAACTGCCTCAGAGAGAATGAACAGGATAATATTGCTTGTGCTTTCTATTACACTTCATAACATTCCCGAAGGTCTGGCAATAGGTGTCGCATTCGGTGCGCTTCATATTGAGGGATACACAATGGAGGCGTTGATGGGTGCCATAACTATTGCTGTGGGAATAGGTTTGCAGAACTTTCCTGAGGGAGCGGCTGTATCATTACCACTGAGGAGAGAGGGGTTTTCCCGAAAAAAGAGTTTTTTAATAGGTCAGGCATCGGGAATTGTAGAGCCGATTGCAGGTGTAATCGGAGCAGTTATGGTTGTGTATATAGAAACAGTTTTGCCCTTTGCACTATCCTTTGCGGCAGGTGCAATGATTTTGGTCGCCGTACACGAGCTTATTCCCGAATGTCAGCAAAATCAGGACGTAAATCCCTATATTGCAACAATGGGAATAGTGGCAGGGTTTACAGTTATGATGTTTCTTGATGTGGCACTTGGGTGAAATATGGTAATTATGTATAAAAAATCAGCTTAGTTTTCTATATGTAAACTGTAAAATATATCTTTTTTTGTAACATAATTTGTGATAGAATGGATGTATGGATAAATTTATAATAAACAATTCAATGTATAATTGTAGGGCAGGGGCTTGCTCCTGCCGAATATGTAGGGGACGGCGTCCTCTTTTGTCCCGAAAAACAATGCCTACGCACGTGTGAAATATCATATTGTAGGGGACGATGCCCACATCGTCCCGCAATAAATGGAAAATTAATGATAAAATAAATTACGCAATATAGCCGAAAAATATATAAAAATATAATGGAGGAATGTGCTGATGGAAAATACTGTTATTGTTATTTCAAGACAAGTAGGTTCTGGCGGTGACGAGATTGCACACAAGTTATCTGAACTTATCAATATGCCTGTTTATGACAAACAGAAAATTGTTGAGTTAGCTAAGGAACGTGGTATATCAGAAAATTTGTTTGATGGCTTGGAAGAACATCCCACAAGCAGTTTGCTGTATTCACTTGTTATCGGTTTAAAAAACGGCAGTAAGGTTTCGTCACCTTTCCATACCGATAATGTCTTTGGTGTTCAGGCGAACATCATTCGCAATTTGGCTGACAGCGGTTCCTGTATTTTTTTGGGTAGATGCGCTGACTACATTTTGCGTGAACACAACGATTTGACCAATGTTTATATTTGGGCATCTGATGAATTCAGGGTAAATCGTGTTATGAATCAAATCGGACTCACCCACACTGAAGCGGTAGACTATATCAGCAGAATTGATAAAAGACGGCGTTCCTATTATGACTTCTACACAAGCAAGGCGTGGGGAGATATTGAAAACTATGATTTGACGATTAATCCTGAAAAAATCGGCATTGATAAGTCCGCTCAACTAATAGTGGAGTATGTTAATTCAAAAATATGTTAAATATACAAGCGGACAGCATTTGTCCGCTTTTTATGTCCCTGTATGACACTTTGACTTTGATATAATAAACGTACATTATAAAAAAGTGAGGAAGGGAATAATATGAACTACTTAAAAGAAATTGTTGCTTTTTCTGAATACAACTCTATAAACCCTATGTCATCGGGACAGATTTCCCTGTGGTATACCTTGATGGCACTAAATAACAAATGCGGTTGGAGAGAGTGGTTTTCAGTGCCTAACAGCGTTTTGACATTGAACTCAGGATTGTCTGTCAGCGGTATCAGAAAGAATAGAATTGCTTTACAAAAAAAGGGTTTGATTGATTTTAGGTTTAACAACAAAGACGCTACTGAATATAAAATTAACTCTTTGGTTATGTTTAAAAAAGAAGAAGTCTATAGTAATAGTGATAGTAATAATGACAGTAATAATGATAGTAATAGTATTAGTAACAATTACAGTAACAGTTTTGGTAACACATTATATAAACAAAATAAAACAAAACAAAATAAAATGAAATATTATACAAAAAAGAATTCCTTTAATAATTATGAGGATAGTAATGCATCTGATTATCAAAAACTCGAGGACGAGATTTTGGATATAATGCTAAAGCCTGATTACTAATGACAGTATGCGTTATGGAATATAGTAGCCAACAAATTCGGCTCCCTTGTGTAAAGGGAGCCGAAGTGCAAATACTTATTCTTTATTGCCGTCTTCAGTATTTATATTGTTACTCATTGTGGGGATAAAGCGCTTAATAAAATTGCCTTTGCCACGTGTTTTAACGTAAAAGTAGCCGAGAACAGAGAAGACAACCGCACCGATAAAGTTGACGAACATATCCTTCATTGTGTCCATCAGACCTATATCAAGGTAACCGCCGACATTCAATGGATATTGACCGCCATCCACAGCCTGACCGTTTAGCATAAGATTGTTGCCCTCAACGATAACATTTTCTATACCGCTGATGGTATAGGCGACATTCTTACCTGCAGGGTTTAAGTCCACACTTGATATGGCAGAAACGACAGTATCCTTTTGCATATCTGTCAGAGTGATTATATCGGCAAAGTGTTCAAAAAATTCCCACAACACGCCGATTGTCATTGAAAAGCAGAATGCGACTATGGCTACAAACAAAGGTGATAATTGAAACTTAAATCGGTCATTTTTGTTCAGTATATCAACCATAGAAAAACCGATTGCCGCCATCAGAAAGCCGTTTAAGGTGTGGAGCATTGTATCCCACCAGGGTAGCTTTAAATAAAAGGCGTTTATCTCACCCAACATCTCTGCCGCAAATATGAATAATATTATAATTACTTCCAGGGTTTGAGGCAAGGTAATCTTAAGCCTTGTTTCCACAAAGTTCGGAATAAGGAACAAAACAAGGGTCAAGGCACAGGTGAAGCAGTTTTCGTAATTTCCCTCAATTGTCTGTAATACCAATGCTCCAATTACCAAAAATGTCAGTATATAGTATATTATTGAGGTAATTCGATTTTTCTTTTTCTTGAAGTTCTCGTGTTTGTAAGCACGTAACCTTTTTTTAATGCCACTCCTGTTATTCTGGTCGGATGTATTAGACATATTATCACCTTTTTACTTAAGATTTACATACTTTGATGGAAAGTACGTGAGATAACTTCTAACTGTTGTTCTCTGGTTAAGCGGTTAAAGTTGACTGCGTATCCTGAAATTCTGATTGTAAGCGTAGGATATTTTTCGGGATGTTCCATTGCGTCTTCAAGAGTTGCTCTGTTTAAAACATTTACATTCAGATGGAATGCACCCTGTACAAAGTATCCGTCAAGTATAGATACAAGATTATTTACACGCATATCCATATCCTTACCGAGAGCGTCGGGGATAATAGAAAACGTGTTTGAAATTCCGTCTTGACAGCAAGCTCTGTATGGAATTTTTGCAACAGAGTTAAGAGATGCAAGAGCGCCACTTGCATCTCTGCCGTGCATAGGATTAGCACCTGGGGCGAGAGGCTGACCTGCTTTTCTTCCGTCAGGGGTAGAACCTGTCTTTTTGCCGTATACCACATTTGATGTAATGGTAAGTACAGACAATGTATGTTCTGCATCTCTGTAAGTCGGGTGTTTTTTAAGCTCGGAACTGAATTTGTTTAAAACCTCAACAGCTATGCTGTCAACTCTGTCGTCATCATTTCCGTATTTGGGGAAGTCGCCTTCTATCTCAAAGTCAACGGCAATACCATCTTCGTTTCTAATTGGCTTAACAGATGCATATTTGATAGCAGAGAGGGAGTCAGCAACAACTGAAAGTCCTGCCACACCAAATGCCATAAAGCGTTTTACGTCTGTATCGTGAAGTGCCATCTGGCCTGCCTCGTAAGCATATTTATCGTGCATATAATGAATAGTATTCATTGTGTTTACGTATAACTCAGCAACTTCTTCCATACATTTAAAATATGCATCTTTTACCTTGTCAAAGTCTAAAACCTCGTCATTCATAGGAGCTGTGTTTTTAAGAACTTTTATGCCCTTCTTTTCATCAATACCATCATTGATAGACATAAGAAGAGTTTTGGCAAGGTTGACTCTCGCACCGAAGAACTGCATTCTGCGTCCGATTTCCATTGCTGAAACACAGCAAGCTATTGCATAATCATCACCGTATATAGGACGCATACAGTCGTCGTTCTCATATTGAACGGAGTCTGTTTTGATACTGACCTTTGCACAATATTTCTTAAAATTCTCAGGCAAAGAGGTGCTCCAAAGAACTGTCATATTCGGTTCGGGAGCAGGGTCGAGGTTGGTGAGTGTATGCAAAAATCTGTAGGAAGATTTTGTAACAAGTGTTCTGCCATCCTCAGCCATACCGCCGATTGACTCAGTAACCCAAGTTGGATCGCCCGAAAATAGTTCGTTATATTCAGGTGTACGCAAGTGGCGGACTATTCTCAGCTTAAGAACAAGCTGGTCAATAAGCTCTTGAGCAGCTTCTTCATCAAGTATGCCCTTGCTCATATCTCTTTCAATATAGATATCAAAGAATGTGGAGTTTCTGCCGAAGGACATTGCGGCACCGTTGTTTTCCTTTACTGCGGCAAGATAGCCGAAGTAGGTGAACTGTATCGCCTCTTTAGCTGTCTGTGCAGGCTGAGAAATATCTACGCCATATTTCATTGCCATTGACTTTATCTCATTGAGGGCGCGTATCTGCATACGAATTTCCTCACGGGTGCGGATAACGCTCTCGCTTGCAGGGAGATTTTCTCTCTCGTTGAAATCTGCCTGTTTTTGCTCTATAAGATTATCAACGCCGTAGAGTGCAATCCTGCGGTAATCGCCAATAATTCTGCCTCTGCCGTAAGCATCAGGCAAGCCTGTCATAAGACCGACAGTTCTCGCGTGGCGCATATCTGAAGTATATGCATCAAATACACCATCATTATGTGTTTTTCTGAACTCCATAAAATCTTTTTTGCGTTCAGGGTCAAGCTGATAATTGTATGATTCAAGTGCCTGATTGACCATTCTCATACCGCCATAAGGATTGACAATTCTCTTAAGGGGTGCATCTGTCTGCAAGCCTACTATTGTTTCGTTCTCCTTATCTATATAACCTGCATCAAAATTGTCAATGCCTGAAAATATTTCTGTTTCTACATCAAGAACTCCCTTTTGAAGCTCCTCAAGCACAAGACTGTTAATCTTGCTATGCACTTTTTTTGTTTTCTCCGTTGGTGAAGCAAGGAAGCTCTCGTCACCTGTATATGGTGTATAGTTGAGTTTGATAAAGTCTGATACATCTACAGTATCACACCATTTTCCTGTTTTAAAGCCTTCCCATGCGTTGTTTGACATAGCTGTACCTCCGTTTAATTATTTTAATGTAATACATTATATTGTATCTGCATTGAAATAATATCACAATATATACAATTTATCAAGAGTAAATCAAAAAAAGAAATATTACATTTGTGTTACAATTTACCTCAAAAAAGATAGCCTGCATAATTTCCGTTGACATATTTGTTTTTTTATTGTAGAATTAGTAAAATATGAAAGAAAATATATACAGAGAGAGTTAAAAATGAAAAGAAAAATTACAGAGATATCGGTTTATGAATTTTTTATGTGTATGTTTGTAATAACAATACACCTTATGTCTGAGGGCGTGGAACAGTTCACCAGATGGAGCTTTTCTTCAATAGCGTTTATGAGCATTACTAAAATGATTACATTTGCTGTTCCAGGTTTTGTTTTTACAAGTGCCATAAAGCTTTTTTACAATTACGGC
The DNA here is from genome assembly GCA_902760955.1 of uncultured Ruminococcus sp. Taxonomy (GTDB): domain Bacteria; phylum Bacillota; class Clostridia; order Monoglobales; family Monoglobaceae; genus UMGS1820. The sequence goes on along the minus strand of CACWIG010000009.1, from coordinate 24,023 downwards.
GACAGAAAGCTGAACTATCCCAAATTTCTGTTGGGACGTCTGCTTAAGATTTATGTTCCGTATATTATTGCTGTGTTGATTTATTATCTTGTATTTGTGTTTGTGTTAAAGCTGGAAGGCTACGAGAAGTTTGAGTTAAAACAATTAGGAAGTTATATACTCACAGGCGATATTTCGGCGCAGTTCTACTTTGTTATATTGATTGTTCAGTTTTATATTTTAATGCCCTTGTGGGTACTGATAGGCAAAGTAAAGTCAAATATATTTGCGATAGTTATGATTGTGTTATCATTTTTAGTAACCATTCTGTCGCGTCTGTATTTTCCGCAGATTGCCGCTTCGGTTTTAGGCTGGGCAGGCTCTGTCAATCTGCCTTTTGACAATCCTTTGAGGGATTATGATACTCTGAACAACCTTGTTCAGCTTGCCACATATACAAACAAGTCATTTACATCATACCTTGTATTTTGGGTAAGCGGTATGTATATAGGAATGAATTACGATAAGTTCAACGAAACCATAGATACAGCTAAGCCTGTTTTGTATATTGGTTGGTTGTTGCTCACCGTTGCCCATTGTATATTATCTTATATGAAGCTGTGCGGAATTATAAGATATACCTATGAGCCTGTCATTGTTGTTCTGTTCTGTTTGTTTGCAATATTTGGCTTTTATATTTATGTAAACAACCTTACCATATCTCTTGAAAAGAGAGGAAAGGGTTTTCTGTCAAGTATTGCAAATGCATCCTATGATATATATCTGATACATTGTCTTGTGATAACAATTGTGTATCATTATATGAAACAAGCCGATATCGAAGGAATTATGACAAGATTTTGGATATCGGCAGGTATAACATATGTATTTTCAATTGTATTTTGCGTAATTGAGGCAACTATTCAAAACAATATACGTATGAAGCACAGAAGAAGATCAGCAGAAAGTGCCCGCAAGGCGGCCCGTAGAAAACGCTATTTGTAGGTTAAAGCCTCCTGTCAGTGCATCAACGTCTATGATTTCGCCTGCGAAAAACAGACCTCTTATAATTTTAGACTCCATTGTTGAGGGATTAATCTCTTTGACGTTAATACCTCCCGATGTGATTATTGCCTGCTCAGGCGGACAAAAACCTGTCACGTGTAATTGAATATTTTTCATAAGCTCCGTAAGCCGCATTCTTTCCTGATGGGTGACGGAGTTTACTTTTTTGTGGGGTTCTATCTCTGCAAGTCTTATCACAACAGGAATTAAGGCTTTAGGCAATAACATATCCAAAGCGTTTATTAAGTCCTTGTTCTGATACTGAGCAAAATCACGTAAAATTCTCTCGTCAAGCTGTTTTTCGTTAAGTGCAGGCTTTAAGTCGAGAGTTATGGTGTAGCTGTCTGTTGCCATATTTTTTAAATATGCACTTGCACTTAAAATAACAGGTCCTGTTATTCCAAAATGAGCAAACATCATTTCGCCAAAGTCCGAATATATCTTTTTGCCATTTTTGTTATTTACTGTGATGGCAATATTTTTAAGTGTAAGTCCCGAAAGCTCACCGCACCAATCCTCTGAAACAGTGAGGGGTACAAGTGAGGGACGCAGGTCAACAATTGTGTGGCCTAAATCTTCGGCAAAGGTATAGCCGTCACCTGTGGAGCCTGTGGCAGGATATGAAATTCCGCCTGTGGCAAGAATGACACTATCTCCACTGATAAAACCGCGTTTGGAGCATCTGACACCCGTGACTGCCGCAGAGTCAGCAACTATCTCATCAACTGTATCGTTTATGATTTCCACATTGTTATCTATAAGATATTTACGCATAGCATCTACAATGTCAGAGCTTTTATCGGAGTCGGGAAAGACACGTTCTCCCCTTTCAATCTTAGTTTTTACGCCGAGATTTTCAAAAAAGGATATGGTTTGAAAGTTGTCAAAATTGTAAAAGGCACTATATAAAAAACGGCTGTTGGTCACTACATTTTTAAGTAATGTGTTAACGTCGTCGCAGGCGTTGGTTAAATTACATCTGCCCTTTCCCGTAATCATTATCTTTCTGCCAAGGCGGTTGTTTTTCTCTATTAATTTAACATTTATGCCTCTCTCGGCGGCTGTGCCTGCCGCCATCATTCCTGCGGCACCTCCGCCGATAACAATAATTGTTTTGTTCATAATATTCATTCTTTCTGTGTTTATTTCAGGCTCCCTTGCATAATTGTAGGGGCGATTCACGAATCGCCCGAAAAGCCCAACTGCAATAAAAAAATTATTTTGAATTTTGCATTCCATATTGTAGGGCAGGGGCTTGCTCCTGCCGAATTTGTATCTCGAAGGCTCCCTTGCCTAAAGGGAGCTGTCAGCGTTAGCTGACTGAGGGATTGCTTTTTAAATATAACATATTTTTTGATTTTGGTCAAATATTATGCTGTTTTTCAATATAATTGACATAAAACACAACATAAGGATAAAAAAGACTTGATTTTTTTGAATTTTTAGTATACAATATTAAATAACTAATTATGGATAAAAACTTAAGGAGGTTTTCACCGATGATAAGTGCAGGTGATTTTAGAAACGGACTCACTTTTGAGTTTGAAGGAAACGTATATCAGGTTGTTGAGTTTCAGCACGTTAAACCTGGAAAGGGTGCGGCTTTTGTCAGAACAAAGATGAAGAATGTCATCTCAGGTGCCGTTGTTGAACGTACATTTAACCCAACCGAAAAGGTAGAGCAGGCTCGTATCGAGCGTAAGGAAATGGAATATCTTTACGAAGATGGCGGTCTTTACTACTTTATGGACCAAGAAACATATGAGCAGACACCTCTCAGTGAGGAGCAGTTGGGCGATGCTCTTAAGTTCATTATGGAGAATATGACAGTTAAAATTCTTTCTTATAAAGGAAATGTATTTGCTGTAGAGCCTCCTACAAATGTTGAACTTAAGGTTGTAGAAACCGAGCCTGGTGTTAAGGGTAATACCGCTACTAATGTTACAAAACCCGCTAAGGTAGAGAGCGGTGCTGTTATTACAGTTCCTATGTTTGTCAACGAGGGTGACGTTATCCGTATTGACACAAGAACAGGTGAATATCTCGCAAGAGTTTAGTATCTGTTGTATATTAACCTGCTTAAATAATTTATGCCGATGCAGGACGGCGGAATGGAGAATAACGTGAAAGTTCCTTTCACGTTATGCCTCCGGCGGATTTAATTGCCCGTGCGAAATTTTCCTCCCTTTGGTCGGAAACGCACATGGGCGCAATAATCTCTTATCATTCCTTGCCCTGCGGATAAGAGAAATTTAATTATTATTTATGCCGACGCAGGGCGGCGGAATGGAGATTATTATGTCAGAACTTACAAACCGTGCTTCTTACCTCAAAGGTTTAGCAGACGGACTTAATCTTGATACTGAAAAGGCTGAAGGAAAACTCATAAACGAACTTATTGACCTCGTTTGCGATATGTCAGACGAACTTGAGGCTCTTGATGATGAGCAGGCTTTTGTTGCTGATAAGATTGATGAGATTGAGGACGTTATTGAGATAATGGGCGACGAGATTTATGCAGATGATTATGATTGCGATTGCGACGATGAAGATTTATATACTATTGTTTGCGACAAGTGCGGTGCAGAAATCGACTTTACTGATGAAGATATCGACGATATGGTATCAGGTGATTTTGTTTGCCCTGATTGCGGCGAAGTTATAGAGCTTGACTTTGACGAATGTGATTGTGGTTGCGACTGCGGTTGTGATTGCGAATAATATTTAATTTATTGCAAAGATAAACCTTCGGACTGTCGAAGAACCCGATTTTACATCAAGCAAAAATCGGGTTCTTCTTCATATTTATTAAATATACAATCAAAACAACTAATTTGGAAGGGGTATTGTTCCTCTTCCATTTCCATTTTGACAGTTTTTTCAAATTCATTGTTGCAAACTTAAGCCTTACCCAGTTTGTTACCTGTGCAAGACCTGTGTATGGAGTGTATCTCATTGCGTGTTTTTCTTTTGCATCTGCAAACACTCTCTCGATTTTTTCTTTTCGTAATTTATATAAATCTGCATATTTGGGTGTTTGCCGAATATCCTCTGCAAGTTCTATGTAATCATACCATATATGCTTGGTTACTGTCTTTATACAATCCTTTGTGCCAACATCCTTTTACGCAAGGAGACACTCAGAGGGCTGTTAAAAAAGTGATTTTCGGGACGTCGGGGACGCCGTCCCCTACAATTTATTTTGTATGATGCTTAAATTTCACACAAATGTAGGGTTTGGCGGTTTCCGACAAACCGCTGTGGCATACTTTTTTAACAGCCTCTTTTTATGATTACAAAAATTTTCGCATATGCGTTAAGGCGTTTTTTTCAAGGCGTGACACCTGTGCCTGCGAAATACCTATTTCCGTTGCGACTTCCATTTGGGTTTTACCCTTAAAGAAACGTAAGGTCAATATGTTGCGCTCTCTGTCGGACAGCTTACTCATTGCCTCTTTTAATGAAATTTTTTCCAGCCAGGAGTCATCTATATTTTTATCATCTGCAATCTGATCCATAACAAAGACAGCATCACCGCTGTCGTGGTATATGGGCTCCTGCAGAGAAACAGGGTCTAAGATAGCATCCAAGGCGATTGAGATATCCTCACGGGGAATATCCATTTCCCTGGCAATTTCGTCTATGGTAGGTTCCTTGCCGTTCTTAGCTGTCAACTGCTCCTTGACGGCAAGTGCCTTATATGCAGTATCACGTATGGAACGGCTTACGCGAATTGAACTGTTATCTCTCAGGTAACGGCGGATTTCGCCTATTATCATAGGTACAGCATAAGTGGAAAATTTTACTTCGTGGGAGGTATCAAAATTATCCAATGCTTTTATAAGACCGATACAGCCTATCTGAAACAAGTCGTCTATGTTTTCGCCTCGGTTGTTAAACCGCCTTAATATGCTTAACACAAGGCGTAGATTTCCATAAATAAATTTTTGTCGTGCCTCTGTGTCACCATTTTTTATTTTTTCAAAAAGTTCCGCTTTTTCAGCCTCAGAAAGAACAGGCAGTTTAGATGTGTTTACACCGCAAATTTCAACTTTATTTGTCATATGCTTTCTCCCCATTGATTTGTACTCTTATTAAAGTATTTGGCTGTGCATTATTTTTTATACTGTCAAAGATTGATAACAATAGTCGCATTATGTAAGGAACGGACTAAGCCGTTCCAATTATTTTTGTTATCTTACGATAACCATTTCTTTTACCTGGTCCTGATAAATTCTCAAGAACAGTCGTGCCTCATTGCCTTCTTCGTAAATCTCGATATCAGATGCGGATACCACCTGAATATTGCTTGAATTTCTTGAGGAGTCATAGAGGTAAACTATGGCATCACCTGTTGCAAAGTTACGGATTTCGCTGTTGACACTTACGTTTACACTACCGCTGAACTTCTTGGTTACCTTTCCGTAAACAGTTGTTAAGTCGTCTGTGATGTTATTCATAAACTCTGTGTTCTTTGCTCTGCTGTCAAAGAGAAGAGTTATTCCGTCAATTTCACCTGCGCTGTTGGTGCGGTATTGGATAATATCGCCCTTTTCAAGTAAGGTTGTTGATGTGCCTTCGACGGTCTTTCTCAGAATTGTCTTGTCATATGCCAAAAGGTTTTTCTCTTCTCCGCTTTGCCAGCCGTACAACTTATCGGTTATTTCACCGTTTTCGTTCTGAGTTTCGCTGAGATGGTCAACCACCATAATCGGCGATTCTGCGGCTGTTGTTCCTGTTGAACTTGTGATGATTATTACCTTTGCAAGATAGTTCTCCTGCAAGTCATAAACCATTGCATTATAGCTTGAGTCGTTTGACAGCGAGTTCTTTGTTCTGATAGAATATTTTGTTGTATCCTTATCAGCACTTGCAGGAATATCAAATATAATGGTATTTGCATCTATTCCCACGTTGCCAAGTTTTGAGGATGCACTCTTGTAAATCATATCGTTTTTCTTTATATTCAACGTGAATACACCCTTGTTCGGTGCGCCTGTGCCTGTACCATCGGTTGCTGTTTCAATAGCTGTGATTTCGCCTGAGCTGTTTGTTTCGTATACTATCAACTGCGGTGTTATGCTTCCCGAAGTTTCCAGAGCCGCTATGACCTCAGATGCCTTCATTGAATATGACTTGTTAAGACGCATCTTCTCTGTGCTTGTCAAAACAGATGTTTCACCGCTTGAAGTGTAAAGCTTAAACTGTCCTGTTGTTTCAAAGCCGTCATTCATTGCCGCATCAACAAGATATGCGTACTTCTGAGCCGCCTCCGTTGCAACTGTTGCGTTTTCGTCAACTGCCGCTATATTTCCCTCTATATCCAAATAGAATGTTCCTCTGTCGCGGAGGTTGATGTCGTTAGGATAGCTCGGTGCCTTTTTGTAAAGGTCTGTACTGCTTCCTATTCTGTAACCCTTGTCTGTAACCTCGGTGATTGTTCCGTTTACAGAAGCATCAGATACATAGGCTTTGATTAGCTGTTTGTCATCACTGATTGTATAGGATATAACGTTCCATTCCTTTAAGTCGGTAATGTTTATATTACGTCCGTCTTTGGTAAGGGTGAACATAATTTCTGCATTATTCTTATCGAGAACAAGGGAGCCGTTGAGATACTTGTCTGTTATTCTTCCTGTTACTGTGGAAACGGTATCTACAACTATATTGGTAAAGTGATTTACAAATATAATGTCATATATTCCGTTTGTGTCTGAGTCAAGAAGGATTACATTACCTGATGATGGTTTCATTTGCTCGTTGGTAACACCTTCCTTATACTTTCCGTTATAGATATAAACCGCATCTCCTGCGATTTGAGCTGTCTTGGTGTTTCTGTCTGTATCGTTTGCCCAATATTCAAAGGTCTTTGTAGCGTCTGCGTCACCTGTGATGGAAACAATATCCTTTGCAGGAACTGCAACAGATTTATTTTTGTTAGATTGAGGTCTTACGTCTATAAGAGTTTTTTCGTCTGTTGTCTTGTCAATTCTCGCATAGTATAATACGTTATAACCCAAGAGGCTTCGAGCTTGGCTTTCACCTTCTAAGAAGATTTTATTGTCAATCTGTATTCTGTCCTCTGAGGTTGTGTTTCCGCCTGTGAGAGTGGTCTCTCCCGTACCTGTGATTTGTCCGTAGCCTTTTTCTACGTTTAATTTGTCATATAACAGGGTCTTATCTACAACTTCATACTTAATATCTGTGCCGTATGTGACCTGTTCCATAAGGTTTACTGTAAGAGCGTTAAATATGAGCTGCGCTATATCACCTCTTGTTGCAGGTTCTGCTGTTGCTCCGTCAATTCCGCGGAGAAGCTGTTTTGAAGAGGCAATATACATATATCCTGCAGGATAACCGCCCTTGTCAGCCGCTGCAGGTTCATAACCTAATGCACGAACAACTATTGTTGCCGCCTCCTGCAAGGTTACAGGGTCGTCAGGTCGGAATCTGCCGTCATCGTCACCGATTACCATTGCCTGTTGGTCTGCAACATTGATTGCGCCTGTTGCCCAATGGTCACTTGGAACATCAGGGAAACGTGTACTGCCGTTTGAGTTTATAGCCACATCCTCAAGGCCTACAGAATAAACAGCGACCTTTGCCATCTCGCTTCTGATTATATTGTCACCTGGTCTGAAGGCACCATCCTCTGCATCGCCGACCATTATACCGAGAGCACCGAGAAGCTCAGCAGCCTCTTCGTATTTTGTGCCTGCAATATCGGGGGCAAGGCTTACAGTTCTTGTGCTGTACCTTGACAAGCCTGGGATTTCGTCAATAGGCGTTGATGCCATACCGTTATTCTTAGAATTGTTTTCATCTACATTAGCATTATTATCTGTTATAACTCCGCCTTCGTCTGTGCTGCCCTCTACAGGCGGTGTAACAGACGATGTGCGCGGCATTGCTCTGCCTGATTGTCCTGATGTCAGATAATCAGACGAGGCATCTGCCCCGATGGCTTCGTCACTTGCGGATGCCGTTGTAATCTCGTCATCCAATTGATATCCTGTTGCGGATACTCCTGTTATTCCCGATATGAGAAAACAGAAAACCAGAAACAGGGGAATAAATCTTTTTGCCATAATCTTTCCTCCTATTAAATTTTTTTTGAATTTTTCTTGTTTTTCTATTTAGAAGTTTTTGTTATTCACGCTGTTATTTTGTGCTGTATACTAAAAAATAAACCGATAATATTATGGTATGTATGCCAAAAAAAGTATTATGTAAAATTTTTTTTAAAATTTAAATTTTATGGTTGAATTATTACAATATATATGGTATAGTATTAATATCAAACTGAATATGATGTGGTATTTGGATTAAATAATGTTTTTCAGGAGGAATAAAAATGAAAAAATTTAGAGTATTATCAATCGTTTTATGCTTGACATTGGTTATGTCATGTATATCTTTCACCGCTATGGCGGCATCATTCAGCGATGTTGATAATGATGCAACTGTATCCTGGGCGAAAGAATCAATCGAAAAGATGACAGATGCAGGCTATATTAAGGGATATGAGGATAACACCTTCCGTCCTTATAACGCTATCACTAAGATTGAATGTTTAATTTTGATGTCAAGAATGCTTGGCTTTGAAGACAGTAAGTATTCTCAGACAGTTAATAACGCAAAAGAGATGTATGGCGATATCGCAAAAAAATATAACACTACATATACTAATGAGTTGAGTTATTTGTTATACTGCGGTGTACTTAAAGAGAGTGAACTTGTTGACTATGCATCTTCTGCAAATGCGAACACCCAGCTTTTGAGATACCAGGCTGCTATGCTTATGGCAAAGCTTATGGGTGCTGATAAAGAGGCTAAGGCATATTCCGTATCAACTCCTACCTACGCAGATAATGTTGCAATTCCGCAATCTGCAAGACCTTATGTTGAGTATGTTACTGCAAACGGAATTATGAATGGTATGACAGCTGCAGACGGAGAGCAGGCACAATTCTCACCTGTTACCACACTTACACGTGCTCAGATGGCGACTTTGCTTGCCAGAATGATGGACAAGATGAATGTTGAGTATGTTTCGGGTGTTGCTGAAAGCGCAAAGAACACATCAATTTTTGCTGATGGAAAACAGTATTCTTTCAATGCATCAGCCAATGTATATGTTGATGGTGAAATCGGTGATGGTTCTGATATCGCTGATAATACAACTGTTAATCTCGTTGTTGTATGCGGCAAGGCTTTGGTTGTAGAAGGCGTTGCAGGCGAAAAGGAAACAACTGTTGTCTATGGTGTGGTTAAGTCAAGAAACGAAAGCTCAACAGGCAAAAAGATTACTGTTGCCGATTACGAAAATACCGATGATACTGCTGAGTATAATGTCGCAGACGGATGCAGTGTTACTATTAAGGATTCAAAAGCAAACTTTGCAGATTTATCTGTGAATGATTTTGTAAAGCTTGTGCTTACAGGTTCTAAGGTTACAAGCATCTCTGTTGAAGAAACAAGCGGTGAGGTCGAAGGTACTTTGGTTGAGGCATCATATGACGAAGATGACCACGTTTTCTTTGAGGTTGCTGACAAATCAGGCAATACGGCAACTTATGTGGCATCATCAAAGGGCGTTACCGTAAAGAGAGATGGTGATACAGCAGATATTAAGGACTTATCATCAGGTGATGCTGTTACACTTAAGTTGAGCTACGGCAAGGTAACAAAGGTTACTGCTGAGGGTAAAACAGAAAATATTTCAGGTCTTTTAACTGAAATTATTATTTCAAGTGAGCCTAAGGTTACAATTCAATCAAATGGAAAATCAACAACATATAAGCTGCGTTCAAATGTTGTAATCACAGTTGCAGGCGCAACTTCAGATATATACAGCTTGCGTCCGAATATTTCCGTTACAGCTAAACTTGACAGTAATGAGGTTAAAACCCTTTCTGCTTCAACAATCACGACAACTGAGGACGGACAATTTACAGGTACTGTTACAGGCAAGAATACAACATATAAGGTTATCAATGTTAAGGATGATAGTGGCAACATACAGAGTGTATACTACAACTCAGCTACAACATTCTTAAACAGCAGTGGTATAAGCTCTTCTGTTAAAAATATCGAAACGGGTTCAAATGTTTCTGTTACAGGTAAGTACAACAACGGAATTTTTGAGGCTACAATTATTATTATAAAATAATTTATAGTTCAGTTATAAAATTTGGGGACTGTCTGTTTAAGACGGTCCCTTTTGCGTTTATTGAAACATATGGGTAAATATTATGTTGGAGTGTTCTTTTTATAAAAATGTATTGAAAAATAAATCAATGTATGATATACTATATACTGATATTAAATGCTTTGAGATATAGAAAGGCTATGAGAAATATGGAAGACAACAAAAAGAGCTGTTCGATGCATAAAACGTCTATTGGCGGTCAAGCCGTAATAGAAGGTGTTATGATGCGCGGACCTAAAAAAATTGCTACCGCAGTCCGTAAGCCTGACGGCGAGATAACAATAGATGAACAATCTCTCGGAAAGGTGAGAACGGGTAAGTTTGTTAAACTTCCTATAATCAGAGGTTGTGTGAATTTTTTTGATTCGATGATTGTTGGAGTTAAATCGCTTATGTATTCCGCTCAGTTCTTTGATGTGGATGAGGAGGGCGAACCAATAGAGCAGGAGCCGTCTAAGTTTGAAGCGTGGCTTGAAAAGAAACTTGACTCGGAAAAGGCGACAAATGCTGTAATTTATATTTCAGTTATATTCTCACTTTTCTTGAGTGTGGGATTATTTATGTTGCTCCCTGCGTTCCTCACAGGACTTATAAAAGATGCTGTTACTTCCCAAGCAATACTCGCTTTGATTGAGGGGTTAATCAGAATTGTGATATTTCTTGTATACTTGGCTGCTGTTTCGCAGATGAAGGACATAAAACGTGTTTTTATGTATCACGGCGCAGAGCATAAGTCAATCTTTTGTTACGAAAAAGGTCTTGAACTTATGGTTGAGAATGTCAGAAAGCAATCAAGATTGCATCCGAGATGCGGAACAAGTTTTCTTTTAATTGTTATGGTTATAAGTATACTTGTGTTTTCAATTATACCTTGGGATAAGGATAAGTTTGCAATGATTCCCTTTATCGGACAATACTTAGCAGCTTTGCCCTGGGTTGTAACAAGGCTTTTCTTCAGATTACTGTTGTTACCCATTGTTGCAGGTATTTCTTATGAGATAATCAAATTTGCAGGCCGTCACGATAACGCCTTTACACACGCAATAAGTAAACCTGGAATGTGGTTTCAGCATATTACAACAAATGAGCCTGACGACAGTCAGATAGAGGTGGCTATTGCTTCACTGAAAGCTGTTATTCCCGAAAATGCTGACGAAGATAAATGGTGATAATTGATGAATGTTAAGGAACTCAGACATTCTGTAAAAAGATTTTTGGAGATAAAGAATTGCAATTACTGTGATGCTGATATTACATTAATACTTACAAAGGCTCTTAACATAAGCAAAACGCAGATGTTGATTGGTGATAAGCTGGTATCATCAGAGGAAGAGGATGCTGTTTATAAATATGCCGAAAGATTGGCGTTGGGTGAGCCTGTTCAGTATATCGTCAATGAATGTGAGTTTATGTCATTGCCGTTTTATGTTAAAAGCGGCGTTCTGATACCTCGCGCAGATACAGAAATTCTTGTTGAGGCAGTAATTGACAGACTTGATAATAACGCAAAATTGGCTGTTGCTGACCTATGTTGCGGCAGTGGATGTATAGGAATAAGTATTGCAAAATATATGAAAAATATTAAGATGCATTTCTACGATGTATCAGGAACAGCAATTTGTGTCACCAACAAAAATGCAGAAAACCTGATAGGTGAGAGAGATTATTCTGTTACACAGATGGATTTAATCAATAATTTTCCCACAGAGTGTTTTGATTGTGTTGTATCCAACCCTCCGTATATAGAAAGCTCTGAGATTGACAGCTTAGATAAAAAAGTCAAATGCTTTGAACCTAAAGAAGCACTTGACGGAGGAAATGACGGATTGACTTTTTATGAGAGAATAGCGTCTGCTGTACGTCTTAAAAACGGCGGAATTATAGGATTTGAGATTGGGTATAATCAGGGAGAAGCTGTTTCTAAAATCCTACAAAGAAACGGATATTCTCATATTGAAGTATTAAAGGATATTGAGGATAGGGACAGAGTTGTAATTGCAAGAAACAACCTACAACATTCCCTGTAATATAATAGTCAAAACCATTCCTGGTATACCAAGTACACCGCTTATCATAGCAGTAAGCGGATTTATGGAAAATGTTATTCCGAGTCCCGATAAGATCAGGTTTGATATTAGCATAGCGGCAACGCCTGCTATACAGCCGAGCATCAGCCTAAACAGCCATTTAATCGGACTTATAAATATTTTACATAGTATGTAAAGAATGAAAAGTGAGATAATTCCTATTACTATAGAACTGAGTGTTGACATATTTATTCTCCTTATCTTTGGGATTGGTCTTACTATATTTATATTTATGGTATCGGAAAATATTACATAATTGTTTACAAATACAGGGTTAAAATTAACACTTAATTAACAAAGTTTTAGTAAATATATGCTATATTATTGTTTGTGTGGCTAATATAATGTGTATATGTAAGAAAATTGCCGATTTGAACGGCAAGGAGGTTATATAATGAATTCTTTTTTTAAAAAAAATAAAGGTGAAGGAGATAATCCTGAGGATTTTGTTCTGTTTAACTCCGACGATAAGGCGGAAGTAAATTCCAATGAACTGGTTTCCGATGACATTTTTTATGATGAGGAAACAGGTGAATATGTAAATACCGACAGCACAGATGAGGTGCAGGACACAGCAAAAATTAATTTGGATGAAGTGGCTGCAGGTCTTGATAAGAATAACGATGCTTTAAGGGAAGAAAGCGATGATGACGAGTATGAGTACGAATACGAGGAAGTAAACGTAATTACATATTTTATAAGAAATCATCGTCTTGTTTCGATTTGTGCAGGAATTGTTATACTTGCACTTTTGTTGTCGGCTTCTGCTTACGGCATAATTACATATACCAATCCATTGAGAAAATATGCACAGGTTGTAGCAAGTAAAGAAAATATTATGCGTACAATGGATGTTGAAGGCACGTTAGAATTAGGGGAACGCTACAATATTACATCATTGGTTGCAGGTAAGATTGTCACATCAGAGTATGAAGTCGGTGACAAGGTTAATAAAGGTGATGTATTATACAAAATTGACGATACTGATGCAAAGTTATCGGTTGAGAGAGCCCAAAATGATTTGGCAAAGGCAAGCGACAGTTCGTTAAGGACTAATTCTTCTTTAGGTAATATGCGTATTGTTGCAACTGAGGCTGGTGTGATAAAAAGTTTGACGATAAAACAGGGCAGCAAGGTTAATGCGGGAAGCACAATAGGTACAATTCTTAAAACAGACGGAACGACGGTTCCGCTGATTTCGTACGTTTCGGGTACGATTGCCGTTTTAAGTGTGAACGTGGGAAGAACAGTAGCAATCGGACAAGTAATTGCAAGTCTTGAGTCTGAGAACACTATCAATTCGGAAGAAAGCTCCAAATATGAAAAAAAATCAGGTGAGATTGACGTTCAATCCGCACAGCGTCAGCTGGAAAATTATACAATTAAGGCACCTGTTTCGGGTGTTGTAGTTGAAAAGTATAATAAAGTCGGTGATAATGTTAGTATGACAAATGATAACAATCCTATGATGGTTATTATTGACGACAGCACTCTCACCTTAAAGTTTGATGTTGATGAGTACAGAGTTCGTGAAATGGAAAAGGGGTTAGATGTAACTGTTACTGCCCTGTCACTTCCGACTCAGACCTTTGCAGGAGAGATAGCATATGTTTCCTCAGAGGGCAAAGCCGATGAAGAAGGCAATCCAAGATATGAAGTTGGTGTAACGATTTCAGAACCTGAGGGTTTGAAGGCAGGAATGAAGGTGAAGGCTAAGGTTGTTTTAGCATCTTCAAACAAAGCTGTTTCCGTTCCTGAGGATGCTCTGTTGATGTCTGACGGACAGAATGCACTTGTTCTTGTTAAAAACGAAGAAAATGCTGAGGCAGAAGATAGATTTGCTGATGAGAGCTTTGAAAATGAACTTGCACATCCTGATATAAAGGTTCCAAAGGGCTGTTCCTTAGTAACTGTTAGATATGGTATTTCAGATGGCACAATAGTTGAGATACTATCAGGAATAGAAGTCGGCGATGTTGTCGTATATAAACCTGATGAAGATAACTATTTTGTTATTGCAAGCAGTGATAACTCTGATGATACAGAGAAAGATAAGTCTGACAGCGATAAATCTGACAATTCAGATTATTCAGTAAGCGACAGCAAAGACGAAAAAATAGAAAAAGATATTCGTGATGCTATTGACGACATATTAAATGATTCAGATTCAATATAGAACATAATTTTAGAGGCTGTTAAAAAAGTAAAACATAGCGGTTTGTCGTAATTCGCCAACACCTGCATTTTGTATTATGTTTAACTATTATGCAAAATACATTGTAGGGGACGGCGTCCCCGACGTCCCGATAATTACTTTTTTAACAGCCTCTTTATATTATACCATCAAATACATTGTACAAAATCTGAAATAATTTTTCATTTTTTCATTTTATGGATAAATTTTTATTCTCTGTCAATGATAGTATAGACGGAGGTGGTATAATGGATTATAACAAAATCGCAAAAAAGATTTTAGGCTGTATAGGTGGAGAGTCCAATGTTATATCCCTTATGTATTGTGTAACAAGATTGAGGTTTAATTTACTGAATGAGGATATAGCTGATACAGAAGAATTGAGAAATACAAGAGGTGTAATCTGTGTTTTGTCAAGCTATGGACAATATCAGGTGGTGATAGGCAGTAATGTTTATAATGTTTATGCAGAACTGAACCGCATAGGAAATTTTAATAATTCTGACATAGACAAAAAAGATATAAATATATTTTATCGGATAATTAAAGCAATAGCTCACTTTTTCACAACTGTTTTATTTGGCAGCAGACGAAATACAAGCGAGAATATATCTGATATGTTGTATGCACCAATTAAAGGAAGGATAATTAATTTATCGGATACAGGTGATACTCTATTTGCTTCGGGCGATTTTGGGGAAGGTGCGGCAATAATTCCCGAAACCAATCTCCTTGTGTCGCCTGTTGACGGAAGAATTGTAAGTATTACAAATGGTATGCACACTGTTGCGGTTATGTCAGATAATGGCACAGAGATATTGATGCATATAGGCATTGATACAGTAAATCTAAACGGAAAGCATTTTAATTCTTATGTGGAGGAGGGCGATTTTGTCAGAATGGGCGAACCTCTGATAGAATTTGATGCAGAATTGATTGCGGAAGAGGGATATGATTTAACAACAATAGTTGTGATAACAAATTCTGCAGAGTATGAAAAGATAGATGTAATTTCTAAATTTGCCATAGAACAAAGGCCTTTTATCAGGTTGATTAATAAAAGAGAGGAATATGCTGAAAATACAGAAAATTGAGGTTATGATAATCTTATTGTTGCCCCTTATATGTGTTGACAAATATAATAAAATGTAGTAAAATGTTATAAATTTGTTTTATTAAAGGAGACGGTTATATGCTGAAAAAAAGGGTTGTGATAATTTTTTTGGCGGTGCTGTCTTTTTTTGTTTTAACAGTCAGTCCTGCTCTTGCTAAAACAGAATATGTACTTCCTGGTGATATTTTAAGCAGAAGACTGAGCATCTATATGCAAAACGAAAAGGTTGAGCCTGTCGGAGGTGTTGTTGCTGAAAAGCTAAATGTCAACAACGGAACAAAGGAAGAGGCTCTTAAACTGTATGACGGCAATGTTTCTTCTGTGCCGTCTTTTGATAAAGATGTGTCTGTTGTTCTGGATATGGGCGTAAACATTATGTTTTCGCAAATTCGATATTATACAGGTGAAATAACGGAAAGTATCAATAATTCTTTCGGCACAAGATTTTATGCGTCAAAGGATAATAAAACTTTTGTCGAGCTTGCTGTTGTTCAAGGAACAAAACAGACAGAAAATTCCTGGAATGAAATAGACTTCAGCGGACTTGGCGAATTTAGATACTTCAAGACCGATATACCTGCCAACTCAAATATAAGCGAAATCGAATGGATGGGTACATCGGGTTATACAAAGACAAAATCCCAGGGCGGTAAGAGTGCCGTTAAATTATCCTTGTGCGGTTATAATGAGGGTAATGAATTATCTGCGACCATATTGGCGTGCGTTATTAATAAAAATGGTGTTCTGAAAAAGGGAAGTGCCTTGAAACAGAACTTTGCGGCTAAAGGAGAAACAGAGTTTGAGTTATTGTTTGATAATTTAACGGAGGAAGATGGCGACAAATTCAGAGTTGCTGTCCTGGACAAGAATGGTTCAATGGCAATTCCGTCTGTTTTGACCTTCAGGGTAAATGATGCATCCAGTGAATTTTCAGTTGCATCGGTGTTTACCGAGAATATGATGGTTCAGGCAGAGCAACCATTTACTGTGTGGGGTAAAGCTCCTAAAAATGCAACTGTGGAGGTTATTATAAAAAATTCACTTGGCGGTGAGGTTGTCAAGTCTGCAAAAGTAGGTGCCAACTCAGATTGGGAAGTAAATTTAGGTACATTCTCTGCAGGCGGTAAATACGATTTAATTGTTAAGGCAGACGGCAAAAGTGCCATATATAAAAATATTACCTTTGGTGATGTTTGGCTTTGTACAGGTCAATCAAATATGGATTATTATATGATGGCAGGGGAGGATTCTGCCGCAGAGCTTAATAATAAATCTGATGTCCAAAACAGTAATATTCGTATATACAACCTTTGGAATAAAGGTACTGATGGTGCTTCGGCAATTGTTGATAATCCGCCAAGTGACGGAGTGATGTGGCGAGAGGCGGATTCTGATACTGTTGCATATTGTTCGGCGGTAGGGTATTATTTTGCAAGAAAACTGCAATCGGAAACAAATAGTCCTATCGGTATAATAAATGTTGCTGTCGGTGATACCGAAATCAATCGCTGGGTTAAAAAAGGATATTCCAACGGAAAGTTTACAAGTGCGGACGGAGATTTGTATAACAACAGAATATATCCGTTTGAACGTTTGAAAATCAAAGGTATTATTTTGTATCAGGGTGAAGCTGACCAATACAGAACTCATATGTCCGCAGTTGAATACAGAGATGCACTTACGGGACTTATTGACAGCTACCGTAGTAAATGGGGAAGAGATTTGCCTTTCTATTGGGCGCAGCTTACCAGATATAAGGTTGATGAATCTTTAGTCCGTCAGGGACAGCTTTTGGCTCTTGAAACTGTTGGAGTCAAGAAGAATACAGGTATGGTTGCTCTAACAGATGTGTTTGGCAACTATGACGGCGGCACGGGAAGCTGTCGTGAGGATATTCACCCTTGGAATAAAAAAGTTGTCGGCGAGAGATTTGCCGCATACGCTCTCCGTGATTGTTACGGTGCAGATATTGATGTTTCAGGACCTATGTATGAAAGCTCTCAGCAAAATGGTAATAAGCTAATTCTGACCTTTAAGTGTACAGGTGTGCTCAGAGTTATGCCGAAAGAAAAGTATGCTGACAAAATCACCTCCAAAAAAATAAAGGATGGAACACTTAATGCAAGCAAACTTATGGAGTTTGAGGTTGCAGGTGAGGATAATGTATTCTACGATGCAGAGGCAAAAACAGAGGGCAACAAAGTTATTCTGACAAGCAAGTCCGTAAGTAAACCGATTTATGCCAGATATGCCTGGGGTGAATATCCTGAGGCTCCTAATCTGACAGATGATACGGGATTGCCTGCACCTGTGTTCACCACAGAAATTCTCGATTGAGTCAAATTAAAAGAAGAATTTATTAATTAAAATTTTAATAACAGAAGGAGTAAAATATTATGCCCATAATTTATGACGAAAAGAACAAAATTTTTAATTTACAAACCCCTAACACAAGCTATGTTATAGGAATTTATGAAAATAAGCTGCCTATACATATCCATTACGGAAAAAGAATAAATAAAACATATAACATAGATGATATGGTTGATTTTGGATTTAGGTATTACAGAGGCGAAGGCTTTTCGGTACGGTCTGTTGATTTTGATGATGCAATTTCATTGACGGCTTTGCCTCTTGAATTTCCTACATACGGAAGCGGAGATTACAGAACACCTGTGTTCCACGCACAGTATGAGGACGGAAGTACTATTTCAAAGTTGTATTATGAAGGATATAACATATATGACGGTAAACCAAAGATAGACGGCTTGCCTGCCACATATGTTGAGTCCGACAGCGAGGCTCAGACATTAGAACTTTATTTAAAAGACGAGCTTACAGGGGTAAAGGTTGTAATAAGATATACGGCGTATAATGACAGAGATGTAATCACAAGAAGTCATACGATAATAAATGACGGCAATAGTGTAGTTAAATTGAAAAATGTAATGTCAGGCTGTATTCATTTGCCTGATATGGATTATGACCTTGTACAGTTTAGCGGTCAATGGGCGAGAGAAAGACATATCGAAAAAAGTCCTTTATCTCACGGAAAGCAATCTGTTGAGAGTCTGAGAGGTGCATCAAGTCACATTTTTAATCCATTTGTATGCCTTGCCTCAAAAAATGCGACTGAGGATTGCGGTGATGTATATGGTATGAACCTTGTATACAGCGGTAACTTTGAGTCGGGAGTGTATGTTGATACTCATAACAGAACAAGATTATATACAGGTATCAACCCATTTGATTTTGAATGGAAGCTGGATAAAGGCGAGTGCTTTAATACCCCTGAATGTGTAATGGTGTATTCGGATAGCGGTTTTTCTAAAATGAGCCATACATACCATAAGCTAATCAGTAATAGATTATGCAGAGGAAAATACAGAGATATAGAAAGACCTGTGCTTTTAAATAATTGGGAAGCAACCTATTTTAATTTTGACGAAGAAAAAATTGTCAACATTGCAAAAAAGGCTGCTGAAGCAGGCGTTGAATTATTGGTTCTTGATGATGGCTGGTTCGGTGAGAGAAATGATGACCATACATCATTGGGTGATTGGTTTGTTAATAAGGAAAAGCTCCCCAACGGCATTTCGGGACTTGCCGAAAAGATTAACAAATTGGGACTTAAATTTGGATTATGGTTTGAACCTGAAATGATTTCAGAGGTCAGCAAGCTTTATGATGAGCATCCCGATTGGTGCTTGCACGTAGAGGGCAGAAGTCGCTCTTTGGGCAGAAATCAGTTAATTCTTGACTATTCAAGAGATGATGTGTGCGATTATATTATAGAAACTCTTTCTGATATTTTCGCTAACGCCAATATAGAGTATATCAAATGGGATATGAACAGAAATATGAGCGAAATCGGCTCAGCTATTTTACCTGCCGACAGACAGAGGGAAACGGCTCACAGATATATGCTTGGACTTTACAGAGTGCTTGAAACATTAAAAGCAAGGTTCCCTCATATCCTTATGGAAGGCTGTTCAGGCGGCGGCGGAAGATTTGATATGGGTATGTTCTATTACTTTGACCAATTCTGGACAAGTGATGATACCGATGCTGTGGAAAGACAGTTTATTCAGGCAGGAACAAGTTATGGCTATCCCACAAATGTTATGGGGGCACACGTATCTGCTGTGCCAAATCATCAGGTGCATCGCACAACCGATATAGATACAAGAGCACGCGTTGCGTATTCGGGACAGTTCGGTTATGAACTTGACCTCGGTTTGCTAAGTAGCGAAGAATTTGAAAGCGTTAAAGAGCAGATTAAGTTTTACAAGAAATACAGCTCTGTTTTCCACAAGGGTGATATGTATAGAATTAAATCTCCATTTGAGGATAATATGACAGTATGGGAATTTGTTTCTGAAGATAAAAATACTGTTATTGTTGAAATCTTTGTGATAAAGGGAGCGCCATCATCACCAAAGTTTGTTATTAAACTAAAAGGTCTTGAAGAAAACTGTATGTATAGGGACGAACTTACAGGAAGAGAGTATTCGGGTGAGGTTTTGATGAATATAGGCTTAAGGCGAATTGGAAACAGAGACTATACATCGGAAATTATGATATTAAAAAAGATATAAAACACAGATAAAAGTAGCGACAAAATCAATTTTGCCGCTACTTTTTATATGTATCAAGAGTTTGTTTAGTCAAGCAAGCTCCAATCGAACTGAACACCTATAGGGAAGTTTCCTGAAGCCAATCTTGAATAGACTTCTGTTGCTTCTGTGGGTGAATGATGTTCGCTGATTATAGGCTTAAAATCAAGTCTTCCTGCGGAAAGGTATGAAAGAATTACACGACAGTCGTCCATTTCAGTGAAAAAGCCTGAGTGCGATTCACCTGTCGGACGCGCACCACTGTGGGCGCCGATTAATTCTATGCCAGGACAGTGTACGTCGTGATAAAAGTCAACTTCGGTCATAGTTCGGGTACAGCCGAGAAGTATAACTTTTCCGAATTTTGCTGTGCTTGATAATGCCTGCTTTAAGGCTTTTGGATTTCCTGTAACTTCTATTACGGAATTTACACCATTGTCCATAGGTGTAAGTTTTTTACATTGCTCTGAAAAGTCCGGAGCAGTAGGGTCAAGAACGATATCTGCGCCGAGAGATTTTGCAAGTTCTCTGCGTTCGGGCAAAAGGTCGGCTCCTATTACAGGATAAGCACCTGAGAGCTTGGCAAACTGTATTGAAAAAAGTCCGAGTATTCCTAAACCCATTACAAGACAGCTGTTACCGAGATTTATTTTTGCCTTGCGAATTGCCGCAAGTGAAAAGCCTGCTATTATAACAAGTGCGGCTTCTTCAAGAGAAACATTATCGGGAACGAGGACTAACTCTTTTGTAGGAACTGTGCAAAATTGAGCGTGTCCGCCGCCGTGAACCATAACTCTGTCGCCAACTTTGAAATCTGTAACTTCAGGACCTATATCTGTAATTATTCCGCTTCCGCTATAACCTGAGCTTGAGGGAAAACCAAATCTAAATCCATCACCGCCGCCGGGATTGCCTGTTACCAAGGCGCGTTCGGTTCCTGCGCTGACTGTTGAAAATGCCAATTTCACACGGACTTCGCCTTTGTCGGGAGCTCTGTCCGCTACATCTAAAAGTTCTGCAGTATCCTTTTTTGTAAAAATTATTTTTTTCATATACATTCTCCTTTAAAATATTATATATTTATTTAATTTGAGTATTTTTTGTCAATATTTAGAAAATTCATACAATCCACTCCAACAAAATACAGAAAACAGTCTGGCATATAATGAATTTAACTATTTAGACTATTTTCGCTCATCCCAATATTCTTACGGAATTTTTTCGGCGTTACACCTTTATGCGATTTGAATTTTGATATAAAATAGCTTGAAGTGGAAAAGCCTGTTTCAATAGCAATATCCGTAATACTTTTATCGGTGGAAAGCAAAAGTCTTTCTGCCTTGCTTATGCGTAAGAAGGTAATATATTCGGTAAAGCTTTTTCCTGTAGCGTTTTTTAAAACAGAGGAAAAATAGTTGTAGCTCATATGGCAGTACTTGGCTACATCATTCTCTGTTACGGTATCAAAATTTTCGTCGATATATAGAAGAGCTTTTTTTAGCGTATCGGTTATTTTTATTTCATTGCTTATAATATTGTTTTCGTGCCAATAACGAATAATTCCGCTAAAGAGTTTTAACAGATTTGCGCGGATAATGAGTTCGTACGCAGGATTTTTTGTTTTCCATTCGTCAATTATTTCAAATAGTAAGCTCTCAATATCCACATTTTTCAGTTCATCATTTCTGAATGTCCATTGAACAGAATTATCACTTAAAAAGGGAATCATATATTTGAACTCAAATAATGATGTTTCGTCTGCATACAATATCTGAGGCGAAAATTTTATGCAAATATATCTTGAAAAGGTTTCAAAGGTCAGCTCGTGAGGTGTATTCGAATTGACAACAACTAAGTCTCCTGTGTTAAAATTTGTTTTCTTATCGTTACGCCATACATAACCACACGTATCCACAGCATATAAAAGCTCAATATAGTCGTGAAAATGACACCTGCTCGGAATATTCTTTCCCAATATAGGTGCTCCTTTCATTTCAATGCAGTGAATCCAGCTTTTTATTCCGTCTATCATAAACGGCTTCTCTAATACGTTTTCCACATTTTCACCCCTTTTTTACTAAATCGTAAAAAATTGATATTTCTGAATAAAAATAGTATATCATAAAAAATTCAATTATGCTATAGTAAAACAAAAAAATTAAAAAAATTTTTTAAAGAGGAGTTTGTTGAAATGGAAAAAAAGTTAAAGGTAGGACTTATCGGACTCGGTGGTATATGCCGTATTGCACATATGCCTGGATATAAGGATTTTGATAATGTTGAGATTGTGGCTATCTGCGATATTCTTCCTGAAAAGATTGAAAGCTTCAAAGAGCAGTTCAGCATTGAAAATGTTGCAGAATTTACAGATTATAAAGAGCTTTTGGATTCTTGTGACTTAGATTTTATAGATATCTGTACACCGAATTATCTGCACTCAATCATTGCGGTGGAGGCACTCAACAAAGGTATTAACGTATTTTGCGAAAAGCCTGATGCAGTATCTGTAGAGGAGGCTCTCAAAATGAAGGAGGCTGCTGAAAAGTCGGGCAAAAAACTTATGGTTATGAGAAATAACCGATACAGAGCAGATGCGAGGTATCTCAAGAAGTTCATCGAGGACGGAAAAATGGGCGAAATTTACTGCGGACGTTGCGGATGGCAGAGAAGACGCGGTATACCTGGTAAGGGTGGCTGGTTTACCACCAAGGAACAGTCAGGAGGAGGTCCGCTTATAGACTTGGGCGTACATATGATTGACCTTGCCATATGGCTTATGGGAAACCCTACACCTGTTTCGGTGTCAGGCTGTACGTACGCAAAATTTGCTGACAATGACGTTTCAGACTCTGTTAATTCGTCATTTGGCGATAAAAAAAGCGAAGGTACTTTTGATGTAGAAGATCTTGCTATGGGATTTATTAAATTTGATAACGGTGCCTGCCTTCAGATTGAATTTTCCTGGGCATCAAATATTGAAAAGGAAACATACATCTCAACTTGAATTAGAAAAGGCAAAGCGAGAAGCCCAAGAATTACTAAAAGAAGGAGATGTAAATAAAATTATGGAAGAAATTTACAACCATGATTTGAAAGCCGTCGGCGGAAAATTAAAAGAACTCTTAGGGCATACACCCTTAGAAGTATATGTCGGAGCCGCTTACGGTATCTTGTTTGCTTATGCATTCCATTTATATGTTTTAGGTTAAAATTTACAATTTGCTTTAAAGTTATACTGATAATATAATTATCATGTATTTTAGGCATGGGGAGGGATTTTATGCATTTAGAACATATAAAAAAAGTTGACCCGCAAATAGCTGAAGCTATTGAAGAAGAACTTGAAAGACAACGCAATACAATTGAACTTATTGCAAGCGAAAACTGCACCTCGCAAGCTGTTATGGAAGCATGCGGAAGCGTCTTGACTAACAAATATGCAGAGGGCAAACCGCACAAAAGATATTACAACGGATGTGAATATATTGATGTCATAGAAGAACTCGCACAAAAAAGAGCATGTGAGCTTTTTCACATGGGGCATGCCAATGTTCAGCCGCACTCGGGTGCTCAGGCTAATATGGCTGTTTTTATGGCTACAATGAAACCCGGCGACAGAGTTTTATCAATGGATTTGTCAAACGGCGGACACTTATCTCACGGTTCACCCGTTAATTTTTCAGGCATGTACTTTGATGTAAAATCTTACGGCATAAATGAAAACGGTGAAATTGATTATGAAAACGTTCGCCAATTG